>DATBMA010000061.1:0-2686 GCA_036555105.1 Acidimicrobiia bacterium
TCCGATTGGAGGGCCATCCAGCGCGACATTCCCGGAAGGTTCTCACCGTCGAACCAGGCGGCGAGCTGCAGATAGGCGATCGAAGACTCGAGCTCCAGGGTGATCTGATCGCTATACGCAGTTTCGAGACTTTCGCTCATCTTCATCGGGCGAGGGTACCCCGACACCCGCGGCCCCGAGACGGCAGGCCTGGTCAGACCATCCGGCGGTGGGTGGCCCAGCGGGCCAGCTCGTAACGGCTGGTCAGCTGCAGCTTGCGGAGGACCGCGGAGACATGGCTCTCGACGGTCTTGACCGAGATCTCCAGCTTCCGGCCCACCTGCTTGTAGGAGTAGCCGCGGGCGATCAAGCGCAGCACTTCCTTCTCGCGGGAAGTGAGTTGATCGAGCTCCGGGTCGTTGGGAGCGGGGATGGCACCTGCGAAGGCATCGAGCACGAACCCGGCCAGCCGGGGCGAGAACACCGCGTCGCCAGCTTGCACCCGCTCGATGGCTTCGATCAACTCGGTGGGGGCGATCGACTTGGTCACATAGCCTCGGGCCCCTGCCCTGATCATGGCGATGACGTCCTCGGCAGCGTCCGAAACCGACAGCGCCAGGAACTTGATGTCAGGGTGGGTCGCGGCCACGTTCTCGATCACGGCCAGGCCCCCGCCTCCGGGCATGTGGACGTCGATCAGCACCACCTCGGGGATGGTCTCCCGGATCGCGGCGATGGCCTCGTCGACGTCCGAGGACTCGCCCACCACCTCGATCTGGTTTTCCTCGGACGACAGCTCCGACTTGACGCCGGCCAGAAAGAGGCGGTGGTCGTCTACCAGGAAGACCCGGCTCATGCCCTGGCCCCCTCGAACCACAGATGCACTTCGGTGCCCTCGCCGAGCCTGGAGGTGACCTCGGCCTGGCCGCCGTTGCGCACCATCCGATCGACGATCGAGTGGGACATGCCCCGCCGGTCCGACCCGACGTCCTCGGTCGAGAAACCTGACCCTTGGTCGCTGACCCACAGGTCGGCGCGCTCGTCCTCCACCTCGAGGTACACGGACACCCGATCGGCGCCAGAGTGCTTGGCGGCGTTGACCATGGCCTCGGCGGCCGCTCCCGCCAATGCCTGACCGGCCTTGCCCATCTCCAAGTCCCCGACCGTCACCACCTCTACTGGGACGTGATGGTCGTGCTCGACCCTGTCGGCCGCTGCCCGCAGGGCGGTGGAGACCAGATCGCCGCGGTCGACGGGGGCCCGCTCGTACAGCCAAGCCCGCAACTCGCGTTCCTGGGCACGGGCCAGGGTCGACATCCTCTTGGGGTCGTCGGTCCGCTGGATGAGGGCGAGGGTCTGTAACACCGAGTCGTGGAGGTGAGCCGCCATCTCCGCCCTCTCCTCCTGGCGGATGCGCTCGCGCCGCTCACGGCCAAGGTCGTTGCCAAGCCGCACCAGCCATGGGCCCATCGTCAGCCCGAGGCCGAGCCCGGTGACCAGGACGGCCAGCACCACCTGGCCGAAGTCTGCGACGGCCTGGATCGAGTTGAGGGTGAATGCCAGGCCTCCGATCAGGAGAATGAGGCCAACAAATACACGACCCGCCCGCGGACGGGTCTCGCCCTCCCCACCGAATATGCGCGGCAGCGGCGCCCCTTTGTCCCACAAGGCGGCCAGGCCGAAAGACACAGCCGTCACCACCGGCACCACCGCCCCAGAGGGCCAAAGACCGAGTGACTTGAGGATGAACAGAAAACCGAGAAAGAGCGCTGCGATGCCGAGCACCTGGTTGAGCTCGGCCTGGCGCGGTTCTTCGTCCGCAACCCGCTCGAAGGTGACGATCCACAGGATGACGTAGAGGAAGACCCCGAACCCCCAGATCGCGGCCAGAACCACAAATGCAGCCCGCACGTACCCGTCACCGACCCCCATGCGGTCGGCCAACCCTCCGGCCACCCCCGCCACCACCCGCCCGTGGGCGCGGCGGTGTAGACGGGGCCGGGTAGCGATCACGGCTTCGGGGACAGCTTCCACCACGCCTCATGTTCTCACCTTCCCGACCAACCAGGCAATGGGTGAAAACCCCTATGCACCCCCAGGGTCTCAGGGATGTCCACGGGAAGTCCCCGATGGCGCCGGCCCGGTGGCTCCCTCATGCTGGGGAGATGGAATCAGAGACGACCACACAAATGCCGGAGATGACCCGGCCGCGGGAGGGGCGGGCCATTGCCGGAGTGGCCGCGGCCCTAGCCATCCGTTTCAACCTGCCGGTGATGCTGGTGAGGATCATCTTCGTGGTGCTCGCCTTCACGGGCGGCCTGGGCCTGTTCCTCTATGCCGCAGGCTGGCTGTTGATCAGGTCGGAAGACGAGCCCGACACCCCCGCCCAGCGACTGCTCTCCCAGGTCGGATCGTGGCAGGGCTGGCTGGGGATCGGCCTCCTGGCGATCGCCGCGGTCATCGTCCTCGATCGCATCCCTTTCATTCGCGGCGATCTCTTGTGGGCGGTGGCCCTGGTAGTCATCGGGTTCCTGCTCTACAAGGGCCAGCTGAGGATTCCCGCTTCATCGCGGACCGACCCGAACCTGACGACTGGAGCAAGCACCATGACCAGCACCTCCCCCACGGCAGGAGGGATCGGGGCCACCCCTCCCATCCTGCCGGCCACTGCGACCGTGCCGGCCCGACCATCCCGCCCACCCGAGCC
>DATBMA010000012.1:0-11543 GCA_036555105.1 Acidimicrobiia bacterium
TGGGGGGCACCCTGGCCGGCCTCGAGTCGTTGCTCGCACAGAGCTTGCTCCAGCTCGAACCGGATGGCCGTATGCACATGCTGAGCCCGATCAGGGAGTTCTCCCAAGAGCGGCTGTCCACCATGCCGGAGGCCGAGGAGATCCGCAGCCGCCATGCCCGGTTCTTCGTGGAGCTGGCCGAAGCGGCGGAGCCTGCTCTGCGGGACTCGCGCCAGCGGGACACGTTTGCCAGCCTTGGCCGTGACTGGCGCAACGAGCTGTCGGCAATGGACTGGGCGATCGATCGGCGCAGGTTCGACATCGCCGCATCGATCGTCACCAACACCTGGGTCTTCAGCTGGCAGCTGAACCAACTCGCCTCCCTCTCCGTGAAGGCGGCCCAGATATACGAGCACGATATGGAGCTCGATCCGCCCCTGCGCTCCCGGCTTCAGTTCGTTGCCGCCGGCATGTATGCAGAAATGGGCGAACACGCCCGCTCGGTGCCCTACGGACGACGTGCTATCGAGACTGCAATCGAGGCAGGCCAACCTGCCACCGAGGCTTGGGCTCACATGATGCTCGCCGCCGGACTGGCAGGCCTCGATGCGCTCGACCCTGAGATCGGCGAGCATGTGGAGGCATCGGTGACCTTGGCAGAACAGGAGGGTGACCCGTTCCTGCTTGCCTACGCCTACAGCTTCCGTGGTTCGATTTTCGGCCTCGCCGGGGATATCCCAGCCTCGCTCCACTGGCACTCTGAGTGCCTACGGCTGGCGCGTAGTCTCGACAGTGACCCTCTCATCGCTCAGGCGTTGAGCCAGCTTGCGATCACTCAGATCCTGGGAGCCGATCTGGCCGGTGCTCGCCAATCGCTCCTCGACGCCGGCGACTCGGTCGGGCGGCTGCAGAGCCTGGAGATCATCGCGTATCACCTCGACGCCGCCGCCTGGCTGGCATTCCTCGAGGAGGACCCGGTGCGGGCGATGACCGCACTGGGAGCGGCTGAGGCTTCGCGGGCCCGCAGCGGGATCAGCCGATGGGCAACGGTGGAGATGATCATCGGCGAGACCGCCATGGCAATGGAGAGCATGGACCCCGAGCTGCGCAAGGCCAAGCAGGCCGGGGCGGCCATGCGGCCGCACGACGCCTTGGCTCTCGCCCTCGCCCGCCACCACGAGTCGAGTCTCACTTCGTGAGCCTCGGGCCTCACGTCTCACGTCTCACGTCTCACGTCGCACGGTCGCACGGTCTCACGGTCTCACGGTCGCACGGTGAGACTTCGAGGCATCCGGACCTCGCGAGTGCGCAGCCCGAGTGCCGCTTCACGAAGGCTCCGGTCTAGGTACGTGATACTTGCTACTGAGTACTCTCTTGGCCATGGTGGGGTCCGAGCAGGCAGCCGCTGACCCGCCACGCCCTGCCGACTCTCTCCCCACCGGCACGGTCTCCTTCCTCTTCGCCAACGTCGAGGACGCAACCAAGCTGCTGGAGAAGCTCGCCGACACATACGGCTCGATGTTGGCCACCTACCGGCGCCTCACGGCGGAGTCGGTGACAAGGAACGGAGGCGTCGTATTCGGTTCCGAGGGGGATGGCATCTTCGCCGCATTCCCGCAAGCGCGGTCGGCGGTCCGGGCAGCGCTGGAGGCCCAGGCCAGCTACGGCCAGGCTGACTGGCCGGCCGGAGGCGTGGTGAGGATCCGGATGGGCGTCCATACCGGCACACCGACGCTGATCGGGCGCGACTACACAGGGTTGGACGTGCATCGGACGGCTCGGATCACAGCCGCCGCCTGGGGCGGTCAGGTGCTGCTCTCGGAGGCGAGCAAGGTCCTGGTCGAGTCTGAGCCGTACGCATGGCGTGATCTCGGATGGTTCGCGATGAAGGGGCTGAGCCGGCCCGAGCACCTGTTCCAGATGGATGCAGCCGACCTGCCCAGCGCCTTCCCGGCACCCAAGGCCCGGCCGCGACAGGTCAGCCTCCCGAGCGACATGACGTCATTGATCGGACGGGAGGCGGATCTGGCGAACGTCTCCCGGCGGTTCACGGAGAAGCGAGACCGGTTGGTCACGCTCACCGGGCCGGGTGGCGTCGGCAAGACCCGCCTGGCCGTCGCCATTGCGGGCTTCCTCGACCCCTCCTATCCCGATGGTGTCGTCTTCGTCGATCTCACTACCAAGAATCAGGCCGCCCAGGTCTTGCCGGCCGCCGCCGCCGCCCTGGGAGTCCCGGGCGACACCAACTCCGATTGGGGAGATGCCATCGTGGACCATCTCGGTAGCCGCAGGATCCTGATGGTCATCGACGGATTCGAACGGCTGTTGGCGGCAGCGGGTGATGTCGCCAACCTGCTTACTCAGCTCCCGGGCGTGGACTTCCTCGTCACCAGCCGGGCCCCGCTGGGCCTCCCCTCGGAGTATGAGTTCAAGGTGACGCCGCTGGAGGTGCCAGACCCCTCCCTGACCACTCCGGCCGACATTTCCCAGGCTCCTGCGGTGAGGCTGTTCGTGGAGCGGGCCCGAGCGGTCCGGCCCGATTTCGTCGTCGACGACGCATCGGCCGCCGCCGTGAGCGAGCTGGTCCGACGGCTGGACGGGCTCCCGCTCTCGATCGAGATCGTCGCAGCCCGCACCAGAGTGCTCTCCCCGGAGGCGCTCGTAGGCAGGCTCGATGCCTCCCTCGATCTCGCCTCCGCCGCCCGTGACGTTCCCACCCGCCAGCGCAGCCTGCGGGCCACGATCGAGTGGAGCCACTCGATGCTCGGTCCCACCGAGCAAACCCTCTTCCGCCGCCTCGGGGTGTTCGTTGCCCCGTGGAGCTTCGAGGCCGCCGAATTCGTCGGCGCCGACTCCGAGGTGGAAGACGTGCTGTCTGCCCTGGAGAGCCTGGTCAACCAGAGCCTCATCCACATCGAGCCGAACGGGCGGATGTCGATGCTCTCGGTGATCCGGGAGTTCGCCCGCGAAATGCTGGCGACCGCGCCGGAGGAGGAGTCACTCATCCGGGACCGGCACGCCGCCTACGAGATCGGCGTCGTGTCCGCAGCCGAGCCCGGCCTGCGCGACGAGCGGCACGCCGAGACTCTGAACCGGCTTGACGACGATTGGCCAGACATCGGCGCTGCCTCCGAGTGGCTTCTGGCGGAGGGGAAGTTCGAAGCGGCGGCCCAAATCGCCATCGGAGCATGGATCTACGCATGGCAGCGGAACCATCTCAAGGAAGTTGCGGATGGAGTGGAGATCCTGTATCAGGCGGAGGCCACCCTCCCGCTGCCGGTTCGGGCGAAGGTGAACTTCATAACGGCCGGACTGCTCATGGAGATGGGTCAGCACGACAAGGCACTCCCCTACGGGCTCAGGGCGATCGAGGTGGCGGTGGAGGCCGGCGACGGCGCCAGTGAGGCCTGGGCGCGGATGATGGTCTCGGCCAGCCTTGCTGCCTCCAGCGTGTCCGATCCGGAGATCGTCAAGCACCTCGATCGTGCGATCGATGTGGCGCGAGAGACCGGGGAACTATTCGTTTTGGGCTGGGTCCTGTCGTCGCGCGGATCGGTGGCGATCATGGAGGGCGACGCCGATGCCGCCGTCTCGTATCAGATGGAAGGCCTCGAAGTCGCCCGGCTCCTGCAAAACGACTCCCTGATAGTTCAGTGCCTGAGCCAGGCAGCCGCTGCCTACGTGGTCGCCGGTCGACTAGTGGAGGCCCATGCCTGCTTCGACGAGGCGTCCGATGCCATCGATCGACTGCAGAGCCTCGAAGAGCTGGCGGGGTGCCTGGAAGTGGCAGCGCTCTGCTCCTTCGTCGAGGGGGACCCGGTGCGGGCCTTGACCGCCCTCGGCAGCGCCGACGCCACGCGTGCCAAGTTGGGTGTCAAGCGGTGGGCGATGATGGATGCGGCGCTCAGCGAGTCCGGGGTGTCTGCCGAAAGCCACGATCCCGCCCTGCGGGAGGCCCGCCGCACAGGGGCGGCGATGGACCCTCGCGATGCCCTCGCATTTGCGCTGGAGCCTCACCACCAACTGGCCGAGAGCCTCAGCTGACCCTGGGGGGGCGCCGCCGGCAACCAGATCGACGACGCCTAGGATGGATGCAGGAGGTGTAGTGAAGAAGCTGCTTCTCGTCCTGGTGGTGCTGGGCCTGGGCTTCCTGGTCTGGCGCTACTTCAGCGAAGACACCATCTAGAGGCCTTCTCAGGAAGCCAATAGATCCTCGACCGCTTGGGCGAGTAGTTCAGCATGGGTCCAAGGCAGTTCATGCCTGGCTCCATCGATCTCCACCACCATCACGTCCTTCAACCCGGACGCCAACTGGTACTGCCACGGAGGGGGAACCAGCTGATCATTGGTGGGGATGACCACCAACGAAGGCTGCAGCACCTCGTCGAGGATCGGCCGGGCATCGAAGCGGAACAAGGCCAGAGCGGCCTCCGCATAGGCATCCGGGTCGCGTCGATGGGACTCGTCCCAAAGCCAGCGGGAATGCCGCTGCTCGACGGCGCCGACCTTGAGCAGGTAGCTCGACCGCACCTCCGCTGCCCCCAGCCCGGTGAGACGCTCCCATCCGCGCTGCAGGTAAGTGCCGACCGTCCTCACCCAGCGCCAGGTGTCGGGATGGGCAGCCATGGTGGCGACCAGCCCGAGCTTGGCCACCAGGTCAGGGCGGCGATGGGCAAGTGCCAAGGCCAGTGCCCCTCCCATCGAGTAGCCGATGACGCCGGCCTCTCGAATCCCGAGGAGGTCGAGGACAGCTGCCAGCTCGTCAGCCGCCTCCTCCACCTCATAACGGCTCCGCTCGACGGCGGAAAGGCCATGTGACCTGTGGTCGATCATCACGACTCGATGGCGCTCGGCCAGCATCGGGGCCACCCTGTACCACTCGGCAAGCGAGGACCCGCCGAGGCCGTGAATCAGGACGACCGGGCTTCCCGAGTCGCCCATCTCCCTCACAAGGAACTCGCGGTCGCCCACGAAGATGGTCCGGCCCGGGATGCGCCACGGGTGCTCTTGCGGAGCGGGAAAGCGCGGCACGAGGACCGGGCCGAGGAATCGCCAGGCGACGATGGCCCATAGAAGCCTGGTCAGCCACCTCATGGGTCGAGGTCTCCGACCGCAAACGAGTGGGCCGCGACAGGGTTCCCCTCGACCAGATGCTGTTGGATGATCTCCTCCATCACCTCAACGGTAACCCCGTGGTACCAGGTGCCCTCCGGATACACCACGCAGATCGGCCCCTGTTCGCACACTCGGAGGCAGTCGACCTTGGATCGGAGGACCGACCCCCGCCCGGGCTCGGCCGGGGTGGCCTCGGCGCCGCTATCGCCTTTCCAGGCCGGAGGAGCGGAAGCCAGGTCGAGCTCTTTCAGCCTGGCCTTCAGGTACTTCCATACCTTCGAAGACTCTTCAAAGGTCGAGCACTTGGGGTTCGTCTGCTCGGCGCAGAGAAAGACGTGATGGCGGGCGGAGCCGATCGAGAGGGAGGAGGCAATCGCCTCCAAGCGCTCGGGCGGCTCCATCACTGGCCAGCCTATCTACGCCCCTGCCACAGCTCCTTCAACTCATCGAGGGTCAGCTGTCCGTCGTCGAGATATTCGGCCGCCGGGCCATTGGGGTCCTTGAGAAAACTGCCCTCCGGTAGCTGGTCGATCTCCTCCTGGGTTATCACACCATCGTCGAGCAGCGCTCCCAGCCGCAGCCCCAAGCCAAGCCTGCCCAGAAACCTGGGCGTAGGGCCGGGACCAAGGCCCCGAAATGCCTCCCGCAATTCCTCGGTCGTGATCTGCCCATCTTCCAGGGCTCCGGCCAGCGGACCGTCGGAATCCTTGAGCGGGTGATTCTCCGGCAGCTGGGCAAGCTCCTCCGCCGTGATCACGCCATCATCGAGAAGCGTGCCGAGCCTGAAGCCCAACCCGAGCCCCCGGCGGAACGGGTGGGCCCTGACTTCGTCCGCCAAGGCGTCTGTCAGCGCCTGGAGCACCACGTCTGCCTGATCCTGGGTGATGACCCCATCCTCGGCGAGCTGGTCAAGGGTTTCGGCGATGACGCCTTCACGATCATGCTTGGCAGTGGCAGGGGTCGTTGTGGTCGTCTCTTCGGTCTGGCCGACTCGCGGGGCAGGCGCCGCCACTGCCGCTCCCACCACCCCACCGGTGACGAGGGCGCCGACGGTCGCGGCCCCGATGATCAACCTGCGCATATGGCTCTCCTTCCTGGCTGGGCTCAGTATCAGCCCCAACTGTTAGGCAGCCGTTAAGGCCTCGAAAGGCCTCGGGTCAGTCGATAGGAAGGGGGGGCGGAGCGTCCGCCCGGTGGCGCCACACGATGCGCCCCTTGGTGGGGTCATAGCTGGACACCTCGATGTCGACCAGGTCGCCCGGCAGGATCTTGATCTTGCGGCCGCGCCGCATCCGTCCAGCCGTACCCGCCGTCACCTCCAAGCCTCCTTCGACCGCAACCCTGAACCTGGCGTTGCGCTCGGCCTTGATGACGGTTCCCCGCATACGGACGTACTCGTCCTGGCCGCTCACCAGCGCGACTGCTGGGGGCGGTTACCGCTGCGCCCGGTGGAGGGGCGCCCGCCGCGGTCGGCGCGAGGCTTGGCCTCGTTGACGGTCAGGCTGCGACCACCCATCTCCCGGCCTTCAAGGGCGGATATGGCGGCGCGACCCTCCTCGTCACCCATCTCCACGAACCCGAACCCCCGGCTGCGGCCGGTGTCGCGGTCGGTGATGATCTGAGCCGACGTCACCTCACCATGGGGCGCGAACAGCTCGGAGAGCTGGGCTGAATCGCAGTCGAAGGGCAAGTTGCCCACATAGATCTTCATTGATGCTCCTCACACGGAATGGAGGCTTGGGCTCTGTCTGCTTGATCGGGTCCAAGATGCTTGGACCTGCCGTGCGACGCCAGCCTCCAGCTGCGAAGCACCCACCCGGTCTAGGACCGGGGTCCGACGGGTATCAGGTTAGTCGATCGCAGGCACAACCCGGACCTGGGCAAATGGCCCGGTTCTCCTGCTCAGACCTCGATCGTGATGTCCTGGCGCCCCGCCACCATCTGCAACGGGCCAACGATCGCCTCCTCGAACATGTGGTCAAGGAAGTCGTCGGAGTGGTCGGGGTCATGGTGGAAAGGCACCAGGGTCTTCACGCCGGCCTGCTGGGCGAACGCCACGGTCTGGGCGAAGGCGCTGTGGCCCCAACCCACCCGCTCCTGATACTCGGCATCGGTGTACTGGGCATCGTGGATGAGGACATCCACGCCCTCGGCCAGGGCATGGCCTGAGGTCCACGCCGGAGCGATCGGGAACCTGCGGGTCCCGAGGGCGGGCTCGTGGTCGGGCAAGTAGGCGATCGATCCCCCGGCTTCGTCCTCGATCCGGTAGCCCAGGGTGGGACCGGGATGGCAGATCAGGTCGACGACTATCCGAAAAGGGCCGATCTCGATGGTGGTCGGGGCCAGATCGTGCACCTTCGCCCGTGGGAGGTCTCGCAGCCTCACCGGGAACAGGGGTGGCGACAGGTAGCGGCCCAGGCGCTCGTCGAGGGCCATGGTCGTGGAGGAGGGGCCCCAGATGTGCGACTCGAGCGCAGGGTCGAACAATGGCTTGCAGAACCCGAGGCCCTGTATGTGGTCCATGTGGAGGTGGGTGAGCAAAACGTCCACCCGGCCGTTGGTGGGAGGCTTGGCACGGGAGATGCCGGATCCCGCATCCAGGAAGAGTGTGGATCCGTCGTCCGCCTGGACCTCGACCGCGGCGGTGTCCCCCCCGTATCTGACGGTTGAAGGGCCCGACCTGGCCAGGGAGCCGCGGGTGCCCCAAAAGGTGACCCTCACTCCGAGGCCTCCCAGAACGCCACCATCGCCCCGAGGTGGCGGCCGCCCTCCCCCTCTACCGGCAGGGCGGTGACCTGGAGATCGAGCGGATCGCCGTCGGCGCTCCGGGCACGGATATGGCGATGAGCGGGCTTGTGCGTGGTCAGGGCGATGACGAGGGGGAGGTCATGGAACTCGATCGGATCGCCCGCCGCGTCGGTGATGCTGAAGGTCTCGAGCAGCTCGGCCGGCGGCATCTCGCCGCTGTCGTCGAAGCTCACCCCCATCATCTTCTCGGCCGACTCATTGAAATAGACCAGGTTCCCGTCCGGATCGGTGATCCAGATCGGCACGGACAAATAGCCGGCCCACTGCCGCAGAAGGATGATCTCGATCGGATACTGCGCCAACAAGACCTTCCGACCCGGTGATGCTACGACGAAGGCCGGACCGCGTGTCCCAGTCCGTTCGTACAATTGGCCGGTGCCCGTCTTCAAGGTCCAGTCCGATTTCGCCCCGGCGGGAGATCAGCCCAACGCGATCGCCGCCCTGGCCGAGGGTGTGGACCGGGGAGATCGCTTCCAGACCCTCCTGGGGATTACCGGCTCCGGGAAGTCGGCGACGATCGCCTGGACGATCGAGGCGGTGCAGCGGCCGACGATCGTGATCGCCCCCAACAAGGCACTCGGCGCCCAGCTGGCCAACGAGTTCCGCCTCTTCTTCCCCGACAACCGGGTGGAGTACTTCGTCTCCTACTACGACTACTACCAGCCGGAGGCCTACCTACCGCAGACCGACACGTACATCGAGAAAGACGCGACGATCAACGACGAGATCGATCGCCTCCGCCACTCCGCCACCTCGGCGCTGCTGGTGAGGAAGGACGTGATCATCGTTGCTTCGGTCTCATGCATCTATGGGCTCGGCTCTCCTGAGCAGTATCAAGGCCAGCTGCTGCGCCTGGTGCAGGGAGTCGACTACCCGATGCAGTCAGCCGTACGGCGTCTGGTGGACATTGGGTATGAGCGGAACGAGGTGTCGCTCGTGCGCGGCAAGTTCAGGGTGAAGGGTGACACCCTCGACGTGCTCCCGGCATACGAAGAGACCATCACCAGGGTCGAGTTCTTCGGTGACACGATCGAGCGGATGCTGCAGATGAACCCTGTCACCGGGGAGGTGCTCGGCGAGTTGAGGGAGTCCTTCATCTTCCCTGCCACCCACTACGTGACGGAGCGGCAGCGAATGGTCAAGGCCATCGCCGGCATCGAGGAGGAACTGGGGCAGCGTCTCGCCCAACTGGAGGGTCAGGGAAAGCTGCTCGAGGCTCAGCGCCTCCGCATGAGGACCTCGTACGACCTGGAGATGCTGCGGGAAGTCGGCTTCTGCTCCGGGATCGAGAATTATTCGCGGTACCTCGACGACCGCTCACCGGGGGAGGCTCCATACACCCTGCTGGACTACTTCCCCGACGACTACCTGACCATCATCGACGAGTCGCATGTGACCGTCCCCCAGATCGGAGGGCAATACGAAGGCGACCGGAGCCGCAAGGAGGTCCTGGTCGAGCACGGCTTCCGCCTCCCTTCGGCGATGGACAACCGGCCGCTCAGGTTCGACGAGTGGCTCGAGAAGGCAGGCCAGGTGGTCTTCCTCTCCGCAACCCCATCGCGGTTCGAGCTCGAGCGGTCCCAGCAGGTGGTCGAGCAGATCGTCCGGCCCACCGGCCTGGTCGACCCCGAGGTCATCGTCAAGCCGACCCGCGGCCAAATCGACGACTTGCTACATGAGATAAGGGAGCGGGCGAGCCGATCCCAGCGTGTCTTGGTCACCACCCTCACCAAGAAGATGGCCGAAGACCTGACCGACTATTTGTTGGAGATGGGGGTGAGGGCCCGTTACCTGCATTCCGAGGTCGACACCCTCGAGCGGGTAGCCATCCTCCGCGACCTCCGGCTCGGCGAGTTCGACGTTCTGGTCGGGATCAACCTCCTGCGGGAGGGCCTCGACCTGCCCGAGGTATCGCTGGTGGCGATCCTCGACGCAGACAAGGAGGGCTTCCTCCGCTCGGAGACCTCGCTCATCCAGATCATCGGCCGGGCAGCCCGCAATGTCGACGGCCAGGTGGTGATGTACGCGGACCAGGTAACCGACTCCATGCAGCGGGCGATCAACGAGACCAACCGGCGCCGCCACTTGCAGGAGATCTACAACGAGGATCGGGGCATCGACCCCCAGACCGTGCGGAAGAAGGTCTCAGACATCCTCGAGCTGGTCTCCTCCGAGGCTCCGGCGGGCGACCGGCGCAAGCGAGAAGTACAACCCCGGCGCCCGCTCGACCTCAACGACAACGACCTCACCCGCCTGATCCTCTCGCTCGAGGAGGAGATGCACGAGGCCGCCAAGGAGCTCAGATTCGAGTACGCCGCCCGGCTCCGTGACGAGGTCAATGAGCTCAAGCGCGAGCTGCGACAGATGACTCAGGCGGTCGGCTGAGCGCCGCCTGTCAACCAGCCACCGGAACCGGCCGAAGAAACCTTCAGATGTACAAGGGAATGCGCGTCATGGCGATGGCGCCGGTACTCGACGAGGAGTCCAAGATCGGGCCTGTCGTCTCCCGGATGCCGCGGGATGTCGTCGACCTCGTCCTGGTGGTCGACGACGGCTCCACCGACCGCTCGCCCGAGGTCGCCAGGGCGAACGGGGCGGAGGTGATCAGCCTCGGCCGGACCATGGGAGTGGGAGCGGCCATCCGAGCCGGTTTCGATCGGGCGCTGGCCGAGGGATATGACGTCGTCGTGGTGGTGGCCGGCAACAACAAGGACGCTCCCGAGGAGATACCCCGCCTGCTGGACGCCATTGTGAATGGCGCCGACCTTGCTCAGGGCTCCCGCTACCTGGCGCGGGAGTCGACCGACTTCGGTGACATGCCCGCCTACCGACGGCTTGCGACCCGCATCCACCCCTGGCTGTTCAGCGCTTTCACAGGCCACAAGATGACCGATACCACCAACGGCTTCCGGGCGGTGTCCGCCACCCTGCTCAAGGACCCACAGCTCGAGTTGGGCCAGAATTGGCTCGACCAGTACGAGCTCGAGGTCTATTTGCTTTATCAGGCGGTCAAGCTCGGGCACCAGGTGGTCGAAGTACCAGTCACCAAGATCTATCCACCAAAGCAGCTGGGCCAGACCAAGATGAGACCGATCACCGGTTGGTGGTCGATCCTTCGTCCGCTGTTCCTCTTGCGGTTGGGGGTTAGGAACTAGCGAGGAGGGTCATGGCAGTCGGGATCGCCGTTGTGGGTGCGGGGCAGTGGGGGCCACACCTCGTCCGCAACTTCTCCGACCTCCCAGATTGCCGGGTCCTCTGGCTGATCGACCCCGATCCCGCCCGCCGGGAAGCCTTGCGCCCCCGCTTTCACGAGCTGCCGATGTCGGATGACATCGAATCCGCCCTGACCGATCCGGAAGTCACCGCGGTGGTCATCGCGACGCCCACCGTCACCCACCACGGCCTCGCCCGCCGTGCTTTGCGCGCCGGCAAGCACGTGCTGGTGGAAAAGCCGATCACCGACTCCCTGGCGGGTGCCCTCGAGCTGTGCGAGCTGGCCGATGCCGGCGGGCTCACCCTCATGGTCGGCCATGTGTTCCTCTTCAACCCAGCGGTTCGGGCGGCAAAAGGGCTGCTCGAGAGCGGCGAGCTGGGAACGGTCCACTACATCTCGATGCGACGGACCAACCTCGGACCGGTTC
>DATBMA010000022.1:0-17073 GCA_036555105.1 Acidimicrobiia bacterium
GGTGAGAGAGTCATCGGACCCGTGTTCGAGTACACCGAGGAACTCGCCTTCGACCCCACCGGCCGCTACTTGGCCGGAGGTGGTGGAGACGGCCGGGCCTGGGCCCTTGACTTGCCGTCGGTGCTGGCCGGCGCATCGCTCGATCAGGCGGCGCGGGAGTTTCAGACCAGGTCGACTCTGGTGGCGGATGTCGATGTCAGCCGATACGGGGTTTTGGCGCTGAGCTCGACCTCGGGCCGCGTATGGCTGTATGACCTTGCCACGGGAGAGCCGGCAGGCGAGGCGATTGGGAGGAATCCCTCCGGCTGGGTCACATCCGCCTTCAGCCCCGACGGCTCCTTCCTCCTGTACACCGACGATGTTCTGCGTAGGTTCGACCTCGACACCCAGCGCCTGGTTGACCTGGGCGAGAACTTGGTCACTCGGGAGATGACTCCTACCGAGTGCGAGACCTATCTCGGGGTGAATTGCGAACACGACGGCTGAGGGCTGACTGGCGAGACATCGCGTCCATCGATTTCCAAGTCGGCTGTGTGAGCCTTCTGCCGAGGACCCCACCGGTGTATCTATCCACACGTGAGTTCCCGGTTGATCAACGACACGGTGTGGCCGTTGATGACACTGGCAGCCATCGCAGGACGAGAACTCGGCGACGACTCGCCAACACGAGGACTTTGGACCGTTACCAGCGCCGCCTATTCGTCGAGGAACCGGAAGCTCTGGAGAATGTCAGCCACCAGGGCTTCCCCGTCTCCAAGGCGGTCAAACTCGATGTTCCACCACTCGAAGGCCAGCACCACGGGTCTCTCACTTTGAAAGGACAACACGAACAATTTGCCGGCGCAGCCCAAGCATCCATGGCCTCCGCCGACCAGAAGCACCGGCAGCTCCGGGACCAGGAAGCGAACTTGCCCGCCGTCGAGAGTGACTTCGGCTCCAAGCCAATCGTGGGCCTGGTAGAAGCCCGCCCAGTCGTCGCCGTGCTCGACCTCGGCCGGAATGGACCCCCCAGTCCCATCAACAGCTTTTTTCCAGGGGCTCTCGTCCGGCAGTACCGAAAGCATTGCCGCTTCTAGCTCAACCAGATTTACTGCCTTGGCTTCCTGTCCACAGTTCCCGTCGAGGCACAAGAGGATGGCGCCGTCCGCGTCGCCGATGCTGATGGCCAGCGCCGGCCATCCGTAAGTCATGATGCCGCTGCCCTCCCCGAACGTTCGGACGCCGGGGCGAGATCTAGGCCAACTAACCCACGACTCGGGCAACAGGAGGCTGTAGCCGTCCTCCTCGTTGACGAACGGCACCAGGTCAGCCGCGCTGGCGACAGTTGTAGGCGGTTGTGGGCTTGTGATCTCGGTTGTCGTTGCCACGGTCTCGGTGGGGCCGGCGGTTGTGGTCACCGGGGCCTTGACCACTTGGGATGTAGTTGTGGCTTCCTGCACTGTCTGACAGGCTGTGGCGAGCTGGACAGCCAACGCAAGTAGCCCAACGAGTTTCATGGGCGTGACGATCACCCGCTCTGCTTGGAAGACGCTTGGAAGGCCTGGCAGACGCCAACGATCGCTTTCCTACAATCCCTCTAATGCCGATCGACATCGATATCGCTCACGTGGCGCGCCTCGCCCGACTGGCGCTCGACTCTGACGAGTTGGAGAGGTACCGCACACAGCTAGGTGTGATCCTCGAGCACGCCGCCCGCGTGCAGGAGATCGACACAGCAGGGGTGGAGCCGACCTCACATCCCCTCGGCTTCACCAACGCCTTCCGCTCCGACGAGGTCGCCCCCTCCCTGGACCGGGATGAGGTCCTGGCTGCAGCACCCGACGCCCGCGACGGTTACTTCGTGGTCCCACCGGCTCTGGACCAGCGATGAGCCACGCTGATCTGACCATTCTCGAGGCCGGTGCCAAGCTGAGGGCGGGCGAACTGACCTCGGTGCAGCTCGTGGAGGACGTCCTCGAGCGGGCCGCCCTGACCGAGGCCGAGCTCCACTGCTACCTCCACATCGATCATGGGGGAGCCAGGGCTACAGCCGTCGCCGCCGATCGTGAGCTGCGAGACGGCTTCGATCGTGGCCCTCTGCATGGAATCCCGGTGGCGGTCAAGGACAACTTCTGCACCCGCGGCATCCCCACCACGTGTTCCTCCCAGATCCTGGCCGGCTACCGGCCTCCGTACGACGCCACCGCGGTAGCGCGCCTTAGGGATGCGGGGGCGGTCCTGGTCGGCAAGACCAACCTCGACGAGTTCGCCATGGGCTCGTCAACCGAGAACTCGGCCTTCGGCCCTTCCCGCAACCCCTGGGACCCAGAGCGGGTGCCGGGCGGCTCGTCAGGCGGCTCGGCGGCGGCGGTGGCGGTGGGCTCGGCCCTTGGGGGGTTCGGCTCCGACACCGGCGGATCAATCCGCCAGCCGGCCTCCCTGACCGGGGTGGTCGGTGTCAAACCCACCTACGGGCTGGTCAGCAGGTACGGGCTGGTCGCTTTCGCCTCATCGCTCGACCAGATCGGGCCGCTCGCCCGGACCGTGGGCGACGCCGTCGTTCTGCTCTCGGCGGTGGCGGGCCATGACCCTTCTGACGCCACCTCCTATCGCGGCGAGGTGCCGGATTTCGGGTCCGAGCTGACACTGGGAGTTGAAGGAGTCCGCATCGGGATCGTGAGGGAGTTCTCCGGCGAGGGGTACGAGCCTGCTGTGGCGGCCGCGGTCGCAGACATGGTGGCCCGACTGGAAGAGGAGGGAGCGAAGGCGACCGAGCTGTCTCTTCCTACGATGGCGCTGTCTCTGTCCGCCTATTACTTGATCGCCCCGGCGGAGTGCTCGGCCAACCTCGCCCGGTTCGACGGGGTGCGCTACGGGCTCAGGGTGGAAGGGGAGACGGTCGAGGAGATGATGGGCCGCACCCGGGCCGAGGGCTTCGGGCCCGAGGTCACCCGCAGGATCCTGCTCGGTACTTACGCGTTGTCGGCCGGCTATTACGACGCCTTCTACGGCCAGGCCCAGAAGGTACGGACCCTCGTCCTCGAGGACTTCGCCCGGGCCTACTCGCAGGTGGATGTCCTCGTCACCCCCACCAGCCCCACCACCGCATTCCGGCTGGGCGCCAAGACCCAGGATCCGCTGTCCATGTACCTGTCCGACGTGTGCACGATCCCGTCGAACCTGGCAGGGCATCCGGCGGTCTCGGTGCCGGTGGGGCTCGATGACAGCGGTTTGCCGATCGGATTCCAGGTGATGGCGCCGGCGCTGGGAGAGGCGACCATGTTCAGAGTGGCTGCCGAGGTCGAGCGCCTGGCGGGCTTTACTTCCCGGCCGGGCTTGGTGGCGGCATGAGCTGGGAGTCGGTGATCGGGATCGAGACCCACGTCGAGTTGAGCACCCAGTCGAAGATGTTCTGCGGATGTGCGGTCGGCTTCGGGGCGGAGCCCAACACGAGCGTGTGCCCAGTCTGTCTGGGACTGCCCGGCGCCCTGCCGGTCCCGAACGAGAGGGCGATCGAGTCGATCGCCCTGATCGGGCTCGCCCTCAACTGTGAGGTGGCACGGAACTCGGTCTTTCACCGCAAGAACTACTTCTACGCCGATCTGCCCAAGAACTATCAGATCTCGCAATACGACCTGCCGGTGTGCAAGGACGGGTGGCTGGAAATCGAGGCCAATGGGGAACGCCGCCGGGTGCGAATCGAGCGTGCCCATATGGAGGAGGACACGGGCAAGAGCATCCACACCGGCGAGGGCGGTCGGATCCACACTGCTGGGTCCACCCTGCTCGACTTCAACCGGTCCGGGGTGCCCCTGGTTGAGGTCGTCTCCCGGCCGGACCTGCCGGACGCCAGGACGGCCCGCGCCTATGCCCAGCAGCTCCGGGACCTCGTGGGTGAGTTGGGCGTCTCCGACGCCAGGATGGAGGAGGGATCGATCAGATTCGACGCCAACGTCTCCGTCCGACCCGAAGGCCAGGACGCCCTCGGCACGAAGGTCGAGATCAAGAACATGAACTCGTTCCGCTCACTCGAAGCCGCCATTGACTTCGAGATCGCCCGCCAGATCGGCGTGATCGAGGCCGGCGGTGAGCTGATCCAGGAGACCCGGCACTGGGACGAAGAGGCAGGAGTCACCCAGGGGATGCGAACCAAAGAAGGCTCATCCGACTATCGGTACTTCGCCGAGCCCGACCTGGTGCCACTGGCCATCGGGCCAGAACAGGTGGCTGCTTTGCGGACGAGCCTTCCTGAGACTCCATCCCAGCGTCACGACCGCTACGTCGGCATGGGTCTCAGCAGCCAGGCCGCCTCGGTGATGAGTGCATCGGAGCCCGCGATGCGTCGGCTCTTCGAGGGGGCGGTGGAGGCCAGGGCGCCGGCCGCGGCCGCCGCCAGCTGGGTGTCGGGGGAGGTGACTGCCCTGCTGCGAAGGACCGAGCGGAGCCTCGAGTCAAGCGGCATCTCCAGCGAGGGCCTTGCTGCGCTGGTGGCCATGGTCGACTCGGGTCAGGTGTCATCGAGCGCCGCCAAGGAGGTCCTGGCGGCGATGCAACCGGGCGATCAAGATCCGCAAGCCCTGGCGGAGAGGCTCGACCTGCTCCAGATCTCGGACTCCTCGGCCCTGGCGGCCCAGGTGGCGGAGGTGGTGGCCGCCAATGCCGACGCCCGCGAGCGGTACCGGGCCGGCGAAACCAAGGTCCTCGGCTTCCTGGTCGGCCAGGTGATGAAGGCCACAGGCGGCAAGGCCGATCCGGCCGTCGTCAGCCGGCTCTTGGTCGAACAGCTCTCCTGAACTCAGACCGCGGCGGGGGCGGCCGCGATGTCCACCGCATACAGCTGCCACTCGCCTTCGATACCCTTGAGTTGGTGCGAGCCGCGGTCGCGGAATGCCCACTCTGATCCAGCCACAAGGTCACGAACAGTTCGTGAGACCAGCACCTCACCGGGCATGGCAGTCGACATGACCCGGGCTGCCAGGTGGACAGCCACGCCGCCAACGTCGCCCGCTCGCAATTCGACCTCGCCCGTGTGGATTCCTGCCCTGATCTCGAGGTCCATTCTTCGCAACTGATCGCACATTCGAGCTGCTGCCCGAATGGCGCGGCCGGGCCCGTCGAAAGTAGCCAGCACTCCATCCCCCGTTGTCTTGACCACGTGGCCCCCGTTCTCCTCGACCAAACGCCGGGCGGTGTCATCGTGGACATCGAGGACGCTCCGCCATTGTCTGTCACCCAATTCCTCGGCTCGCTTGGTCGAGTCGACTATGTCGGTGAAGAGGACGGTGGTCATCAAGCGGGTGGTGGCCCGCGGTGGCCTGATCCCGGTGAGAAACTCCTCGATGGCGTCGAGAGCGAGGTCGGGGTGCTCCCAGATGAGGGGCCCGTCGGAACCGGGCAGCTCGACAAGGCGTGAGCCCTCGATCTGCTCGTTCAGGTAGCGGCCGAACTTGGCCGGCACGAATCGATAGTTCTCCCGCTGGATGATCAAGGTGGGAACTTGGATGGAAGGCAGCAACGCCCTGGCGTCTGCCCGCAGGTTGGCGATGAAATATGCCTGCGCCGCAGCAGGTCCTGCAATCGCTCTGGTCTTCTTGGCATACCAGAGCCGGAAGCGCTGGTCGTCCTTGCGGCTGGGGACCTGGTTGAGGACGTGTTGGTCGGTGCCCCACCCGTCGCTCATCGCCTTCATGAGAGCGGCCGCCTCCTCCTCGGTGATTCCGGCCGGGTAGTCGGGGCCGACCAGATACTTGGCCCCTGTATGGACCAGGATCAGGGCCGCCGTTCGCTCGGGTTTGGTGGCCGCGAACAGCATGGCCATCGGCCCTGCGTCGTAGGCCGCCCAAATAGCGGCGTGAGCCGAGCCGACCGAGTCCATCACGGCCTCCAGCTCCTCCACGAACGACTCCCAAGGTGGGAGGGCATCGAGGGGAAGAGGGTCGGAGGCACCGGTGCCGCGGCGATCGAACTTGATGACCCGAGCGAAAGCGGCCAACCGCCGGAGGAACACCTGTGCCATGGGATCTTCCCAATCCATGTCAAACGACCCGAAGCTCCCAGCGGTGTAGACCAAGTCGATGGCCCCGTCGCCTATGACCTGATAGGCGATCCGGGCGTCGGCCAGGCGGGCGTATCCGACAGTTGGCTCCACAAGCCGAGGCTAAACCCGCGGCCGCATGCCGGTGGTGGCGCGTCCGTGGCGGCTTGGCTGGTTTACTGACCCTTCACTTCGGCTCGGAAGGGCATGGACCGCCACACCAAGATCGTCGCCACGTTGGGTCCGGCCGTTGCATCGGCTGATCGGATCCGGGCTCTGGTCGACGCCGGCATCGACGTCGCCAGGCTCAACTTCTCCCATATGGACCACGCGTTTCATGGCCAGATGGCGGATTGGGTCCGGGCAGCAGCCAAGGCCACCGGGCGCAATGTGGCGCTCCTGCAGGACGTGCAGGGCCCCAAGCTACGGGTGGGCACTCTCGACGATGGACCGCTGACGTTGTCGGTGGGTGCCGAGGTGGGACTGGTGGCCTCCGATCATGCCGGAGGGAGCGACATCCCGATCGACTACCCGCCATTGCTCGAGGAGATCGAGACCGGTGAGGAGGTGGTGCTGGCCGACGGGATGCTGCGCCTGGCCGTCACAGGGCGTGACAACGGACGGCTACTCGCCCGAGTGGTGGTGGGGGGCACGCTGCTGCCCCGCAAAGGAGTGGCGTTCCCCAACAGCGCCCTTCAGGTCGACGCGGTCACCGTCAAGGACGTCAACGACCTGGCCTTCGGGCGCGAGATCGGCGTCGACTATGTGGCGGTGTCGTTCGTCCGTCGGGGCGAGGAGATCGAGCGTGCCCGCAGCCTCTCCGGTGATGCACCGATCATCGCCAAGGTCGAGCTGGCGGCCGCCTACGACAATTTGGACGAGATCATTGCCACCGCCGACGGGGTTATGGTCGCCCGCGGGGATCTCGGTGTGCAGATGCCGCTCGAGCAGATCCCCCACGTTCAGAACGACATCTTGACGCGGGCTAACCGAGCCGGGCTGCTGACGATCACCGCTACCGAGATGCTCGAGTCGATGACTCACTCACCCCGCCCCACCAGGGCAGAGGTGACAGACGTCGCCACCGCCGTGTTGGAGGGGACCGACGCCGTGATGCTCTCAGGGGAAACGGCGTCGGGGGACTATCCGGTGGAAGCTGTGGAGGCCATGGCTCGCATCTGCTCGACGGCTGAAGCCAGCGCTGCTCCCGACACCCGCCGGAGCCTGCTGGAAGTGGCCGGTCAGGAGGTGGCGTCGGCCATGGCCCACGCTGCAGTCGAAGCCGCCGCCGAGCTCGAGATCGAGACGATCGTGGCGTTCACCGAGTCCGGGTCCACTGCCCGACTCCTCTCCAAGTACCGGCCCGGCGGCCGGATCGTCGCGTTCACCGCCGTCCCTTCCACCAGACGGAGGATGGCTCTCTACTGGGGGGTGACCGCCCACGAGTTCGAGCGACGGGACTTCACGGATCACATGTTCGCCGCTGCAGAGAAGTCCCTAGAGAAGGACGGGGTGTGTCAGAAAGGGGACCTTGTGGTGATGGTGGCGGGCATCCCCCCAAACCAGCGGGCATCCACCAACCTCGTCAAGGTCCATGAGATCGGTGAGCGCCAGCATGGGGTTCCCTCCCAAAAGGGCGCGAAGCGGACCTGAACGGGCCGAGCCGGGCGCCCGTTTACGATCAGCCGGCAATGGGCCAGACCATCGAGATCAACCAGGCCGTACCGATCGGAGATGTGGCGATCTTTCACACCGATCGGACTCTCACCGGCCAGGAAGGCGAGACCTACGCCGGTCCTATCGCGGCGGAGGCGGTGGGATCGCTCCCCGCCAAGCTCGCCCTCGAGCTGTTCGCCTCCGACTCTCTGATCGATCACTGCCACATCGCCTCGAACACGATCACCGTGCGTCGGCGGTCCGGGTGGTCGGAGGCCGACCTGGCTGCGGTCCAAGAGGTGATCTCCGGGTTCCCCCGGTTCTATGACGAAGGCGCAGAGACCAAGGCGGAAGTCGAAGACCCCTCAGCCGAAGAAGCCTGACCCAGATCAGTTGGCAGTGGTGGTAGGCGGCTGAGTGGTGGAAGGCGTGGTAGTGGTCGTGGTGGTCGTCGTCGTTGTAGGGCAGCTGTTGTTGACCTTGCATGGTGCCACCTCGGTGATCTCCCGCCGCGGCGAATAGCGCACCACCCAGGTCCGCTCGGTCACGTCGTCGCCGACGGTGATGCGGCGGGTCACTTCGACCGTGAACCCCTGAGCTGCGGTCTGCACGGTCTCTGACTCGTTGATCCCGAGTTCTGGGTTCCCGCGTATCAGTGGGTCGGGGGGCTCGGTGTAGGAATGCGGCTCGGTGGTCGTCGCCTCGACCTTGCGTGCCCCGGCCCCGCCCGACTCGACCACGCGAATCGTCGTCTCACCGCCTCGCTGCTCGCCTCGCAAGAAGCGCCCGTCGTTGTCACCGTAGATCCGAACCGTGATCGAGGTGTCGGTGTACGAGGTCTTGATCAGCAACCCCGAATTCGTGTTGTTGCGGAATTTCAGATCCGGCTCGGGAAAGAAGAGAGTGGCCTCGATCCCGAGCGGGTAGCGGCTGAAGTAGAAGCTGTGCGGCTTGTGGGAGACGTCCTGGTATCCACCCCAGAAGACGGCGTTGTAGAGGGTGGTGGTGAACTGGCTGGTCCCACCACCGACGGAAGGCACCAACTCACCGCCCTCGATCCCAGGAGCTTCCACGTAACCCTCTTCGAGGGTCCGCTCGCCGACATATTCGTTGAGTGAGAAGGTCTGCCCAGGCCTCAGAAGGGCCCCGTCGGTCTCATCGGCAATGAGCTGGATGTTTGTGACCCGCGGCTGGTTGGGGTCGTAGTAGGTGGTGAATTGGGATACCAGGTGGTGGATGTTGAGGGCCTCGAGCTCCTCAGTAGTGGTCTCCGGGTCCGCTCCCTCCACGATCGGCAGAAAACCGTTGCGGCCGCTCGACTGGGAGGCAGCCAGCATCTGATCGATGGTCTGCCTGGTGTCGATCAGAGTCCCCTTCCTGCCGGGGATCACCGAAACCCGGAAGTCGCCGACGCTGAACGTGGCGTCGACCGGCGCTTCCTCCAGGTCGGCCCGCACGTCGTCCAGCAGTCCATTGACCCGTTCTTCGTCGAACCCGAAGATCACACCCTGTGAGTCGACCGTCACGATGAGGGCGCTGGCCAGCTGCTCCGGGGAGAAGGTGAGGGTCCGCTCCTGCTCGGCGTTGATCAGCTGAATCGGGTCCGACAGGATCTCTTCCGTCGTCACCACCGCCGCATCGATGTCGGCATTCGTCATGGTCGGGATGTGAATCGTGGTCGGCAGGGTGGTAGTCGTGCGGGTGAGCTCAGACAGCGAGGCGAGGATCAGGCTTGGTGCCACCGACCGGTCGATGTACTCGCCGGCCCGGGGGTAGACGGCGTGTGGGACCGTGCCCGCGAGCTCCACCCCGCCCTCGAAGGGTGGGTTGCCGACTGCCAGCTCATCCCAGCTGGTGAGAACCGTTTCGAGGGCGGCACTGTCGAGGGTGGCCTGGAGCGGCAACTCCACGGGAGTGAATATATGGCCGAGCCACCAACCGAACTGTTCGAATGCATTGCCCTCGCGTCCGATCAGCATCGCCCGGCGGGCGATGTCGTTCTCGTCGAGATCGAAGCCGATGCTCTGCGGCTCGAGCTCGAGCGGCTGCTCGTTGACTTGAAAGGGAGCGCGCTCCTCGATCAGGCGCGTCTCGAGGCCGACCGCGGCGGTCGCCGCCTGGTCCGAAGTGAGGCCTCCGAGCTCGACGTCCCCGACGGTCACAGAGCCGATCACCTTCCCGGCCGATGCAGCCCGATGGATCCCATAGATGGCGAGGATGGCGCCGATCACTCCGACCGCGACGAAGAGGATCAGTCGCTGCCGCTGGTGCGGTGAGGTGGTGGCCTGGTCGGGGCGCGTCTGCACGGACATGGGAGGGTGCGGCGGGAGTTTAGGGAGGTATGGCCTCAAGCCCAAAGATCGAACCCGTGAGGCTCCGACTCATAGGATCGAGCGATGATCCGCTTCCCGCCGGTGACGTCCGGGGCGGACCTCAAGATCTCCGCCACGACGTTCACCACCTTTTCACAATGCCCGGGCGCGGCCGAGGCGAGGCTGCAAGGCGTCTACGGGCCGAGCAGCCGCGCATCTTTCTCCGGAGGCCTGGCGCACGCTCTCTTCGCCCGGCACTTGAACAGCGGGCCGATCGAAGACGTGGGACAGGCGGCCAGGGAGGCGATCGGTTCAGGGCTCAATCCACAGTTGGCGGATGTTCGCCTCAAGCCTTCCGAGCTGAACGAGGTGATCCGGGAGGTGGGGGCCCTCTACGAGCGGTTTCGGCGTCTCCAGCTGGACGATTTCGAGGACGCCGAGGTCGACGTCGAGGCGTCTCCGGCCGAGGGGGTGCAGCTGGTGGGTCGGATCGACGCAGTCTTCCGCCAGCCCGGCCAGCCGCCCTTGCTGCGGGATTGGAAGAGCGGGAACCTGGGTGAGCCCGAGATCCAGCTGGGTTTCTACGGACTGGTCTGGGCGCTGGCTCGCGACGAGGTCCCAGCGGAGATGGAAGCTGTCTCGGTGGCGACGGGAGAGCGACGGCGGACCGTTCCCACCGAAGCCGACCTCGAGAAGGTGGCGGGCCGGGTCGCCACGATGGTGAGCGCCGTCAGGCAGGCTTGGGCCACGGCCGCCAGCCTCGATCGGGTGGGCGGCCCATGGTGCAGGTACTGCCCGCTCCTCTCCGACTGTCGGGAGGGAGCCGCTGCCGTCAAGCTGCTTTCCGCCGAGTGAGCTATCCCGCCTGAGGATGGAGCTCGATGACCTCGGCTCGAGGCCCGCCCAACTCGCGCTCGAGGTCGCCCGCCAGGGAAAGCAGGTCGGCCCGCATGTCCCCGAACGACTCTCGCACTCGCTCGACCGACTTGATCACCTCGGTCAGGGCTGCCCGTTGCGATGCGAACCTGGCGGCAAAGGCCTGGAGGCGCTGGAGCTGATCGGCCACGGCCTTGCGGTCGAGGTTGGTGGACCACTCGGTCAGGGCGGAAACCGCCCAGCGGACAGCCACCGACAGGAGAGTCCCCTCCCCGTCGTCGACCACCAGTAGCCGGTTCCCGTAGAGGTTGAAGTTGCCGACCTCGGCCGGAAACGCTTGCCGGGCGGAAACGCAGATGGCGAACTCGGCCCGGCGGTTTCTCATCGCCCGGTCGAGCTCGGCCAGGATCCCTCCAGTCCCGTTCAGGGTCAGGCTCTGAACATTCTTGGCCTCGATCACCAGGCGGCGGCCGTTGCAGAGCTCTATCACGTGATCCCCCACCAATCCCGCTCCCACCTCACCGGTGGTGCGGCCGGTGTGCTCGACGATGGCGCCGATGGGCTCCGCCAGCCGGCGAAGCACGGAGTCCACAGACTGCTCGAACTCAAAGCCCTTGGCGGTGCCTCGTTCGCTTTCCAGGCGCCGACCTCGCTCTTGGGCCAGGCTGTCGCGAAGCCCGGCCAGCTCCTCCCGCACCGCCCCCAGGGCGGCAGCCAGGTGAGAGCCAGACTCCGGCGCAAGCATCAGCTCGAGCCTTTGCTGCAGGCTCCCTCCATCGGCGAAGAAGCCCTCGAGCGACGCCAGCAGGCGGCCACTGTGACTGCCTGGTAGATCGGGATCCAGATACTGGCCGAGTTGGTCGCGGTAACGGCCCAGATGGTCGAGGGCGCTGCTGAGGATCGAGTCTCGCCGGCCGGTATCGAGTTGGCGCCCGATGTGATCGACCAGCCCCTCGAAGCGGCGTTCGGCTACGTCGGCGGCGGTGCCGAAGCTGCGGCGCACATGCAGGTCCAGTTCCGAGAGGTCCAGGCCGAGGCGCATCGCCCCGATCCCGGCCGCACCGACCGAGAGCATGCGGGCCAGTGTCTGCTCGAGCGTGCCGTCCGCCGACTCCCGCAGCCCTGCAGCCACGACCCGGTCTTCGACCATCAGGTGGTCGATCGTCACCTGGTCTCCGTCCACATGGATTGCCATGACCCTGAAAGTAGGAGGCGGGTGGGACATTTTTCCCAACTTCGACCAGGTCCGGGGGAAGGAGACGCCTGCGTGCGAGAATCGAGGCGGTGGGAGTGACGGATGTGGCCGAATCGAGCGCCGCAAGCCTGCGCGCCCCCCTCTCGGGGAAGGGCCGGAGCCGGAAGGAAGAGCCGCCCCTGTTGGTGGTTCTGCTAGGCCCGACCGGGAGCGGCAAGTCGACCCTTCTGAACTCGCTGGCGCAGGACCTGGTGAGCGCCGCCGGGGTCATGCGGCCGACCTCCGATCGGCTGGTCGTGTGGTCCCAGGCGGGCAGCCGCCGACCCGAGGAGGGATCGTTGGCAGGGCTTCGGGCCGAATCGGCGGCGGGGAGCGATGTGCTTCTGCAGAGGCTGGCGATCGTCGACACCCCCGACCTCGATTCCGACATCACCGCGCACCGTGAGCTCGCCTTGGAGGCGGCAGACCGGAGCGAGGGCCTGGTGTTCGTCGTCAGCCCGGTGCGATACGCCGACGCCGCGCTCTGGTCGGCAGTGGAAGGACTGGCCGTCACCCGCAAGCCGATACTCTTCGTCCTCAACCGCGCAACGCCGGATACGGCGGCAGCAACCGCGGGCCTCTCCGCCATGATCGAGCATCGTCTCCGAGGAGTGCCGGATCCGCTCGAGGTGCCCGAGCTGCGACCCTCCCGCGTCATCCTCCCGGCACCAATCGTCAGCGGGCTCCGATCACATCTGATGGGGTGGGGGAGGCGGTCCAACGCCATCCGTCGCATGGTCAGGGCCGCAGCCGAAACCAATCATGCGTGACGGCCTCATTCGGGTGTTGGACACCTTTGATCGGGCGGCGGCGGCATGCGCCGTGGTGCCCGGCCTGCTCCCGGAGAGGGCAGCCGAGACCGCGGGGCGCATCAGGCGACGCCTTGGCCTCACCGATCGAACCGTGGTCGCGGCCATCGCCGGCGGCACCGGGTCGGGCAAGTCGAGCCTGCTGAATGCCTTGGTAGGAGACGAGCTGGCCATGACCGGGCCACGCCGCCCCACGACCGAGAGAGCTCTGGCAGCTGTCTCCGACGACAGCGAGCCAGGTTTGATCGTCATGCTCGACCAGCTCGGCATCGATCGCACCGTCGCGACAGGGTTGCCGGACCGCCTTGCCTTGATCGACCTCCCCGACACGGACTCGACCGTCGCCCAGCATCGGATGATCGTCGAGGACCTGTTCCCTCATCTCGACCTGGTGGTGTGGGTGGTCGATCCGGAGAAGTACCACGACCGGGTATGGCACGACCGCTGGCTGCGGCCGCACGCCGACCTCTATGAGCGATTTCGCTTCGTGCTCAACCAGACCGACCGGCTCAGCCCCGCTGAGGTCGCCGACATCACGATCGACCTGACCTCGGCCCTGGAAGCCGATGGGATCGAGTCGCCCCGTGTGGTCATCGCTGCAGCCGACCCGCCGCTCGGCCCCCCGGTCGGTGCGGACGCCCTGCTCGAGGAATTCGAACGGGTGGCCACCGCCAAGGAGACGGCGCTCGAACGGATGCGGGTCGACCTGGCCGCGGCTACCAAGGAAATGATCAGGGCCACGACCTTCGATCTCGTTGGGTGGGAGGAGGTCGTGACAATCGCCGCTGGCCGGATAGCCGGCGGGGATGCGAGCGGTGCCGAGACGGTCCTGCAGGCGTTCGTAGACGATCGCAAGGCCGATCTCCCTGAGCTGGAAGGAGCGAGCTCAGGGTGGGGTGAGGTGGTGGCAGGGTTGGCACCGCCCCGGCGTCGCTGGTGGCAGCGCCGCCGCCCGACCGATCCGGAGGCGAACCGAATTGCCTTGGATCAGGCCCTCACTCCCGGCTTGCGTCGGCGGCTGGCGCCGCGAGCCGCGGCCAGGGCAGCGGTCGCCGAGCTCCAGCTGGACCTGATCCGCCTCGAACCTGCCCCCGTCGCTTCAACGGGTCCGGGGAACGATCACCCTTAGGGCGCCGGGGAGCAGTGCCAGGTCCGCTCGTCGTGCAGCGCCGATGAGCTCGCCATCGGCCTGTCCCATCACCGGCGGGTCTGCCTCCATCGTCAGCGACCTGACCCCGGTCCAGACTTGGAGCTTCCCACCCCCGAGGTCCCGACCCCGCAGGAGACGGGTTATCACCGAAGGGACGGTGCCTACTCCCATCCCTTCGATGACGAGGACGTGCATCGGCTCGGGTGGTGTGGGGTGGAATCGCAATGGCACCCGCCCGAAGTAGGTATAGACGTCCAGGAACTGAACGAGCACCGTGACCGCGTCGGCGGTTCGCTCGCCTGCCGTCACCCTGACGTTGGGCGGCCGTCCCCAAACCTTTCCGAACGCAGTCGACATGGCGTGGCGGGCGTAGTGCATGCCTCCGAAGCGATACTTGCGATAGGGCTCGGCTTCGGCCGAAGCGACCGTCTCCGCATCGAGCCCCCATCCTGCCGCAAACGCGGCAAACCGCCGCTGGCTCCCGTTGGCGTCCTGGCTGACGATCGACAGAAGGTCGTGGGCAGCCACTTCGTGGGCGCCGGCCACCAAGCGTGCCGCCGGGACTGCCGACTTGGGCAATCCCAACAGTCGGGCAAGGACGTTGGTGGTGCCCGCCGGCAGCACTGCCAGCGTCACATCGGTGTCGGCGAGCGACTGGGCGACGTGATGGACGATGCCGTCGCCGCCCATCGCCGCAACGACATCGACCCCATCCTGGGCGGCGCCGGCCGCGATGAGGCGGGCAGCCTCCGCCGAAGAAGGCCAGGCAGGCTCGACCTCGAAGCTGCGGCTGAGGATCCTGGCAACCGTCCGATGGTCTCCGCCGGTGAATTGTGACGAGGCCGGGTTGGCGATCAGCAGGAGCCTGGGCAAGGGCGGCCGAGGCTACCCTCGCCGCTCGAAATGACCGACCCCAACGCCCCGCTCTACAGCCTTGTAGCGGGGGAGGGATCGGGGGCGCTGCTCGGTGAGGCGGCCGGCGACGTAGCCGGGGGCGGTCACCCATCCGGGTACTCGTGCCAGACCCAGCAGGCCACGGTGGTGGCGTACCACTTGCTGCGCAATGACGGCATCGACCGCGATCTGCTCGCCAACGAGATGGCAGAACTGGGGGGCAGCGCCGCCGAACCTACCGTCTATCGAGGGATGTCGCCGGGGTTCGCCGAGTGGTTGGAGGGGGCGCAAGTGGGGAACCCGGTTGCCACGGCCGACTCCTCGACCGAGCCTGCGATCCGGGCCGTGCCGGTTGGCGTGTGGTTTCGCCGCGACCCGGAGGGCCTGGTCGAGGCGGCGATGTCGGCCGCCCGCCTCACCCATATAGATGGAGAATCGGTGGTTACGGCGGCAGCGTTGGCGGCGGCGGTGGCCGGAGCATGCTTCGGCCAGTCAGGCAATGACCTGCGGCTGGCGGCCGCCGAGATCGCTGAGAAGGCCGCAGCCATGGTTTCGGAGGAACCGTATCGGTACGGCAACTCGGATCGACTGGCTGGGATACGCCAGCGCATCCTCACCGCACCGAACACGGAAGGCGGCTGGCAGCCGGCTCAGACCTTGGCCATCGCGCTCGACCTGTCGGTTTCCGTTGCGGATGAGCCATATCGTCAGATCGAGGAGGCGGCCCGACGGGGAGGGAGTCTCCTCGGGGGGATGGTGGGGGCCATCGTCGGGGCCAGGTCGGGGCTGCGGCTGTGGCCCTGGGTCATCCCCAACGACATCTGGTTTGCCGAGATCGGTCGGCGCATGGTCAGCCGCAATCAGGAGACTCGTGACCTGCCGGTGCCCTACTCGGTGGAGGAACGGATCACTTCGGGTTTGGACCGGGACCTCTAGACGGTCGCACGGTCGCCCGCTCTCACGGTCTCACCGTCTCGCGGTCTCGAGGCCCGGGACCTGAGTCCGCAGGCGCCTCAACATTGCCAGCCCGGCCAGGATGAAGGCCATCAGGCCAAGCATCGCCGCCGGCCGTCCCCACCCCAACCCGTCGACGATCAAGGCCCACGTGAGGGGCCCGAGGATGGTGGCGAACCTGCCGACGGTGGCATAGAGGCCGTAGAACTCTCCGATCCTCTCGGGCGGCGACAGCTGGACCATCAGCACACGATCGGAGGTCCAGGTGGCTCCAAGTGCCAGTCCTCCCAGCGGGCCAACGGCCCATGCCAGCCATGATGCGTCGATCGTGGCCGCGATGACGCCGACCCCGATGGCAATTGCCCAGCCCACGAGGGCGAAGCGAAGGGTCGGCAGCGAGCCGAGTCGGTGCACGAGTCGTCCTGCCACCAGACCTCCCAGGATGGCCCCGGTGATCGCCAGCGCCAGCAGCACGTTCACCTCCGACTCGGTCAGGTCGAGCTCGGACAGGGCGAAGATGGTGAGGAACCCTCCAATCAGAGTGTTGATCGCGTCTGAGTAGAGGAACCTCCCGCCGAGGAATGGGAGCACCCCGGGCACCTGGCTCGCCCTCCGCCAGGAGGCCACGAGACGCGGGAAGGCGTCCCGAAGGCGCGGTCCCCTGCCCTCTTCCGGGGTCCCCGATTCCTTGATCAAGAAGAAGCTGGGCAGCGCGAACAGCAGAAACCCGGCTGCCAATGCCCTGAAGGTCGCCGAGTCGTCGAGGCCAAGGACCTCTGTGGTCAAGAGGCCGAGGCCGAGCCCCACGAACGAACCCAGGTAGCCGACTGCCACTCCCAGCCCCGAGATCCGCCCGCGATTGGCCGGGGTGCTCACCGTCGGGAGCAGGGCGTCGTAGATCGAAGCCCCGAGGTGGAAGCCGACGAGGGCCACCCCCAGCAGCACCAGCGTCTGCTGAACGCCTCCACTCGCCAGGAAGGCCGTCGCCCCCAACGCCACGATGGTGGTTATCCGGAGGCTTGGGATCCGGCGGGCGAGATGATCGGTCCGGGCTCCCACCAACGGTGCCAGAACCGCGATCAGGATCCCGGCGATGACCTCGGTCAGGGCCAGTTGCGAGTCGCGGGCTCCCTGCGAATGCAGCCACGCCGGCAGGTAGAGCCCGACCACGCCCA
>DATBMA010000042.1:0-7354 GCA_036555105.1 Acidimicrobiia bacterium
CCTCATCCGGTCACAAGGCACCTGGAACGTGGACTGAGGTCCCCCCGGAGGGGGGAACGCCACGTAGTGGCAAGGGGGGCGGTCCGACCAACCCGGAACCACGCTGAACCCCTTCCCAGACCTGGTTCCGGAACCATCGCAGCCACGGGTCCCACCTGGCCGCGGACAAGCTGACCGCCCCCTCCGTCACTTCGTGCCACCTCCCCCTCCGGGGGAGCACGTCACGCGCCGCAGCCTGACATCGCGGTCGTCTGCTCCTCCTCGCCAAAGGCCGCCCGCACGTAAGCCGCCACTTGCTCGACCTGAGTCTCGCTCAACGAGCTGGCGAAGCCGGGCATGATCTCTGTGATCGCCTTGTCCTGAGCCCCGTAGGTGGGTCCCACCTCGGACTTCCATTCCTCGGACCCGAGCATGATCCATTTCAGCTGGTCGTCACAGGCGGGGAACGTCTCGAGGACGCCATCCAGGGAAGGTCCCGACAGACCCTGGCCGCTGTCGCCATGACAGGTCGAGCAGACCGATCGGAAGACGTCCCGCCCAGCCTCCAACGGCGGCGGCAGATCGCCGGCTGGGGCCGAGCAAGCCCCGAGCAGTAGGGCGCCTGTCATGACCGTCGAGAGCGCGACGGCGCGCCGACGTCCGCTTCTCGTCCGTGGATTGCTCATCTTCTCCTTCGCCGAGGCCGGCGGCACACTACGACACTCGACGCCAAGAAGACTCCGCGACCGCTCCTAGCCTGGCGCGGTGCACTCGAACCGGTTCACGTTCCTGCGCGGCCTCGGCCTTACCGGCTGGGGACTGGCGCTGGCGGGGCTGGGGCTGGGTCTGTCGAGGCCTGGCACCTATCCGCCTCCCGGACCGGTGGTGGCAGTCGTGATCGTGTTCGCTCTCGCCCTTGGGCTTTCGATGGTGATGTCGGGGTTCTACCGGCGGCGTGGGGACATCCAGGCGGGGAGCCGCCGCGACGTCTTCATCGCCCTGGCCGTCACCGGCGTCCTGGGCCTGCTCGCCTTCCTCGACTGGTTCCTCGAGTCCCCGATCAGCGTCTTCGGCATGTACTTGGGAGCGGTGCTGGTTGCCCTGCTCGACAAGACCAGCGGCGTCCGCAAATTCCACTGGGTGATGGCGTTCCTGATGGAGGCGGCGAGCATCCTCCCGCTGTTCGGAGTGGGCGAGAACGCCGCCGACATCGCCGGAGAGTTGCTCGTCTTGTTCGGTGGCTTCGTGGCCGTAACCGGGCTGGTCGACCACCTGTCGCTGGGCCGCCAGCCCGAGCCCGCTCTCGCCTGAGTCAGCTTCCGGCTTCTTCGTCGGCGTGCCAGTGACCGCCGGAACCCACCAGGTCGCGCGCATTGACCGGCCCTTCTGAGCCGGGCTTGTAGAGATGGATGGGGCCTGGCTGGGTCACCACCGGGTCAATGATCCTCCACGCCTCCTCGACCGCATCCTGGCGGGCGAAGAGCCGGCGGTCTCCTTCTAGGGCGTCACCCAGCAAACGCTCATATGCCTCAGGCCCTTCCACCCCCAACTCGCGCTCTGTCATCACCTCGAGGTCGACCTCCCTACTCACCAGCCGCTCCCCAGGCAGCTTGGCCTGCATGCTGAGGCCGATGAGGTAGTCGGGCTTGATCCGGAAATGGAGGGTGTTGGCGTGAGGCACCACATCGCTGTCAGCGAACAGCAGCCGGGGCGGGGCCTTGAACTCCACCACCGCCTCGGTCACGGTCCGTTCGAGCTGCTTGCCGGTGCGGACATGGAACGGCACCCCTGCCCAACGCCAGGAGTCGATCTCGAAGGTGGCGGCGGCAAAGGTCTCGGTCGTCGAGTCGGGAGCGACACCGGGTTCAGCCGTATATCCCTCGTACTGGCCTCGCACCACCGCGGCCGGGTCGAGGCTGCGAACCGCCTTGAGGACCTTCACCGTCTCGTCGCTCAACGCATCGGCATCTTCCGAGATGGGAGGCTCCATCGCCAAAAGGCTGACGATCTGCAAGAGGTGGTTTTGCACCACGTCTCGCAAAGCTCCCACTCCTTCGTAGAACGATCCGCGGCCCTCGACGCCGAGGCTTTCCGCGATCGACACCTGGACGTTGTCGATGTAGTGGCGGTTCCACACCGGCTCGAGCAAGGTGTTGGCGAACCTGAACACCAGCAGGTTGAGCACCGGCTCCTTGCCGAGGAAGTGGTCGATGCGGTAGATGGACTCCTCCCGGTAGTGCTCGCGCAGGATCCGGTTGAGATCCCTGGCCGACTCGAGGTCACGCCCGAACGGCTTCTCCACCACCACCCTGCCCCCATTGAGCCCAGCCGACGCCAACCCCTCCACCACCGTGGCGAACAACCCGGGGGGGATGGCCAGGTAGGCGACGGGCAAGCGACAGCCCATGCCCAACCTCACAAGGTGCTCGAAGGTCGCCGGGTCGCGGTAGTTGCCAGGGCAGTAGGTCAGCCGGGCGAGGAGGCGGTTCAACACCTCAGGATCGAGCAGGCGTCCGGTTGCCTCCAAGGCGGTCCTGGCCCGCTCCCTTATGTCATCGTCGCTGAGCTGGGAGGAGGCCACCCCCACCACCGGGAAATCCAGCCGACCCTTCATCTCCAACTCGTATAGGGCAGGGAACAGCTTGCGGCGGGCGAGGTCGCCGGTGATCCCGAACAGGAACAGCGCGTCGGCGCTGGCGCTCATGACCCGCTCGCCGATAGCGCCGTGACCGCAGATTGCAGCTGGCCACGGTGCTCGCCCTCGTGCTGGCCAAGGTGATGGAGCACCCACTGCGGGCTGACCATTCCGCTAACCGTTTCCCGCACTCGCACGAAGTCATCGTCGCTTACCGCCCGGATGTCGGCGAGAAAGCGCTCCCGGACCGACGCCATCCGCTCCAGGTGGGACTGCAACGTCTCCCCCAGCACCGGGGTCAGCCGCCCGTCCTCCTCCCGCACGTCGTGAGGAAAGACCGCCTCCATCCAATCCGGGTATTCCTCCCCGAGGATGTCGGCGTAGAGCCAGTCGGCCTCGATGGCGGCGATGTGATAGAGCAGCGACCCGATCGTGTTGGGCAGCCCGGGCGGAACGGCATCCACCGCTCGGTCGGTGACGCCGGCTGCGGCCGCCAGGGTTCGCGCCCTGGTATCACCGAGCATCCACAGTGCCGCTCCCAGCATCGGTGGGTAACCGTCCAGAGGGTGCACGGCCAGGTCGGAGGTCTCGGTCACGCGATGGTCGGGATCTCGTCGGGGGAAGTGGTGGCGGGCGTGTACCAGGAGAACATGTACTCGGGGTGGTCGATCGCGGATGAGAACTTCGAGAGCCGCAGCGGTCGGAAGGTGTCGCACATCACCGCCAGCTCCTCGGTCTTGGTCGCCCCAAGCGCCTTCTCCGCCAGCCCCGGTTGGGGGCCGTGAGGGATGCCATACGGGTGGAGGGTGATGGCGCCAACCTCGATCCCCTTGCGGGAGCCGAAGTTGCCGCTGACGTAATAGATCATCTCGTCCGACTGAAGGTTGGAGTGGTTGTAGGGAATCGGCACCGCCTGCGGGTCCCACTCCAGCTTGCGCGGGCAGAACGAACAGATGACGTACCCGTGGCCCTGGAAGGTCTGATGGGCCGGCGGCGGCTGATGGATGCGCCCCGACTTGGGCTCGTAGTCGCCGATGTTGAAGGTCCACGGGTACACATACCCGTCCCAACCGACCACGTTGAACGGGTGGTAGTCGAGGACGTAGTCCTGCAACCCCCCGCGGATGCGAACCGTGACCCGAAACTCGCCCTGTTCCTCGTAGGTCTGCAACTCGACCGGGCCGTGCAGGTCGCGGTGGTACATCGGAGCGTGCTCGAGCAGGTTCCCGTACTCGTTCCGATAGCGCGAGGGGATCTCCACCTGGCTCGGGCTGACGAAGACCAGATGGCGCTGGGATCCCTCGAACGCCAGGCGGTAGGTGGTGCCGCGGGGAATCACGACGTAGTCACCCTGGCGATAGGGCAGGGAGCCGAAGATCGACTCGACGGTGCCGGAGCCCTCGTGGACGAAGATCACCTCGTCCCCCTCGCCGTTGCGGAAGTAGCCGGGGCGGGCCTGCGCCGGCCGGCTGAACCAGATCTCGACGTCGTCATTCCACATCAGCAGCCGCCGCCCCTCGATGGGATCTCCGTCCGCCTCGAGATTGGCGGTATTGAACAGATGATGCTGATGCTGCTCCGGCACCCATTCCTCCTTGGCGATCGGTCGGAACCCGCCCAGGGCCTGCACCCTGCATGGGGTCTCCAGGTGATAGAGGATCGAGTAGTTGCCCGAGAAGCCCTCCATCCCCATCACCTGCTCGGTGAGGAGCTTGCCGTTGCGGCGCAGTTGGGTGTGGCGCTTGGGTGGGACCTCTCCTAGGCGGGCGTACATCGGCATGTGCCTGAGCGTAACTACCCCGCCGTCACACGTACTTGGAGGCCTCCCGCAGGGACAAGCCGCTCAGCTGGCCACTGTGCTCGGCCAGGAATCCCCTCACCGCCTCCGGGTTGGCCTTCGAGTACTCACGCAGCGCCCATCCGATCGCTTTGCGGATGAAGAACTCCTTCTCCCCGGCCCGGCGCACGCAGAAGTCGAAGAGCATCACCGGGTCGGTGGCGGACTTGTGGCCCACCTGGGAGATGAGGGCGGTCCGGCGGATCCACATGTCGGGGTCGTCCACCCACCGGTACAGGATCGGGGTCATCGCCTCGCGGTTGGTGAGCAGAAGCTTGCCCACCAAGCCGGTGGCGACCTCGTCGACGAAGTCCCACCACGCCCCCTCGACTATCAGCCTGCGGTACAGGTCCAGGTTCGCCATGACTATGTGGCGGCGGTAGGCCATCGCCAGGTCGAGAGCGAGGTACTTCTCCTCCCGGTGGGGCAGCGACCAGAGGGCATCGATCTGGGCCCGGTAGTCGTCGTTGCCTTCTGGCGGGTAGGACGCCTTCAGCATGCGGGCGACCTCTCTCCGGGCCGGGGATTGCACTCCAAAGAAGGGCATATCCGTCTTCATGTAGGCCGCCATCGGCCCGGCCTTGGCCGAATTGGCCCGCACTGCCAGCGCGCGGGAGGCAGTCGCTCTCAGCCCGGCCAGGTCGGTCACGCCAGGGCGACCAGGTCCAGCATCGCCGGCTCGAAGAAGGCGACCCTCCCTTCAGGCATGAACACGGCCCGATCCGGTCCGAGCGCCGCGACGAAGTCGGTGTCGTGGCTGACGATGACCACGGTGCCCTCGTACTGGTGCAGGGCATCCAGCAACGCCTGCTTGGCCTGCGGGTCGAGGTTGTTGGTCGGCTCGTCCAGCAGCAGCACGTTGGGACGTGCCATCACCACCATCGCCAAGGCCAGCTTGGTCTTCTCGCCGCCGGAGAGGGAGGCGGCATCCTGCTCGATCTTGTCGGCCAGCAGGAAGTGACCGAGCACAGTCCGGAGCACCTGATCGGGCTGGTCCGAAACGGAGCGGAGGTGATCGAGCACCGACAACCCCGCGGTGATCTGCTCGTGCTCCTGGGCGTAGTAGCCCAGGGTGGCGTTGTGGCCCAGGTTCACCTCCCCCAGATCCGGCGCCTCGACTCCGGCCAGGATCCGCAGCAGCGTTGTCTTCCCTGCGCCGTTGAGGCCGATCAGCATCAGCCGCTCCCCCCGGTCGAGGTCGACATCGATGTCGAGGAACACGAGGTTGTCTCCGTAGGACTTGGCCAATCCCGTGGCGGTGAGAGGTGTGCGGCCGGACTTGACCGGCTGCGGGAACCTGAGGGCGACCTTCTTGCCGCTGCGCCGCACCTGGACCAGCTCGGACTTCTTGCGCTCGACTCTGGTCTCCATCGCCCTCGCCACCTTGGCCATCTTCTCGGTGGTGCCTTTGAAGCGGCGGATGTTGTACTCGAGCCGGGCGATTTCCTCGTCCTGGTGACGCCGGGCCCGCTTGGCGCGCTCACGCCTCGCCTCGCGTTCAGAGAGGTAATAGGAGTAATTCCCCCGGTAGGGCTCGACCTGCCCGTCCTCGAGCTCGAGCACGCTAGTGATGGCGGTGTCGAGTAGAGGCAGATCGTGGCTGACGATCATCACCCCGCCCCGGTAGCCGATCAGGAAGTCGACCAGCCAGGCCTTGGCGTCGAGGTCGAGGTGGTTGGTGGGCTCGTCGAGCAACAGGGTCTCGGTCTCGGCGAAGAGGATGCGCGCCAGCTCCACCCGGCGACGCTGGCCGCCCGACATGGTGGCGACGGGCTGTCCGAGCTCTTCGGTCCCGATCCCGATTCCCGCCGCCAGCTGCTTGGCTTCGGCCTCGGCGACATAGCCCCCCTTTGCCTCGAACTCGTCCTGGAGGCGGGCGAACCTGCGGATGGCGGCATCACGCGCGTCACCGTGCAGTCGCTCCAGCTTGTGGCGGGTCTCCTCGATCCGGCGGGAGAGGGCGCCGATCTGGCGGGCCGCCAGGATTCGCTCGAGGGCGGTGAGGTCGGGCCGCTCCAATTCGGGGAGGACCGCTTCCTGGGAGAAATACCCGAGATTGCCGCTGCGGAGCACGGTGCCGGAAGTGGGGTGCTGGTAGCCGACGAGGGTCCGGAGGATCGTCGTCTTGCCGGCGCCATTGCGGCCGACCAACCCCACCTTGTCACCCGATTGCACGCTGAACGAGGCCCCCTCGACGAGGAGCCGGGTACCTATCTCCAGGCGCAAGTCTCTGACCACGAGCATGGGAAGCACCCAGGATGCCAGAGAGTGGGGGCAAGTCCGCGGGAATTAGGTAAGCGTGGCGAACTGACCAAGCCAGGTCGGTATCGAGGCCGAGAAACCCGCGCCGAAATGGCAAGAGCGCCAAACCTGCTCCCGGCGCCGAACACTCACGCTGACGCTCTGCATCAACATTGACCTCGGGGGCGGTCCCCTCAAGCCGGCTCGCCGCTCACGAATTTTCCCTGTGGCGGCCACCAACCCTCTAGTTCCTGTCCCATTCACACGGTATAACGAACATATGTTCACAGCTGGAAAGGCACTGCACCCGAGAGCGCGGACCCAACTCCCCGCCCGCTTCGGCCAAGACGCAGAGGGGGCTGAGCTGGCCGAGTTGCTCGAGCCGGTCCACCGAGAGAACCTCGATGGGCACTCCCAGGTTCTCCTCCTCAAGGCCCGGGCAAGGCTCCTGGCTCAGGTACAGGCAGCTTTCAATGCCGACATGGTCGCCGTGGCCGAGTCGGTGGCCGCCTCCCACGACTACGACTCACCCGAGGATCGCTGGGCGTATTGCGCCGACGAGATCCGCGCCGCACTCACCTGGACCCGGCGCGCGGCCGAACACAACTTGAGCTGGGCCTACGACCTGATCGAGAACCATCCGGAGGTGGGAGAGGCTCTTG
>DATBMA010000081.1:0-59606 GCA_036555105.1 Acidimicrobiia bacterium
GCCTGGTATCACTCTGAGAAGGGTGCCAGCATGGTCGAGTACGCGCTCTTGGTGGTGCTCATCGCCATCATCGCGCTGGTAGCGGTACGTCTCGCCGGTCAGGCTGTGTCGAACACTTTCAACAGTGTCGGCCAGACGCTGCAGAACCCCAGCAACTGATCAGGCATCAATCACCGAGACGGGGCCCTGCAAGGGGCCCCGTCTTTGCGTTCAAGGCCCTCTAAGTGGCGGCCGATGCATAGTCAGTCGGAGGAAATGGAACATGATGCTTATGCAGGCTCGAGGAACGGCTACAAGACTTGATGGGCTTGCGGGCTCATTGTCCGCAAAAGGGGCCCGACCTAGCTTGATTCACATGAAGCTCTATCACCTCTCGCTCGTGGCTGCCAGTTGGTTCGCGCCCAAGTCGGGTGAGGAGAGGGAGCGGGGGGCCAGCATGGTCGAATACGCCCTTCTCGTCGTCCTCATCGCCCTGATCGCCTTCGTGGCCGTGCGGTTCGCCGGCCAGGAGCTGTCGAGGACTTACAGCACAATCGCCGGCAGCGTCTCCAGCAACTGACGACGATCTCGAGGCCGCAGTCTCGAGGTCGCACAGTCGCTCAGTCTCACGGTTCCACGGTCCCACGGTCGCACGGTCTCGACCTTGACCGTCTGGTGGGCAGCTCAGGCCGGGTTGAGGAGGACGAAGTCCTCGCTGCGGTAGATCTCGTGCCAGCCCACTTGGTTCAGCGTCTCCACCAATGGATCGTCCGGCCGTAACAGGACCTGTTCGATGTCGTATTCCTCGAAGACGTCGTGCCAGACCGCCATGCCCCCTCGGGCCTTGACGAAATCGACGAGGACCTGACCGTAGAGCTCCGCCCGATCGTCTACATACACCTGTCGTTCCGGCCATTGTGAGTAGATGAGGTAGCCGCCGGCACCGTCATCGTGGAAGACCCGGTCGGCGGTCAGCAACTCGGCTGCCTCGACCGGGAACACCCCAGGGTCGATTCCCTGCTCTCTCGGCACCACCAGCGGGATGATCAGGATGGCCAGCGCGACGACGGCCGCCGCCGGGGTCTTGATGGTGCCCCGACTGGTGCGCACCCGGCCCAGCTCCTCGAGTCCGGCGGTCACGAAGAAGGAAAGCCCGATCCAGGCAGGAGGCACAGAGCGGTTGCCTGTGAAGGCCAGGGTCAGGAAGGGGATGACCACCCATAGGTCGCGGGGCCCGAGACGGCCCCGCCAGAACCCGACGAACATCCCGAAGATCGCCAGAAGCAAAGGGAACATCGGCAGGGTCAGCAGATCCGGATGCGCCCACTCGGTGATGTTGTTGAGGGCCTCGCCTGCGCCGAGGAACTCCACCAGGACGTCCCAGATCCCGAAGCCGTGGGCGGTCAGGTTGACGGCGATGAAGCAAGCGACCAGCTCCGGCCAACGCGACCACTCGCGCCGCCTGATCCATTGCAGGCCCAGGTAGCCCAGACCGATGATGAAACTGCCGTGCAATGCGGCCCACACCCACAAAAGCAGGGGCAACGACCAGCGCAGCCTGCGGTCGTCATCTGCCAGGACCAGCAGGGCGAAGAGCGGGTAGGAGAAGATCACCGGGCGCGGGTTGAGGAAACCGACCACCAGGATCGTGGACAGAACCAGGTAGACCGTCACTCCCAGCGGGCTGCGCAGCCGCCGATAGGCGATGATGGCCAGGGCCGAGAAGAGCATCAGGGCGGCCGCTGCCACCATCCATGGCACGTAGGCGAGGTTCCAGGTCCGCTCCCCCCAGGCATATCCGAGCTCAGCCAGCCACGACTGGGTCCGCCACGGGGCGCCCAGCCTGGTGAACGAGAACGGGTCGGTGGTGAGCACCTGGCCCATCTCGGTTTGGAGCGACCCGGCGCGGATGTGCCAGAGGAACGAGTTGTCCCGGATCTGGCCCCTGGCCACGATTCCCACTGCCACCCAGGGCAGGGCCATCATCAGGTGCCAGAGTGTCAGTCCCCCCGGCCGCTGGCCGTTCTCGGCCGTCACGGCCTCAGCCGTTGGTGCTTTGGAAGGCCTCGCCGATCTGGATCGCGGCAGGTCCAAGAAGGACGATGAACAGCGTGGGGAAGATGCAGAAAACCAGCGGGAACACGATCTTCACCGGAGCTGCGAAAGCCTTCTCCTGGGCCCGCTGACGGCGCTTCACCCGCATCTCGTCGGCCTGGACCCTCAGCACCCTGGCGATGGCCACACCGAACGCTTCGGCCTGCATCATCGCCAAGAGGAAGGACCGCAGCTCGTCGAGGTCGGTGCGGTCCATGAGGTGCCTCATGGCGTCCCGTCGGCTCACACCCACCCGGGTCTCTTGCAGCATCCTGAAGAACTCTTCTGAGAGTGGGCCAGGCACGGTGGAGACCACGCGGGCCAGCGCCGAGTCGAACCCGAGCCCAGCCTCCACACTGATGACAAGTAGGTCGAGCACGTCGGGGAGGGCCCGGCGCATGGTCTCACGGCGCTCATCGACTTTGCGGCTCAACCAGGCGTCGGGGCCGAAGAAGCCGAGCACGATCGGGAATGCCACCATGAGAATGGCCGTCATGCCGCTGTTGGCAAAGCGGCGCAGGAAGAACGCTGAGACGACGCCGATGACGGTGGTGATCACCTTGATCACCATGAACGAGCTTGCGTCCATGTTGCCGGGGCCGCCGGCCAGCACCAGCTTGTGCTGGATCTTCGACATGTAACCGGTGGGCGTGAACCGGTTGACGAAGCGGCCGAGGCCCAGCACGAGCGGGGCGATGGCGCGCTCTGAGATCGGTTTGGCGAGGGTCTCCTCCCTGAGCACGTCCTTCCCGTATACGGCCAGCCGGTCGACATTGGCCTTGCGGGCCCTGACCACGCCATTACCGACCCAGACGAAGAAGGCGAAGGTGGCCAGACCCACCGCGATGATCGGGAACATCATTTCAGTCATCGGTCACACCTCGATGTCGACTATGCGCCGGAGCCAGAAGATGCCGCCGATCATCAGGACTGCGCCCGCGATCAGAGCGATCACACCGAGCCGGTTCGTGAAGAGCACTTCCAGGTAGGGGCGGTTGGTGGTCCACAAGAACAGGGCCATCAAGAAGGGCAGCAACGCCAGAACCCAGGCCGAAATCCGGCCCTCTGCGGTCAGGGCCTTGATCTCCCCACGCAGCCGGTTGCGGGCGAGCATCGTGTCGGCCACCGTCTGTAGGACCTCGGCCAGGTTGCCACCGACTTCCCGCTGGATCTCGATGGCCATGACCGCCCACTCGAAGTCCTTGGACTGGGTGCGCTGGGTGATGCCCTCGAGCGCCTGGACGACTGGCCGGCCGAGCCGGGCCTCCGCGATCGCCCGGCCGAACTCACGTGAGGTTGGATTCGGTGCCTCCGCCGCCACGGCCTCGACCGCCTGCAGCAGCGAGTACCCGGCCCGCAGCGAGGTGGCGATGAGGGTGAGGGTGTCGGGCAGCTGGTTCTCGAAGCGGCTCTTCTCCCGCTTGCCGGCGTAGCTGACCATCGAGATGACGATCAGGACTCCGACCACGAAGATGATCACACCGGTCAGGACGTTGCGGCTGAAAAGGGCGACGAACACCCCGACCAGTGCGCTCAGTCCAAAGGCACCGAGCAGCGCTTCTCCTGGCGACAACGGGATGTTGGCCTGCTCGAGGGCGCCATTGACGCCGGAGAGCATTCCGCGCCGCCTGACCTCCTCCTCCGCCGCCTGCGAGAAGCGGTTGAGCAGCGGGAGGCGTTCGAAGATCGACTTCGACTCCTTCTCCTGGTTCTTCTTGCGGCCGTATGCCTCCAGCCGCTTCTGGAAGACCGTCGAGGGGTCGTCCTTGCGGGGACCGAACAGGATCCAGCCGAACATGAAGAGGGCGGCGCCGGCCCCGACCGCGGCGATGACGATCAGCCAAGTGGTCGAGAGCGGCAGGTTCGAGCTCTCCACGTAGGTTGGAGCCGATGCGAACGTGGTCGTGGTGGAGGGTGGCGCCTGGGTGGTGGTCGTGAACCCCGGCAGGTTGGTGGCCGTGTAGGTTGAGCTCAGTCCCTGATACTCCACCGCGAACTCGACGGTGCCAGGGGTGTTGATGGGTGAGGCCACCCGCAACACCAGCACATTGTTGATCTCTTGCTGGATCTCGTCATAGAGGTTTCCCAGCTCCGCCGGATTGGGGGTGGAGAGCAGCTTGCCGCCGTCGCTGGCGTCGACGATCTGCTGCAGTGCGTCGGGGGTGTAGTCGGGTGACTCCAACGCCACCCCGAACACCCGCACCGGGCGGTTGGGATCCCTGACTTCGGCGATGACGTCGTCAATCGTGGCCGTGCTGTTGGTGTCGGTGCCGTCGGAGAGAACCACGACATTGGGTCGCAGATCGACGGCCAGGCCCTCATCGAACAGTGCGATGGAGCCCATCAGCCCGTCATAGAGGGCGGTTTCGCCGGCGGCGGTGAGGCCGGTGATCCTGGAAGTGAGAGCGTTGGTGTCGGCAGTGAAACCGGAGAGCACCTGGACGGTGTCGGCGAACGTGACGAGGGCTATGTAGTCGTTGGCCCGCTTGCCCTGGACGAAGGCCGTGGCGGCCGCCTTGGCCTGCTCCATCGGGGCGCCTTCCATGCTGCCCGACGTGTCGATGGTGAGCACGATCCCGACGGGGACGCTCGACTCGCTCATCGGCTCGACCGCGGTGACCGTGGCAGGCTGCCCGTTGGCAGTGACCGTGAGCTGGCTCGGGTCGACCGACTCGCTGAAGTTCTGGAACGCCACCACCATCGTGGTGTTCCCGCCCTCCTCATAGCGCGACGTGTTGACGTCGGTGATCCTGACCTCGGGTTCGCTCGAGGTCTGGGCATATGCGGCTGCCGGCGCCAGGAGGGCGAGCGAGACCGCCAGGAGTGGGGCGAATCGTCTCATCGGGTGAGGGCGAACTGGTCGGACCGCTTGGCGAAGGGCTCCGGATCGAACAGGTCGGCCGGGAGCCGGATCCCCAGGTCCGACAGGTGCTCGCTGAAGCTGGGACGGATGCCGGTTGCCTTTAGGCGGCCGAGGAACTTGCCGTTCTCGTCGAGCCCCATCCCGAAGTCGAACAGGAAGATGTCCTGCAGGGTGATGATGTCGCCCTCCATTCCCTCCACCTCGGTGATGTGGGTGATGCGGCGGGTTCCGTCCTTGAGCCGCTCGACATGGACGATGAGGTTGATGGCCGAGGCGATCTGCTCACGGATGGCCCGCACCGGCAGGTCGAACCCCGCCATGAGCACCATGGTCTCGATACGAGACAGGGTGTCGCGCGGCTTGTTGGAGTGGATGGTGGTCAGCGACCCGTCATGACCGGTGTTCATGGCCTGCAACATGTCCAGGGCCTCACCACTACGGCACTCACCAACGACGATTCGGTCGGGCCGCATACGCAGGGTGTTGCGCACCAGGTCCCGGATCGCCACCTGGCCCTTGCCCTCGATGTTGGCGGGGCGGGCTTCCAATGTGAGCACGTGATCCTGGTGGAGCTGCAACTCGGCGGCGTCCTCCACGGTCACGATCCGCTCGTCGTCCGGCAGGTAGCTCGAGAGGACGTTCAGCGTCGTGGTCTTGCCAGAGCCGGTACCGCCGGAGATGATGATGTTCAGGCGACCGCGCACGCATGCCCTCAGGAAGTCGGCAGTCCGTTGGGACATGGTCCCGAACTTGACGAGGTCGGCCTCGGTGTACGGGTCGACCGCGAACTTCCGGATGGTCAGGAAGGGACCACCGATGGCCAGAGGGTGGATCACCGCGTTGACACGAGACCCATCGGGGAGGCGGGCGTCGACCATCGGGGTCGACTCGTCTACCCGGCGGCCGACCTGACCCACGATCTTGTCGATGATCCGGCGGAGATGAACGTCGTCGACGAACTTGATCTCAGTCTGCTCGAGCCGCCCATGGCGCTCGACATAGATGTCGAAAGGCCCGTTGACCATGACTTCGGTGATGTCGGGATCGTTGAGTAGCGGGTCGATCGGCCCGTAGCCGAGGACGTCTGAGGCGATCTCATTGAGGAGCTGACGCCTCTCGGCCATGGTCAGGGGGACCCCCTGCTCCTGGTCGACAGCCCACTCCAGCATCTCCATCACCCGCAAGCGGAGCTCGGCATCGGACATCTGCCGGTCGTAGAGGGTGGGACCGAGTTCCTCGACCACCTTGAAGTGCAGGCGTCCCCGCAGCTCGGTGAGAGCGTCGTTGCGCGTTGTGGAGACCAGAGCGGTCTCGGTCCGCTTCGCTGCGGCAACCCGTTCGGCGAGCGACGGCATCAGTCCTTCCCCTTTCCGGTGATCTCAGTCACTTTCGGCGCAGTACGGCCCGACCTGAAGGCGGATCAGGCACCGGCCCGGCGATGAGCTCTGCCACCGATTCGAAGCCTTTTGCGACCCGTGATTTCGGTGCAGATTCAACCACAGGCCTGCCCTCATTTACAGAGGCAGCCACGGCCCCATCAGAAGGGATCGCGGCCGAAATCGGGACCTTGAGGGCGCCTTCGATCTCCTTGTCGTCCAGCCGAGCCCTGGCGTTGGACCGGTTGAGCACCACTTTCACCTTGCTGGTTGGAAATTTGAGGAGTCGCAGCGTCTCGAGGGCGAGCTTGGCGTTCTTTACGGACGGCAGGTCCATGTCGACCACCATGAGGATCAGGTCGGCCTTCTCGAGCAGGGACAGCAGGAGCTCGTCGAGCAGCGAGGCCGTGTCGACCAGTACGTAGTCGTGGGTCTCACGCAGCAGCTCGACGATCTGCATGAGCCCGGCAGTCGAAATGTCGTCGGCGAAGGCCGGCTCCAGCGGCGCCGCCAGGACCCTGACCCCGCTCGGGTGCTCGGTCAGCAGTGAGTCGAGCAATGCGCTGTCGAGATGGTGCAGCTCATGAGCGGCGTTAACCAGGGTGAACCGCGGCTCCAGCTGAAGCACGAGACAGACGTCGCCGAACTGGAGGTCGGCATCGACCAGGCAGACCTTCTTGCCATCGAACCGCGCCAGAAGCAATGCGGTGTTGGTGGCGGTCACGGTCTTACCGGAACCTCCCTTGGCCGACATGATCACGATCACCTGGCCTTCGGCCTTCGCCGGAAGCGGGGCGGCCACCGGCGGGGCGCTCCGCCGCTTGAGGACGTCGTTGGCGAACTGCTTGATCGAGTCCTCGATTTTCTCCTCGGAGAGAGGGGCCTCGATGACTTCGGACACTCCTGCCCGCATCGCAGAGCGCAAGAGGCCGGCCGAGACGCTCTCGGCGACTGCGATGAGGATCAGGGCGGGGTCCTCGTTGCGGAGGGCCCTGACCCCATCTATCGCAGCTTCGTTGGCGAACGAGGGCCCCAGAAGGACCATCCGCAGCTGGCCCCCTTCGATGGCGCCTAGCGCCTCCTGCAGGGTCCGTGCGGTCGGAAGTCGTCCTTCAAAGAGCCGCTTCGCCTCGTCGATGAAGGCATCGTCTTCATCGACTACAAGCAGATTGTTCTCGGTGATTGACACTGCTGCCCGGGCCTTTCAGTTACCCGAAGATGTCCTCCACGATGTCCCCAGTGAAGAGGGTCTCGATCGTCACACCCTGGGTGTCGACTTTCACGAAATCGGAAGGAACCAGGGTAAGCCAGACGCTCCCGTTCTCGAAAGAGTACGCAAGGCGCTCGGCCTCCTCAGGGCTGACTTCCAGCGTGAAAATCGTCTCGGGTGCCTCCGGCTGGGCGCCAGCCTCGCCGGCGACGGTGGTGGGGGTCACCTCGACCGCGGGGGTCTCACCCTCCTCAGGCCGGATGTCACGGCCAACGGCCAGCACCGGGAGGCCCTGGAGGACATAGCGGGTGTAGGTGATCGTCTCGGTCTGCTGTTGGTCAGCAGGCGTCTGACCCTCACCGCCCGGGGTCTGGCCGCTGGGCACCCCGAATATCGGAGAGTCCACCGGGATCTGGTCGAATTCGATGTCGACCGTGATGATCAGGTTCACCCGGTCGCCGGGCTCGACGAAGCCGTTGATGCCGCGTACGGCATCTGTCGAGATCGTCATTGCCTGCTTGCCGGAGGGAATCTGGGTGGCAAGCGGCTTGACCTCGACCGTGACCGAGACCCACTGGCTGCGGGTGATGATGGCGTTCTTGTCGATGGGTCCGGCGGCGAGCTTGCCGCGCAGCGTGGCTTCCAGTTCCTCCTGGGTGGTGATGGCGCCCTCCGGCATGTCGGCGACGTTCTCCTCGCCGGCAACTATCAACTGGGTCTGGAGGGCGACCTCGCCGTTGGTCCCTTCGGCGATTGCTGCCGCCGCCCGAAAGACCGGCGAGAACTCACGCTTCTCGTCTTCCCCGGCCCGGTAATTCTCTAGGAACTGGAAGACCGCAAAGGCGGCCAGACCGGCCAGTAGCAGCGCTACCAGCAAGACCAATGCTCGTTTACCCATCGAAGCTCCTTCGTATCACGGTGTGTGCCCCCACACGCGCTTGCTCCGCGCTGGGCGCCAGCCATGCTTTGTCGACGTATCTTTCGACCCGGTAAGTCCTGCCCTTAAGCCCCATTGCCAGGACCGGAACAGGCTCGCAGCGGCCCCGATTCTGGTCAAGGATCGGGGGCAGGTCGCCAGCCTCATTCCTTTTCGGCGGCGATTCGACCGCTTCGACCGCCCTTCCGCTTCCGACGTGTCAACAGATCCAACGGCTCAATTAGCCGAAAAGGGCAGGCCGCCCGAAGTCGAAAAGAGCTCGAATAGGGGCCGCAGCCCCCACGAGGTCAGCGTCGGCCGATTCCCCGCTCTTTGAGCTCTTGGAGGATGGCCTCGAGTGAGGCGTCGACAGCAACGGGCTCAGCCGGCTGCGGCTCGTCCTCTTTTTCGAACTCGCGCCGGGCGGGTCTGCGGGCCGGCGCAGCCTGGGTGCGCTCCTGCCATTCCGGCGAGGCCTGCTTGATCGAGAGGCTGATCCGGCGCCGCTCGTCTTCCTTCTCGGTGATCTTGGCTTTGACCACCTGCCCGATGGATAGCTCCAACTCCGGCGACTCCACCCGGTGGATGGCTATCTCCGAGACGTGGACAAGGCCTTCGACCCCCTCGGCGATCGAGACGAAGGCACCGAACGGAACCGTCTTGGTGACGACCCCTTCCACGATGTCGCCCACCTGGTTGTCCCTGGTGAACGTGTCCCAGGGGTTCTCGAGGGTCTGCCGTATGGACAAGGAGATCCGCTCCCGGTCACGGTCCACCTCGAGCACTTTGACCTTTACCTTGTCTCCGACCTTGACCACCTCGGATGGGTGGGAGACGTGCTGCCAGGACAGCTCGGACACATGGACCAGGCCGTCCATGCCTCCGAGGTCCACGAAGGCGCCGAAGTTGACCACCGAGCTGACGGTGCCATCCCTGATGTCGCCTTCCCCGAGGTCGTCGAGAAACGCCTGCCGGTGCTCGGCCTGCTCCTCCTCCAGGTAGGCACGCCGCGAGAGCACGACATTGTTTCGGTTGCGGTCGAGCTCGATGACCTTGGCCTCGATGTCCTGGCCGATGAACTGGTCGAGGTCGCGGACCCGGCGTAGGTCGACCAGTGATGCAGGAAGGAACCCGCGTAGGCCGATGTCGACTATCAGGCCACCCTTGACCACCTCGATGACGGTCCCGGTCACGGTCCCGCCCTGGTCGGCAACCTGCTGCACGTTGCCCCACGCCCGCTCGTACTGAGCGCGCTTCTTGGAGAGGATCAGCCGGCCTTCCTCGTCCTCCTTGTTGAGGACGAGCGCCTCCACCTTCTCCCCCACGCTGACCACGGTTGTCGGGTCGACGTTGGCTCGAATCGACAGCTCGGCGGCCGGAATCAGGCCTTCTGACTTGTAGCCGATGTCGATCAGGGCGCCATCGGCGTCCACACCGACGACTGTGCCTTCGATGATGTCGCCCTCCCTGAACTCCACCACGGTATGGGCGATGGCGGCCTCGAAGTCCTCAGCCAGGTCGTCCGGGAGGTCATCCACAGTCGGGGGCACGATCACGGCCGGGCCGGCGGATTGGGCTGGTGCCTGCTCGGGGGCTTCGGGTGCTGGGGCGGACTCGGTTTCGGCGGGCACTGCCGGGTCGGCAGCGGGGGTCTGGGTCTCGGCTTCCGCATCCATGGGTGCGGTCGCGGTTTGCTCTTCGGTCGACATACTCGGGTTTCTCTACCTCCAAATGGGACTCCCGACGCGCACTCGGTCGGGGCGAGACGCCAATGTAGCAGGAAGGGATCACAGTCTCACAGTCGCACGGTCTCACAGTCGCACAGTGAGACAGTGAGACTCAGCCACCGTGAGACAGCAGTCAGCCACCGTGAGACAGCAGAGCTCTAGCTCTTTACTTCGGCCAGGTTGCCGCCGGTGCTGATGTCGACCCGCAACGGGACGGCGAGCTCGACGACTCCCTCCATCACCTCGCGCGCCAGGTCGATTGCGGCCTCCAACTCGGCGGGCGGGGACTCGAGCACCAGCTCGTCGTGGATCTGGAGGAGGAGCGCGGTCTCCATCTCTCGCTCGCTCAGCGACCGATCGAGGTCGATCATCGCCTTCTTGATGATGTCGGCGGCGGATCCCTGGATCGGGGCATTGAGCGCCATGCGCTCGCCCATCTGCCTGACTCGATAGTTGTCGCTCTTGAGCTCCGGAAGGTACCTGCGCCGGCCGAATAGCGTGGTCGTGAATCCTTGGTTGCGGGCGAGCACCACTACGCCATCCATGTACTCGCTGACAGAAGGGAACTGGGCGAAGTAGGCCTCGATGTGCCCGCGTGCCTCATCGCGACTGATCCCGAGACGATCGGCCAGGCCGAAGGCCTCCATCCCGTAAAGGAGACCGAAGTTGATCGTCTTGGCGACCCGCCGCAGGTCGGCGGACACCGCCTCCGGCTCCAGGCCGAACACCCTGGCTGCAGTCTCAGTGTGGACATCGGCGTCGGCCAGGAAGGCGTCGACCAGCACCGGGTCCTCGCTCATATGGGCCAGCACCCGCAGCTCGATCTGGGAGTAGTCGGCCACGACGAAGGTCCACCCCGGCCGTGGCACGAATGCTTTCCTAATCGTTCGACCCGTCTCCGACCGGATCGGGATGTTCTGGAGGTTGGGGGTCTCCGACGACAGGCGCCCGGTGGTGGCCGCCATCTGGTTGAAGCTCGTGTGGAGCCTGCCCTCCCGGGTGATGAGGGGTAGGTAGGCGTCGACATAGGTCGACCGCAACTTCTCCAACTCGCGAAAGCGGAGCAGGGGCTCGATGATCGTGTGCTCCTCGGCCAACTTCTCCAGCACCGAGGCGTCGGTGGAGGGGGCGCCGGTACTCGTCTTCTTCTTGACCGGCAGCCCGAGCCGGTTGTAGAGGACGTCGCGCAGCTGGCCGGTGGAGTTGATGTTGAAAGGCCCCCCCGCCAGTTCATGGATCTTCCGCTCCAACACGCTCAACTCTTCCCGCAGAGTCTCTCCCAACTCTTCCAGGTACTCGCGGTCCACTCCCAACCCGGTGCGCTCCATCCGGGCCAGTACCGGGACCAGAGGCAATTCGATCGTTGCATAGAGGTCGGCCTCCCCCCGCTCGGCCAGCTCGGCCTGAAGGCGGTCGGCGAGCAACCCGATCACCTCGACCCGGCGGCCGGCCTTCTCGAGATCAAGCCTGCCTTCGAATGCGAGAGTTCCCTGACTTCCTTCGTCGACGGCGTCGACCGACTCGACCTCGAGGCCAAGCAGCCGGGCGGCCAGGTCCACCAAGTCGTAGGAACGCGTCGACGGATCGAGGACGTACGCGGCGAGGGCAGTGTCGAACTCGAGGCCATCCAGGAGGATGTCGTGGGCGGCCAGGGCCTCGATGAGCGGCTTGGCGTCGTGGGCTCGCTTGGGACGATCCGGGTCGGCCATCGCCTCGCGCAGCGGCTCCAATGCGTCGAGCGGCACCGCGGCGGCAATGCCGTCACCCGCAATCGCCAATCCCCACAGGTCTCCGTTGCGCACAGCTTCCATCACCAGCGGGCTCCGCCTTGCCAGGGCGCCCACCTCCCCAGCGTCGGTCGTGAGCCGGGTTTCGACCTCGACGACCTCTCCGGCTGTGGTGCCTGCAGAGGGGTGGGCGGCGAGTAGGTCCTCCCACAAGGAGTGGAACTCGAGGCTGTCGAACAGTCGCTTGGCCGGCTCACGCTCCCACTCCTGTCGAACCAGATCATCGATCTCCACCCCCAGCCCGAGGTTCGAGACCAGCGTCATCAACTCGCGGTTGAGGAACACCTGCTCGCGGCCCTCGGCCAGTGACGATCTGAGTTTGGGAGTCAGCTCATCGAGGTGTGAGTAGATCCCCTCGAGCGTCCCGAAGTCACCAACCAATCGCGCCGCGGTCTTCTCCCCCACACGCGGGACCCCGGGAAGGTTGTCCGAGGTGTCCCCCCGAAGGGCTGCATAGTCGACGTACTGATCGGGTCGGATCTGATACCGATCCTCCACATATGTGGCGTCGGCCACCACCACATCGCTGATGCCCCGGCGCGTATAGAGGACTCGCAGGTGATCGTCGACCAACTGGAAGGCATCGCGGTCACCGGTGACTACCAGGACATCCCATGCTTGCTTGCGAGCCAGCTCGCTCAGGGAGGCAATGAGGTCGTCGGCCTCATAACCCTCCAACCGCAGCTGCGGGATCCCGAGCACCTGCAGCACCTCGTCGATCAGCGGCATCTGCGATCGGAACCCCTCTGGAGCCCCCTCCCGCTGCGCCTTGTACTCCGTGTATCGCTCCGAGCGGAAGGTCTGGCGCGAGACGTCCCATGCCACTGCCACTCCGTCGGGGTGGTGGTCGCCGAGGAGCTTGATCAGCATGCGGGTGAAGCCGAAGACGGCGTTGGTGATCTGGCCCCCGGTGGTCTGCAGGTCGGGAGGGAGGGCAAAGAAGGCCCGATAGGCGATCGAATTCCCGTCGAGCACCGCCAGCGTCGGCACCGGGCCAGCGTATCGGCCGTCTGAAGTCTCAAGTCGCAAGTCTCAGGTTCGAGACGTGCGACAATCCCACTGCCGGCCGGAGTGGCGAAACCGGAAAACGCGATGGTCTCAAACACCATTGCCCGCAAGGGCTTGCGGGTTCGAGTCCCGCCTCCGGCACAAAAGAGATCTCGAAGTCGCACGGTCTCGAAGTCGCACGGTCTCGAAGTCGCACGGTCTCGAAGTCGCACGGTCTCGAAGTCTCACCGTGCGACCGCCTTGAACAATGCCAGGGGACGTGACTAGTGCGGAGTTACGCTGACCGGGCAACGGCCACCGAGTCCCCATCCTTTGCCGCATCCCCCCACTCCCCCACTCCCTGGCTCAGGATGGTGGGCGCTAGAGGTGGCCGTTGCTCTTCTCCGCTCGTCTCCTGAGTAGGCACGACCCGCCACCCGCGCGACCTCAGCAGGGCAGCTTGACGGTGAACACCGCGCCGGCGCCTGGTGGGGAGGCGGCCGCGACCGACCCTCCCATCCGCCCCACCAGCCCGGCCACGATCGCCAGCCCCAGCCCGGCCCCATCGAGCTTCCGGCCTCCGGCCCGACCCCCGACGTAGTGCCGGTCGAAGATATGAGGCAGGTCGGACTCGTCGATTCCCGGCCCCTGGTCGGCGACGACGATCTCCGCCTGCCCTTCGGTTGATCGGCCGACGGAGACCGTGACCACCCCCAACTCCGGTGAGTGCTTGAGGGCATTGTCGATGAGGTTGCTGAGGATCTGGGCAAGTCGCTCCGGGTCCATCCGGCACGGGCCGGTCGACAAAATGTGGGTGCGGAGCTCGACCTTGAGATCTGCGGCCCGGCCGTTGAAGGATTCAACGACTTCGGCCAGGTGAGCGGCGACATCCATCACCTCGGGCCGGAGGGTGAATTCAGGGCTGCCAAGCCGTGCCAGCAGGGTCAGGTCTTCGGTCAAACGCCGGAGACGCTCGGTCTGGCGGTGCATCACTTCTCCGACCCGTGCCAGCTCTCCTTGCTCGATCTCGCCGGCCGCCAGCGCTTCGGCGTATCCCCCCAACGTCGTGAGCGGGGTTCGCAGCTCGTGCCCAACCGAGAGGACGAACTCGCGCTCGCGCTCGCTCGAATGCTCGAGGTCAGATGCCATCTGGTTGAAGGCGGAACCGAGCGTTGCGAGGTCGGAGTCGCCCAGGCCCTCGACCCTGGTCGACAAGTCTCCGCCGGCCAGTGATCGGGCCGCCCCGGCCAGGACCCCCACGTCTGCGGACAACCGCCGCGATAGGACCCGGGCAAGGATCGCTGCCAGAGCCACCCCCACCATGAGGGAGAGGGCAAACGTGCGGAAGAGCCTGGAACGATCCACCACTGATGTGTCGCGGGTGAGGGCGATCACAGGTGTGGCAGGCCCGACGCCGGCGAGCGGTCGCAGGAGCACGATCGTCCCCGTCGGGCTGGTGATGAACTGCTGACGCCCCGCCCGAAGCGCGGCCTCGTCGATGGGGAGCGTCTGCAAGTGGGCAGAACCCGTTACAAGCTCTCCCTGCCTGGTGATCAAGGCCAGTTCCAGGTCGCTCCCGCCCGCCGCCCGGCGCATGCGGGTCAGGAGCTCGCCGCTGTCCCCGGCGGACAACTCGACCAGCAACTCGCGCAGCCTGGCCACCCCGGGCCGGTTGGGGCCAATGCGATCCGCCACCACCCCTGCAACCTCGTCGGCCGCCCGCATCATCTCGCCCTGGGTGGCCTGGAGAGCGGCGCGCCTGGCCGCTACCGCCGCGGCCGCGGTAACCACCAAGCCGATCACGATCGCAACCCCGAGCAAGGACCAGAAGAGCCTGCGTCGCACTAGCGCTCCAGCTGGTAGCCGACACCCCACACAGTGGTCAACGGCAGGCCCGCGAGCTTCTTTCTCAGCTGGCGGACGTGGACGTCGACGGTCCTGGTCTCTCCGTAGTAGTCATAGCCCCAGACGGTGCGCAGGATCTGAGCGCGGCTCCGGACCATCCCCCGGTGCTGGGCCAAGTACCACAGCAGGTCGAACTCCCTACCCGTGAGAGGCACCGAGTCTCCACTCGGCGTGACCACCTGGCGCCGCCCGGAGTCGATCTCAAAGCCCTCCACCTCGATCAGCTCCGCCGCAGGCGGCTCGTCTTCTGCCCTGCGCAGGACCGCCTTGACCCTGGCGAGCAGCTCGCGAGGAGAGAAGGGCTTGGTGACGTAGTCGTCTGCCCCGGCTTCGAGGCCAACGACCTTGTCCACCTCGTCGTCACGGGCGGTGAGGATGATGACCGGGACCCTGCTCAGCTCGCGCAGGCGGCGGCAGGTCTCGATCCCATCCATCCCGGGGAGATTGAGGTCGAGCAGGACTGCATTGACCGAACGCACTCGCAACCGATCGAGCGCCTCCTCGCCGCTCTTGGCATGCAGGAGCCTGAAACCCTCACGCTCGAAAACGCTCCGGAGCATCTCGGCGATCGGCTCGTCGTCCTCGATGAGCAAGACCGACTTCACGATTGCGAGTCTTGTCGGCGCCGGTTCGAGGATTGTTAAGAGCCGAAGCCGCTGATGTCTGCGACGGTGGCGGTCAGGCCCGCAGCTTCGACCGACTCCCCTGCCGGCACCTCCCGCCTGACCAGGGCCAGCCCGAGCACCGGCTCGCCTGATGCCCCGGCCGCCGTGGTTCCAAGCCGGCCGACTTCCTGTGCCTCGCGGAGCAGCGCTGCCCCCGCCGCGGGAGGCTCCGAGCCTGGCGCGAACTCCAGGCGCACCAGCCGCCGGTTGACGTGGCCGCGGCTGTCGATTCTGGCCACCAGCTCCTGGCCGAGATAGCAACCCTTTTCGAATGAGACTGCCTCGAGCACGAGGCCCGTCTCCTGCGGGATTGTGTCCTCGTCGACGTCCCGCCCCATCACCGGCTCGCCTCGCTCGATGCGGATGCGGTCCCAGGCCGCGGGTGTCAGATGTGTCCCCTCCGCCGGGGATCCGGGTGCGAACCACCTGGCCAGGTCGGCCAGCGGCGCCGAGACGGATCCGGGGGGTGGTGACCACCCGCCGCCCAGCAGCATCACCGGTGGCGTCGCCACCGCGATTTCCGCTTTCACCCTGATCCGGTAGGTGGCCAGGTCGGAGGCAACCCGCTCGCCGTAACCGGCATCGGCCAGCAGCGCCACCTTTGACGGCTCGGTCCAGACCCACAGCAACGCCCGCAACTTCCCCCGGGGGCCGAGGAGGAAGGATCGCCGGGCGGTCCCGGGATCCGTCAGCGCCAGATCCTGGCTGACCAAGCCCTGCACGAAAGGAATGGCCTCGGGCCCGACGACCTCGACCAACTCATGGGTGCCGGTCACCACACCCGAGCCCGTCGCCCAACTCCCTGGTCCGAGAGCGGCGTCGCCAGGGCCGGTCATATCTCAGCCAGTGGCTGCAGCCATGGCACGGTCGTGATCAGTTCGGTGAAGTATCCGGAGATGGTCCCAATGTTTCCCGTGACCATTACAACCCCGAAGGCGACCATCACGATTCCGGCTCCGATGCTGATTGGACGGAGCCACTTTCGCAGCCGCCCGACCACCTTCAACCAGCCCAGGGCGGCCAGGATGAAGGGGATCCCGAGCCCCAGCGAATAGGCGATGAGCAGGATCACGCCCGCCGTCAGGGTCGTCTGGGTGGCGGCGGTGGCCAGCACCACCGACAGGATCGGGCCGAGGCATGGCGTCCAGGCGAAGGCGAAGGCCATCCCCATGACGAAAGGAGCGGCCTCTCCCAGACGCGAGGGTCGCACGTCGATCCGGTGCTCACGGGCGAGAAAGCCCATCCGGTCCATGCCGCCGGCCGCCAGCACCACCATCATGATCCCGAAAGCGATGATGAGGCCCCCCGCCACCCTGGTGATGACGTTCTGATTGTCCACCAGAAACTGTCCGAGGCCGGTGGCAGTGGCTCCGAGGATTGCGAAGACGAGGGTGAAACCGAGCACGAACTCGATGGCCACCCTGGCCATCCGGCGCCCGGAGACATCCCCTGCCTCCAGCTGGGCGGCCGAGTAACCGGACATCATCGCCAGATACCCCGGCACCAAGGGCAGGACGCAGGGAGACACGAAGGAGATCACGCCACCTCCGAAGGCGAGCAGGATCTGCAAAGGGAGGGCGGACTGTTCCATGCCGTTCTGGAGGCGGACCGTGTGCGACCATCTTCCCACGATCCCGCCAGCAACCGACGATCCCGCTGTCTCCTCCCGTCTCCGCCGCTTCGTGCCGGTGGGCGGCGCCGTTGCATTCACGATGTGGGCGGCGGCGGTGGTCCAGGGCTATTCACAGGCCACCGTGACCGCCACGCTGCCGTTCACGCGCGAGGCACTCGGGCTGAGCGAAGGCGAGGCTTCAGCCGTCCTCGCCGTGACCAGGCTCGCCGCCCTCGGGGCGCTGCTCTTCTCTTTGTGGGCGGATCACCGCGGCAGGCGCCGGCCGATCCTGGTCGCGTTCACCCTCATGGTGGTCGCAGCCGGGTCGACTGCCCTCGCCGGCGGGGCCGGCCCTTTTGCCCTGAGCCAGTCGGTGGTACGGGCCACTTCGGGGGCGGTGGCGGCCTTGGGGATCGTCTGGCTCGCCGAGCGGCTCGACCCCGTCCGGCGTGCAATTGGCCTGTCCCTGTTCGCCGCAGCTTCGAGCTTCGGCGCAGGCCTGGCCCTCCTCAGCCTCCCCTTGGCGGAAGCCGACCCCCGGCTCCCCTTCCTGATCAGCCTGCTTGGCCTCATCCTGATCCCGTTGATGGGGCGTTTCATGTCCGAGAGCCCGCAGTTCGTGCCACTTCAACCCCGTCGTCGCCCTCTGGCGGCCCTGGTCGAAAAGCCGTGGAGGAGCCGCCTCCTCCTCATCACCGGAGCTGCATTCATGGCCGCATCGTTCACGAGCGTTGGCATCGCCTTCTCGACCGAGCGCCTGGTCAACCAATTGCACCTGTCCACCACCACGGCGGCAGTAGTGAGCCTTTCCGCCGGGACCATTGGGGCTGTTGGACTGTTCGTGGGGGGAAGGCTGGCCGACGGGTGGGGGCGGAGGCCGACTTCGGCTCTGGCGCTGCTGATCTCGGCCGCAGCAGGCGTCACCTTCTACAGGGCCACATCGCTGCCGCTGGTCATCGCAGCTCTGACCGTTTCGGCGTTTGCCACCTTTGCGTATGTCCCGGCCTTCAGCGCGCATCGGTCTGAGCTGTTCCCGACCACGGTCAGAGCGACTGCGGGAACCACCGCCCACACCGCCGGCACGCTGGGCTCGGCTGCCGGCCTCGCATTTGGCAGCCTGGTGATCGACCAGTGGGGCCTGGGCTCGACCATTTCCGCTCTCGCCCTCGCCTGCCTGGCTGGCGCGGCCCTCACTCTCTTCCTACCTGAGACCCGTGGGGAGGACCTCACCTCCCCCTGAACGGCTCCACGGTGGTCAGGCCGTCTTGCCCGGCCAAGGGCACAGCGGGTTCAGCTCGCACTCACCACAGAGGGGACGCCTGGCGTCGCACACGTCGCGTCCGAACTGGATCATCCGCATCGAGAGGTGGGGCCATTCCTCGACAGGCACCAGACGCATCAGATCCGCCTCGATCTTGGCCGGATCGGTCTGGTCGGTCAGGCCAAGGCGCCGGCTCACTCTGCTGACGTGGGTGTCGACCGCGATGGCCGGCTGGCCGAAAGCCTCCGCCAAGACGACACTCGCGGTCTTGCGCCCGACCCCTGGAAGCGTGACCAGCTGGTCGAGCTCATTCGGCACCACCCCGTCAAACCGCTCGCAAAGCTGTTGTGACAGCGCGATCACCGCCGCCGACTTCTGGTGGAAGAAGCCGGTCGAATACACGATCTCCTCGACGTCCTCGACCGAGGCGGCGGCCAGGTCGGCGGCAGTGGGGTATCGGGTGAACAACACCGCCGTCACCCGGTTGACGTTCTCATCGGTGGTCTGGGCGGAGAGAACGGTGGCCACCAGCAGCTCCCACGGGTCGTGATAGTCGAGTGCGGTCCCGATCATCGGATACCGCGCCGCCAGGCGGTGGAGGATCTTGGCCACCCGCTGCTTGAGCGCCTGGCTGGGCGGCGGAGGCTCGGTTACCCGTCGGGCCATTGCTCCGATCGTATTGGGATACGCTGGTTCGGTCCCCTCCCCAGCCTGGCTTTGGGGTTTTCACGGAGACAACGATGCGCAAGACCACATTGGCCGGACTGGCACTCACAGGCGCAGCCTTCCTGTTCGGATCGACCTTCGTCGTCGTCAAGTCTTCGGTCGAGGCGTTCCCGCCTCTCAACTTCGTGGCGTGGCGGTTCCTGGTGGGCGGGGTGGCGCTGGCCCTGCTGGCCTTGCCAAAGGGCGTCAAGCTGTGGCGGGACGCATTCGCTTCAGGCGTCTTCCTCTTCCTCGGATATGCATTCCAGACCGTCGGGCTCACAATGACCAGTGCCTCGAATTCGGCACTGATCACTGGCCTGTACGTCGTGATCACCCCTCTGCTCGCCTCCGCCCTGGCCCGCCGGGCGCCGGACCCTTGGGTGTCGATCGGGGTGATGGTCGCCTTCGTCGGCACCGCTTTGCTGACGATGTCGGACGGCCTGCGACTGGAGACCGGCGACCTGCTCACCGTCGGTTGCGCCTTCGCCTTCTCGGGCCACATCGTCAGCCTCGCCCGCTTCGCCCCCCGCCACCCGGTGGTGTCGTTCACCTCCGCCCAGATCCTGGTGACGTCGCTGCTTGCGTTCGGCGCGGCTTTCTGGCTGGAGGGCATCGAGGTCCCGACTCCCGAGGTGCTGCCCGGCCTGCTCGGAACGGCCCTGGCGGTGAGCGGAGGCGCCTACCTGCTGCAGATCTGGGCGCAAACGGTGGTTGGAGCCTCGCGGACTGCGGTGATCCTCGCCTTGGAGCCTGCCTTCGGAGTGGCCACGGCGGCGGTCGTGCTCGGGGAGCGTCTCACAACGGCGGCCTGGATCGGGGCGGGCCTCATCGTGGGCGCCATATATGTAGTCATCGCCCGAACGGGCGAGACCGATGTCGCCCGGGCGGAGGCAGTCACCGAAGCCCACTGAAGCACGTCTCACGGTCTCACAGTCGCACGGTCTCACGGCACGTCCTGGGACTCAAGACTTGAAGCTTGAGACTCAAGACTTGAGGCTTGAGACTTGAGACTTAGACGCGGCGGGCCTCGAGCTGACGGGCCAGCTTCACCGCCGCCCGAATCATCGCCACCACCAGCAAGAGGGCCACGGTGAGGATGACGATCAGCTCGCCGGTGGCGGTCATCGGGTTGCGACAGGACTCGAGGCCGCCGGGACAAAGCCCATATCCGGTCCCGCCCTGGAGCAGGTCGAGCAGTACCAGGATCGGGACCGCCGCCACCAGCACCGCCACCAGGACGAGCACAATCAGCAGCAACCGCAGCCACCACATGGGTGGGAACGCTACCGATGGCGCCAGGCTGTGCCGGTACAATCCCGTGCCCCGTGGAGCACTTCCAGGAATCGTTCACCGACGCCGAACGGGCCGTCCTCTCTAGATTCTTCACCAACACCGACGGGCCGGTCTTCGCCCTCGTAAACCTCCCGGAAGTGGTGAAGGGGGCCCTGTTCGCCCGCTATTCGCGTTCTGCCAAGTCGGTCCGTCGCCTCTTCCTCGACGAGTTCGTCGCCAACCCCGAAACCGGGATCGAGGCCATGGCGTCCGCCCTGGACGGGGGCGATAAACAGCTCGATCTGAAGCGAGCCGAGGACCTTTATCGCCGCGTGTTCTTCGAATACGGGGACGACTCCGTCGCCCAGCTCGGCGGGGTACACCTCGCATGTGAGCAGGCGAGCAACATCCTCACCAAGGTTCTCGAGTGGGGGCGGCTGGCGGCCTACCTGGAGCAGTCGACCCGTTATGTGCCATACGACGGGCGCCTGGGCGGCAGCTTCCGCTATCGGGTGCCGCCCGAGATCGAAGGCACCGACCTGGCCGCCCGCTTTGCCGGGACCGCGGACCGGCTGTTCGCGACCTACGCCGACATGGCCGGGCAGATGCGCTCTATCTACGAGGACAGGTTCCCGCGCCAGGAGGGCGATTCGGTCGGAGTCTGGAATGCCACGATCAAGGCGAAGGCGTTCGACGCGGTCAGGGGCCTGCTGCCCGCGGCCACGATCTCAAACGTAGGCATGTACGCAACCGGCCAGGCATACGAGATGGCCTTGGTTCGCATGCGATCCAACCCTCTCCTCGAAGTGCGGGAGTACTCCGATCTGATGCTGACCGAGCTCCGCAAGGTGATCCCATCCTTCCTCACCAGGGTCGACCTGGAGGGACGCGGGGTTGCGTGGAGTGATTACCTGGCGGATGTGCGCGATCGGCTCTCGATTGAGGCTGAATCGATCCCTTCCTCCCGGACTGCCGGGCGCGAGGTCACTCTGACCGAATGGGATCCCGAGACCGAGGTCAAGCTGGCGGCCGCCGCCCTCTACGCGGTTTCGGAGGCGTCGGATCAAGACCTTCTGGAGCGAGCCCGACGGATGACGGAGACAGAACTGGCGACAGTCATCAACGCGGCGATGGGGGCGCGCACGAATCGACGCCACAAGCCGGGCCGCTCGGCCGAACGAAGCTCATACCGGTTCGACGTCGTCTGCGACTTCGGGGCGTTCCGCGACCTCCAGCGCCACCGGATGATGACCATCGAATGGCAGCCTCTCACGACCAGGCTCGGGTTCGACCTGCCTGAGGACGTGGCCGCCGCCGGGCTTGGCGAACGCTGGGAGGCGGCCATGGAGGAAGCCGACCGCCTCTACGAGGACCTGCGGGAGACGGTGGGAGTCGATGTCGCCCAATACGCGGTGCCGCTCGCTTTCAACATCCGATTCGTGATGCAGCTGAATCTCCGTCAGGCGTTCCATCTGCTGGAGCTGCGCACCCAGCCGGCCGGCCATCCCGCCTACCGCTGGGTGTGCCAGGAGATGCACCGTCAGATTGCCGAGGTTGCCGGCCATCGGCTGCTGGCAGCCGCCATGACCTTCGTCGATGAGTCGGTGGTCGACCTCGAGCGCCTCGAGAGCGAGCGCAAGGCCGAGGCCCGCAGGTTGGCGAGCGCCTAAGCCGCTCCAACTGCCGCGGTTAGCCTCACCCGTCGATGGCACAGCTGGATGTTGACGCGTTGCTCGCCCGGTTTCGGGATCGGGCCGAGGCTGTGCGGCACCGCTCGCTCCCACCCGTCGCGGGAGAGGAACGGAGACTCTTCATCGAGGCGGCCGAGATCGACTTCATGGACTTCTCGCTGATCGGCGCGGCGGAGTGGTCGGTCGAGGAAGGCTCGCTCGTCCTTCGGATCCCGTTGCAAGGCCCTGATTGACCCAGACCAGGCTGGTGGTCGTAAGCGGCAAGGGCGGGGTCGGCAAGTCGGCCGCGGCTGCCGCTCTCGCCCTGGTCCATCAGCGGGAGGGACAGAAGGTGCTGGCCGTCGACATGCTCGGCGCCAGCGGCCTCGGCGCCCATCTCACCGCGGGGAAGCCCGGCTCGGAGCCATCCGAGATCCGGCCGGGGCTCTCGATACTGCGGATCGACCGAGCCAAGGCACTGGTCGAGTACCTAAAGGTGCAGTCCGGGGTGCCGGCGGTTGGAACTTTCGGTCCGCTGGCCCGGGCCTTCGACGCCCTCGCCTCCACCGCCCCCGGGATAAGGGAGGTGGTCACGATCGGCAAGGTGCTGTGGGAGGTCCGCCGTCAGGTCTGGGACGTGGTCGTGGTCGACGGGCCACCCACTGGCCAGGTCGGCGGTTACTTGCGAGCGCCGAAGACCATTTCGGAGCTGGTCCCCTCCGGCCGCATCAGGCAGCAGGCCGACTGGATGCAGTCCATCCTCCTCGACGGGAAGATCACTTCGGTGATGCTCGTCTCCATCCCTGAGGAACTGCCTACCACCGAGACCGAAGAGACCATCCGCTGGCTCGAGGAAGCGGAGGTGACGGCCGCCCCGACGGTCATCGCCAACCGGGTCCTGCCCGAGCTGAAGACTTCCGCGGCCGGACGAGGCCCCGTTCAGGAGGCCGCCGCCCTCCACCGATCGCTGTGGGCCGACCAGCAGGAGTGGCTGGCACGCTTGCGACCGGCCAGGGCTCTCCCCTACCTCTTCGGGCTCCTCACCCCGGGCGAAGTCGCCGCGCGCCTTGCCGACAGCTGGATGGAGACATGAAGACCCAAGCCGTCATCGTCACCGGGGCCGGGGGGGTTGGTAAGACCACCGTCGCAACCGCTCTTGCGTTGACTGCCGCCCGTGCCGGCCGGCGCACGCTGGTCGTGACAGTCGACCCTGCCCGCCGCCTGGCCGATGCGATCGGGATCGAGCTCGACGACGAGCCGCGCCCTCTGCCTGGTGAGCCGTCACTGTGGGCGGCCATGCTCGACGCCAGCGGATCGTGGCGAGCGGTGGCAGCCCGCCACACCGATCCGGAGACCGCCAGGCGGTTGGTGGAGAGCGAGTTCTTCGCCGCCGCCGCCTCCCATTTCCCGGCGTCGCAGTCGTACGCCGCCGCCGAAGAAGCCGCCAACTTCATCGAGTCGAAGGTCTGGGACCTGGTGGTGATCGACACACCCCCGGCAGCAGGGGGCATCGACTTCTTCACCGCTCCAGGGCAGATGGCCGACCTGGTCGGAGGCCGCCTGCTCCGGCTGCTGACCGGGGGAAGGCTGCCCGGACGTAAGTTCATCTTCGAGCGCACGGCCCGGCCGATGCTGCGGGTGGCAGACTCGATCCTCGGCTCCAACCTGCTCGAGCGGGTGGCAGCTTTCCTGATGGACCTGAGGACCACCTATGACGGTGTCTCACGCCGCGCGGCCGAGATCGAGGTGCACCTGCGGCGGGCGGTGACGATCGTCGTCACCACCGCCGACCCCACCCCCATCCGTGAAGCGGTTCGCTTCTTCCGGGAGCTGCCGGAGGTCGCCAGCCGCCCCCGAGCGGTGATCTTCAACCGCTCGCTGCCGGAGAGCTGGGCAGGGGCTGAGCCGCCCCCGCGCACCAACCTGGAATTGGTGGAGAACCTCGCCCGCTGGGGCCAGGAGGCCCATCGCCAGGCCGAGGCCAGGCGGGAATTCGCAGCTCGTTACCGAGCGCGAGTGACATCGATCCCCTGGCTCGCCCACCCGCCAACCGATGTCACGGCGCTGGCCGGCATGCTTGGACAGGCTGAAGGGTTCGATCTCGAGGCTTTGGGCATCTAATCGCCGGCTAGATGACGGAGCGCTGGCCGAGCAGCTCCCGGATCTCGGCATACAACGCCGAACGCGGCTCAACCCGATACTCATCCGACAGGCGGAGGACCTTGCGCCCGCGGTCCGAGACCATGTGCAGGTAGACGGGCACGGATCCGGGGTGGTTGGAGAGTACTGCCTGCAGCCTCCCCACCACATCGGTCGACAGCCGTCGGGCGGGAACCTCTATCCTCAACTCGTCGTCTGGTCGCAAGGCCAGCTCGGCGATTTCCCTCGCAACCAGTTTCACGTCGTCGCCGCGATTGTCGACTCGGCCCGACACCACCAGAACGGCATCCTCGGTCACGAAGGGCCCGGCTGTCGCCACAACTGCCGGGAACGCGACCACCTCGATACTGCCTTCCAGGTCCTCGAGCTGGAAGAACAGCATCGGCTCGCCTTTCTTGGTCCATCGCCTGGTGATGGGCCCGACCAGCCCTCCCACCGTCACCGGTGAGCCGTCCTTGTGATCAGCGAGCGCCGAGATCGGGGTGTGGGAGCGCAGTGATGCCTGTGCCGCCAGGAGCGGATGGTCCGACACGTATAGCCCGAGCATCTCCTTCTCGAACGCCAGCTTGATCCGCTGGCTCCACTCATCGCTGCCGATGTCCATGGCAGGCTCGGGCGCCTCAGAGCTTCCCTCGAAGAGGCTGAACTGACCCATGTCCTCGTTGCGCCGACGTTCAAGGGCGGCGTCGAGGATCTCCTCGTAGTGCATGAAGAGGGCCTTGCGGGCGTGTCCAAGGCTGTCGAAGGCCCCTGCTTTGATCAATGACTCGACGGTCCGCCGGTTGAGCACCAACGGGTCGACCCGCCCGACGAAGTCGCCGAAATCGGCGAAGGGGCCCTCCTTGTCACGTGCGGAAATGATCTTCTCGACCGCCGACTCGCCGACGTTGCGCACCGCGGAGAGGCCGAATCTGATCTTTGCGTCCGCAACCGAGAAGTCCGACTGCGACTCGTTGACGTCCGGCACCAGCACCTGGAGCCCGAGGCTCCGGCACTCGTTCAGATAGATGGCGGTCCGCTCCTTGTCGCGCTTGGTGCCGGTGAGGAGCGCTGCCATGTACTCGGCTGCGTAGTGGGCCTTGAGCCAGGCCGTCTGATATGCGATCAACCCATAACAGGCAGAGTGGGCGCGGTTGAAGCCGTACCCGGCAAACGGCTCGATGGAGTCGAAGAGGTCGGCTCCGAGCTGGGCCGTGTGGCCTTGGCCAACGCAACCCTGGATGAACTTCTGGCGCTGGGCCTGCATCATCGCCTTGACCTTCTTGCCCATCGCCCGCCGCAGCTCTTCGGCCTCGGTCATCGTGTAACCGGCCATCTCCTGGGCAAGCTGCATCACCTGCTCCTGGTAGACGATGATCCCGTATGTGCTCCGGAGGAACTTCTCGGTGGCCGGGTGGGGGTATTGGATCGGGGCCCGCCCGTTCTTGCGATCGGCATAGGCGGTGTGCATGTGCTGGCCCAGCGGGCCGGGCCGGTAGAGGGCAACCAGCGCGACGATGTCCTCGAAGCGGTCTGGCTGCAACGAGCGGACCAGGGACCGGAGCCCGCTCCCCTCGAGCTGGAACACCCCGACCGTGTCGCCACTCGAGAGCAGGCGGTAGGTGGCGGCGTCGTCAAGCGGGATTCCCTCGAGATCGACCCGGCCTCCCCCCCGTTCCTCGATCAACTCCAGGGTCCGTTCGATGATGGAGAGGTTGCGAAGCCCGAGGAAGTCCATCTTCAGCAGGCCCAGCGCCTCGATCCCGTACATCTCGTATTGGGTGACCAGCTCGGTGCCCTCGCCCTTTTGCTGGACCGGCACCAGATCGGTGAGGGGGACGGGAGAGATCACCACGGCCGCGGCGTGGATGGAGTCCTGGCGCCGCAGTCCCTCCAGCCCTCGGGCAACGTCTACCACCTCGCGCACAACCTCATCGCCCTCGTAAAGGCGCCGAAGCTCGGCAGCGTTGCTGTACCAGTCCCTCACCTCCGGCTCGGCTTCCGAGCCAGGAGGGCTCAGGACTTGATCGAGGGTCGCTTCCTTGCCAAGGATCGGGGGGGGCATCGCCTTGGCCAACCGGTCACCGAGCGAGTATGGATGACCGAGCACTCGGGCGGAGTCGCGGATCGCCTGCTTCCCCTTGATGGTCGAGAAGGTGATGATCTGGGCGACGTGGCCCGAGCCGTACTTCTCGGTCGCATACCTGATCATCTCGGTGCGGAATCGCTCGTCGAAATCCATGTCGATGTCCGGCATCTGCCGACGCCCGGGATGGAGGAAGCGCTCGAAGATCAGGCCGTAGACGAGAGGATCGAGGTCGGTGATGCGCAGCGAGTATGCGACGATCGAACCGGCGGCCGAGCCTCGTCCCGGTCCGACTCTGATCCCCTCCTCGCGGGCATGCCGGATCAGGTCCCATACCACCAGGAAGTAGGCGGGGAATCCCATTTCGGTGATGATCCGCAGCTCATGGTCGATTCGCTCCTCCACATCGGTAGGAAGCGGCGACCCGTAGCGGGCTCGGGCGCCCTCTCTCACCAGCCGCTCGAGGTACGACGCCTCGGTCTCACCGGCAGGCACCGGGAACTGAGGCAGCATGATGCGGCCGAGATCCAGGGCGACGTTGGCGCGCTCGGCGATCCACAGGGTGTTGTCGCATGCCCCCGGGTAGACATCGTTGGGAAAGACCGTCCGCATCTCTGCCGAGGTCTTCAGATAGAACTGGTCGTTTCCGAGCTTGAGCCGGCGAGGATCGTCCCGGTTGGAGCCGGTCTGGATACAGAGCAGCACATCGTGAGCCTCCGCCTCGTCCCGGCGCGTGTAGTGGGCGTCGTTGGTGGCAAGCAGTGGGGCGTCGATGCGCCTGGCGATGTCGAGAAGGTCGGGCATGATTCGCCGTTGCGGTTCCAGCCCGTGGTCCTGCAGCTCGACGAAGAACGAATCGTGGCCGAAGATGTCCTGGTACATCGCCGCCGCCGCCAACGCCGCCTCGAAGTCGCGATTGGAAACGGTGTTGCCTTCCTCCCTGGATGCATCCGGGGCCAGCCGCTGCGCGACCGGGCCTCCCAGACAGCCGGACGTCGCAATGAGGCCTTCGTGGTGCTCGGCCAGGAGCTCGGGATCCATCCTCGGCTTGTAGTAGTAGCCCTCGAGGTACGCCCGGCTGGACAGCTTCATCAGGTTGCGATAGCCGGTCTCGTTCTCGGCGAGCAGCGTCATGTGATAGCGGACGTTCTCACCCCGGAGGGGCCGGTCGAACCTCGATCCCTCGGTGATGTAGGCCTCGATCCCGAAGATCGGCTTCACACCGACTCCGGCGGCCGCCTTGGAAAAATCCACCACTCCGTACATCACGCCGTGGTCGGTTATTGCGGCCGCCGGCTGGCCGTCTGCTGCGGCCGCAGCCACCACTTCCTTCACCCTGGCAGCCCCGTCGAGCATGGAGAACTCGGTGTGAAGATGGAGGTGGGCGAATGACATGGCTGTCGTTCGACCTTAGACGGGTCCCACGGTCCCAAGGTCGCACAGTCTGAAGGTGGCGCGGTCCCACCGTGAGACTTCGAGACCGTCCTAGAGCATTACCGCCGCGACCGCCGCCACCAGCATCCCGAAGTTGACCGCTGCCCTGGCCGTCTGCCCGTCGACCTTGCGCCAGAGCTCGGCCATCGCCACCCCCGCCAGCAGCCCGCCCAAGTGGGCCTGCCAGGCGATCCCGGGTAGGAACAGCGGCAGCAGGGCGTTGATGACCAGGAGCCCGCCGAGCTGGCTCAATAGGCTGCGTCCGAAGCGGGTTTCTCTCCGGTGGAAGGCCGCTACCAGCCACATGCCGAACAGGCCGAAGATCGCCCCCGATGCACCGACCGCGACCATGTCGCGTCCTCCCATCCAGAAGGCGAAGGCGCCGCCCCAGGCAGCGGCAGCCAGATAGGCGAGGGCGTAGGACCAGGTGCCGATGCTCTGTTCGATGCGGGGGCCAAGCTGCCAGAGGGCCCACATGTTGAAGAGGATGTGGGTGATGGAGGCGTGCAGCAGAACCGGGGTGATGAGCCGCCACCATTCGCCCGCCGCCACCAGCACGTTGACCTGAGCGAAGGCGGCGAACAGCTCCTGGCGGATGTCCGTAGACACCAGTCCGACCAGAAACACCGCCGCGGTCACGGCGATGATGAAGGTCGTCACGGGTGCCGCCCGTCGGCGTCGGGCCGGGCGGATCACCTGCTGGGCTCCCCGAGCCCTGGCGTCATCGGGGCAGAGCTGGCCGACCGCGGCCATCACCGTGCAATCAGGGCAGATGGGCCGGCCGCAGGTGCTGCATCGGAGACCCGTCGCCCGTGAAGGATGGCGATAACAGGTGGTCGGAGGAGCGGTGGACGGCACGGTCACCGACAGCAAAGTAGCGGTCATCCTTCGCAATGGACGGCGTCGTCAGGGCATCGGCAGCTTCTCGAGATCCCAAGGTATGAGGTGAGGCGTGAGCCCCGAGACTTGAGATCTGAGACCTCCTAGCGCATTCCCTCGAGCACCCGCCTCAGGTCGTCTGGCAGCGCCGAGCTCATGTCGAGCTCGGCGCGGGAGATGGGGTGGGGCAGGCGGAGGCGGGCCGCGTGGAGGAATAGCCGCGAACCGCCGGCCGGCTGGCCGCCGCCATAGGTGCGATCGCCGACCACCGGATGCCCTATGGCGGAAAGATGCACGCGGATCTGATGGGTCCTGCCGGTGTCCAGCTCGACTTCGAGCAGAGCCGCCGTCGACAGGTCCTCGATCACCCGGAAGTGGGTGCGGGCAGGCTTCCCGCCGCTTCCGACCTCGCGCCGGGCAGGGTGGCCCGCCTGTCGGCGGATGGGAGCTTCGATCGTCCCGGTGGGTGGGTCGGGGACTCCTCTGACCAACGCCAGGTAGCTCCGTTTGATGCGGCGGGCGGCCAGGTCGGTGGTGAGGGCGCCGTAGGCAGCCGCGCTGCGGGCGACGGCCATGAGCCCGGATGTGTCACGGTCGAGCCTGTGCACGATCCCCCACCGCCCCGATGCCCCCACCCCCTCCACCTCCGGATAGCGGCTGAGAAGGCGGGCGGCCAAGGTCCCTTGCTGGTGCCCTGACCCGGGATGAACCACCAGCCCCGCAGGCTTGTCGATGACGATGAGGTCTGGGTCTTCATGCACGACCACCAGCGGTGCCTCCTCGGGCGCAAGCGCCACTTTTGCTGCAAGGCCGGGAGTCCTCACCTCGGTGCCGGCCGCCAACCGATCCTGCGGCCTCAGCCTCCTTCCCGCCGAGGTGACCCCGTCGTCGAACACTGAGCGGGCCAGCTGGCGCGATCGGCCGGTCAGCACCGCCACGATCCGGTCGGCTCGCTCCCCGTCCAACTCGGGAGGGACGACGACCGTGATCGAGGGGAGACTCACTTGGCGCGCAATGAGCCGATCAGCAGCAAGGTGATGGCGACGGTGATGGCGCTGTCGGCGACGTTGAATGTGGGGATGATCAGCAGCTGGACCCAGTCGACGACCTTTCCGTCCAGCAGGCCCGGGCCCCTCACGATCCTATCGATCAGGTTTCCGGCCGCTCCCCCGATGATGAGGCCGAACGCCACCACCTCGAGTGGATGTCGCCGCTTGCGGAAGAGAGCGATCCCGACGGCCCCGATCGCCACTATGGCCGCGGTCCCGAGGACCACACCGGCGTTCTGGAACATCGAGAAGGCCGCTCCGCTGTTCTCCTCGAAGACGAGTGACAGAACCCCGGGGATCACGACGATCACCTTTCCCGGCAGGTTCGCCTCGGCCCATCTCTTGGTCAGGTAATCGGCGAGCACGACACTGCCGGCGATGCCGAAGCCGATTGCCGCCTGGGCGATCAGCCCTTTCGCGCGCACGACACGCATTCGGTGGCGTACGGGAGCACCTCCAGCCTGGCAACGGGGATGGCCTGCCCGCATCGCTCACAGGTGCCATAGGTCCCGTCCTCCACACGGGCGAGGGCGTGCTCGACTTTTCTCAGCAGGTCGACCGCGTTCTGTCCGAGCGATAGCTCCTTCTCGTATTCGAAATTCATCGAGCCCGCCTCGGCACTGCCCGGATCAGGGCTCCGCTCGGCTGAGGATTCGGTGAGGCGGGCCTCTTCGAGCTCGCGCTCGTGCTCCTCGATGAGGGCGTCGAGGCGCTCCTGCTCGGAGAGCAGTTGGGACTTGAACTTGGTGAGGGTGCGGGCCGAGAGCTGTCTTGACATGGGGTACCCCTGAAAATGGGGCGGAACGATACCAGTGACTGGCCATTGCGGGCATCGGTACCATCCACGCCCCATCATGGCCTCCGACTGGAAGAGATCAGCCAACCAGGTCGATTTCCCTGCTCTGGAAGAGCAGATCCTCGAGTTGTGGGACAGCCAGGACACCTTTGCGGCCTCGGTCGCCCAGCGGCCCGCCGACCGGGAGTACGTCTTCTACGACGGCCCCCCCTTCCCCACCGGCAGCCCCCATTACGGCAATCTCCTGGCCGGGGTGATCAAGGACATCGTCCCCCGTTACTGGACCATGCGGGGGCACCGGGTCGAGCGCCGGTTCGGCTGGGACACCCACGGCCTCCCGGTGGAGATGGAAGTGGAGAAGCAGCTCGGTCTTAGCGGCCCGCACCAAATAGCCGAGTTTGGGATCGACCGTTACAACGCCGCCTGCCGGGCCCAGGTCGAGGCCAACACCGAGAATTGGGAGCGGGTCACCCGCCGGCTGGGACGTTGGGTCGACTTCCGCAACGACTACAAGACGATGGATCTCTCCTTCATGGAGAGCGTCTGGTGGGCTTTCAAGCAGCTGTGGGACAAGGGGCTGATCTATCGGGCCTTCAAGGTCCTTCCCTACTCGTTCGGAGCCTCGACCCCGCTCTCCAACTTCGAGGCGAACCTCGACTACCGGGACGTGGAGGACCCTGCCATCACCGTTCGCCTCCGCATTCTCGATGCGCACGGGCCCTTCCGGGCCGGCGACTGGCTGCTGATCTGGACCACCACCCCTTGGACCCTTCCGGGCAATTTGGCAGTGGCCGTCGGACAGGACATCGAATACGCAGCTGTCGAGCAGGACGGTGAGCGTCACTGGGTGGCCAAGGAGCGGCTCGAGGCGACCTTTGGCGAGCCCCGACCGGTGGTCGCGGAAGCGCCGGGCAGTGAGTTGGTCGGAGCCGAATACGAGCCTCCGTTCGACTACTTCGGTGAGGAGCGTGATCGCGGGGCGTTCCGGATAATCACCTCAGACGCAGTGACGACCACTGAGGGCACCGGCATGGTGCACATGGCTCCTGCATACGGAGAGGCCGACTTTCTCTCGCTGCAGGCAGCGGGGCTCGACGTGCTCGTCGACCCGATCGACGCCGAGGCCAGATTCACCGAAGCGGTGCCGGACGTGGCCGGACTGAACGTGAAGGATGCAGACGCCAAGCTCATCCAGCTCCTGCGGGAGTCAGGCCGGCTGGTCGACCGCCGCACCATCCGCCACTCGTATCCATACTGCTATCGGACCGGCACTCCGCTGATCTACAAGGCCATCCCTACCTGGTTCGTGGCGGTGGAGACCTTCCGCGGGAGGATGGCCGAGCTCAACCGCAACATCCACTGGGTGCCCGGGTACGTCGGATCCCGCCGCTTCGGTAACTGGCTGGAGGAGGCGCGGGACTGGGCCATCAGCCGCAACCGCTACTGGGGTTCGTGCCTGCCTGTCTGGCAATGTGATCAATGCGAAGACCAGGTGTGCTTGGGATCGCTGGACGAGCTCGAGGCTCTATCGGGCGAGCGGCCCGACGACCTCCACAAGGATGTCGTCGACCTCATCACTTGGCCGTGCAGTTGCGGCGAGGGCACCATGCGCAGGATCCCCGAGGTGCTCGATTGCTGGTTCGAGTCTGGCTCGATGCCGTATGGCCAGCTCCACTATCCGTTCGAGAATCGGCAGCGGTTCGAGGCCGCCTTCCCCGCGCAGTTCATCGCCGAGGGGCTCGACCAGACCAGAGGCTGGTTCTACACGCTGGTAGTGCTGTCGACCGCTTTGTTCGATCAGGAGCCGTTCGAGAACTGCGTTGTCAACGGCCTGATCCTGGCCGAGGACGGCCGCAAGATGTCGAAGAGCCTGAAGAACTACCCGGACCCCGAGGAGATCCTGCACGAGGTCGGGGCCGATGCCCTCCGCGCCTACATGATCAACTCTCCCGTATTGCGGGCCGAGCCCCTGCGCTTCTCCCGCAACAGGGTGCGAGAGGTGGTCCGCACCGTGCTTCTGCCCCTTTGGAACACCTACTCGTTCTTCACGACATATGCCGAAGCGGACGGGATCACCTTGGCCGACATTTCCGAGGCCCCACCGGTGGGGGATCGGCCTGAGCTCGACCGCTGGGTGCTCTCTGTAACGCAGAGCTTGGTGGCCGAGGTGAACCGGAGGATGGAGGGGTACTACCTCTACTCGGTTGTCCCACCCGTCATCGACTTCGTCGGAGACCTCACCAACTGGTACGTGCGCCGCTCCCGGCGGCGCTTCTGGCGGACCCGAGGGGAGGACGAGACCGACAAGCTGGCGGCCTTCGCCACTCTCTACGAGGTGCTCACGACCTTCACCAAGGTCCTGGCTCCGATCCTGCCTTTCGTGACGGAGGTGATCTATCAGGACCTGGTTGCCCGGCTTCGCCCAGATGACCCGGTCAGCATCCACCTCTGCGACTACCCGACCCATCAAGAGGATCTGATCGACCCCGCCCTCGAACGCCAGGTGGCCACGGTCCGCCAAATCTCGAGGCTTGGCCACGGTCTCCGCAAGACCCACGGCCTGAAGGTCCGCCAACCGCTGCGTCGGCTGATCGTCCTCTCACCCGACCCCGACGTCCGGCGAGCCGTCGAGGACCATTTGGCCCTTCTGCAGGACGAGCTCAATGTCATTGACGTGCAGGTGAGGTCCGAACATGACGGGATGGTGGAGCTGAGCGCGAAGGCCGACTTCAAGCAGCTGGGCCCGCGTCTCGGAGGCCGCACCCAGGAGGTAGCGGCCGCCATCGCATCGCTCGATGAGGACGCTCTCCGTTTGTTGATGGCGGGCGAGTCGATCGAAGTGGCCGGCGAGAAGATCCTGCCCTCCGAAGTGATCGTGCAGCGGACCGCCCGACCTGACACCGCGGTGGTGGCCGAGGGTGAGTTGGCGGTGGCACTCGACGTCGCTCTCGATGACGAGTTGTCCGCTCTTGGGCTAGCCCGTGAACTGACGAGCCGGCTTCAACAGTTGCGCAAGGCCCTCGGCATGCAGATGACCGATCGTGTGCGGATCCGATGGTTCACCGACAGCCAGGAGTTGCGGGCTGCCTGGGAGGCAGGCGATGAATACATCCGCCGCGAGTTGCTGGCCGAAAATGTGACGGCAGGGGATGCGCCGGCCGGAGAGACTCTCACGATCGAGGGATTTCGCCTCTATGTCGAAATGGCCGCCCTCTAGCCAGACCCTGGCTCAGCCCCGCTCCCAGGGCCGGGCAGCAGTGGCGTCCTCCTCGGAAGCGGCAGTGCCTACGTCGGTTTCTGGCATCACCTCGCCGTCGTCGGGCTCGCCTTCTTCTTCAGCCTCGACATCGGCGTCATCAGTCTCTGCCGGATCCTCCGTTGCGGCGGTGACGGCGCCGGCAGAGGTGCCGGCAGCTTCTTCGGCCTCGGTCAACCGCTCCTCCACTCCGGTCAAGATCGAGCGAGCCTTCTCCCTGAGCAGGTTGACCTCTCCACGGATCGACTCGATTTCGGCCAGCGCGGCCGCCTTCTCGGCATCCCGCATCGCCTGATACTCGGCAGCCTCGATCTTGGCATGCTCTTTGATCTGCTTCGCCTCTTCCTTGGCTTCGTCCAGCATGTCGTCGGCGGACTTCTGTGCGGCCAGCAGGGCACGGGAGATCGCACGCTCCTCGTCCCCACGGGCCGAGACCTGACCCTCCAGCCCGGTGATGCGCTCCTGGGCGTCGCGCAGCCTCTGTTCGTATGAGCGCAGCGTCTCCACCACGTCGTCGAGGAAGTCGTCGACTTCGTCCATGTGGTAGCCGCGCAAAGCCTGAGTGAAGGCTTTCTGCTCGACGTCTTGGGGAGTGAGGTTCATGGGTCTCCTCGATCTCGATCGCACGAGCTTATGCGGGGCCCTGCTGCCCTCCAAGCATCAGCACCAGCCCTGACGGATCATGAAGCTGCGAAGAAAGCTCAGGCCAAGGAGAAGGATGATGGGCGAGAGATCGAGCATGACCCCGCCTAGCCGGAGAGGAGGTATCAGCCGCCTCAACGGCAGGATCACCGGGTAGGTGATTCGATCCAGGAAAGTCGTGACCCGAGCGAGTGGATGGGTGGAGGGGATGCGCACCCAGGAGAGCACCACCCAAGCCAGGACCGCCAGCACATAGAGCTGGACGGCCCAGCAGAGGATGGCCACCTGTCAGTCTTCCTCGACCAGCTCGTATACCCCGAGACGTGACAGGCGACGCTTCTCGGCCTGACTCAGCAGCACCCGTGGCGGAAGCACCAGGACTACCCCCTCGGAAACCTTGCTCATCGTGCCATCGAGTGCGTAGATGAGCCCTGAGGAGAAGTCGATCACCCTGCGCACCAAGTCAGGTTGGGCCTGGCGCAGATCGAGCACCACGGGGACCCGGTCCCGAACCCGGTCGGCCAGCATTCGGGCGTCGCCGAACTCTTCCACCAGGAGGATGTCGGACTGCGCCTCTGCCGGCCGGATGGGACGCACTGGGGCTGACTGCTCGATGGTGTCGGTGCGGTAGTTCGAAGAGCGGCTCGACGTCGGGGGCGGCTCCACCCTCCGGCCCTCCACCCTGGATACCGGCTCTTCCTGACGGCGGTCACGTGAGCTCGACGGCTGGCGGACCGGGCGCGGGGGCGCCTCGCCCGGCTCTACCAGGTCATCCGCCTGGCCTCCTTGGTCCTCGTCCACCAGGCCCAGATAGAGGAGTGCTTTGTTGAAGAGTGACGCCATCGCTGCCCACCTGTAGCTTCAGGCAAAGATAGCCCGTCCCACCCGTATCATCGTGGCTCCCTCTTCGACTGCTACCTCGAAGTCATCGGTCATCCCCATCGACAGCTCGGTAGCCGTCGGAAGCAACGATCGAAGCTCCGCTCCGAGCTCAGCCAGCCGCCGGAAGGGCGGTCGGGCCTCTTCGGGATCGGACACTTGAGGGGCCATCCCCATCAGCCCGCGGACCGTGAGGCCGAGCGCCTCCGCCTCGAGGGCTGCCTTCACCGTGGCGGCGGGATCAAACCCCTGACGAGTCGGATCGTCTGTCAAGTTGACCTGCACCAGCACCGGCGGCGGCAACCCCGGGCCTTTGATCCAAGCTGTCGCCAGCTCGATCCGATCCATGGAATGCAGCAGCGAGACCACCGGCCTCACCAGCCGCACCTTGTTGGTCTGGAGGTGGCCGATGAAGTGCCATTCGATGCCGACCCCCGCCTCGGCCGCCTTGGTCGAGAGCTCCTGCGCCCGATTCTCACCCCAGACGACGCAGCCGGACTCTCGGAGCGAGCCAAGCTGGTCGAGGGAGCGTCCCTTGGTCACGGCCACCAACTTCACCGCGGCAGGATCCCGGCCTGCCCGCCCGGCGGCGACGGCCACCCGCCCAAGCACCGACCCCAGGCTCATCTGCCACTCTCCCACGACTTCATCCCTCACCCTCCCACCATGCCAACCCTGCCATCCGACTCGGGCTCCCGGTGCGCCGGTGCGAGAACGTGTCATCGTGATGGCGTGTGCAGTGATCGCTGCTCCAGACCTCGACTCCAGCGAGCTGTAACCGTGCCGCGGCGACCAAGTCGACTGAGGTCGTTCCCCAAGTGGTGGTGGACGCTGCGCCGGGGAACAAAGAAGCAACTTCCTCTCCGACCTCAAAGCAGCATGGCCCTATGGCCGGGCCGAGCCACGCCCGCTGCGGCGCGAGGCCGGCAGTCGACATCTCCTCGAGCAGCCGGCCCACCACCCCGGCCTGCATCCCGCGCCATCCTGCGTGGGCGACGCCAACCCCATGGTCCCCACCGACCACCACTGCCAGGCAGTCTGCGGTGAAGACCGCCAGCGGCAAGCCTGCTCGGCGGGTGAACATTGCATCGGCCTCACCGGCCTTCCCTCCGGCGCTCACCTCCAAGACCACGGCCCCGTGGACCTGGCCAACCTCCGCCCAGCCTGACTCGATGCTGAGTGCAGTGCTGAATCGATGCCGCGCCTCAGGGTCGTCGCGCTGGTCGCCTTCGACCGCAAGGCTGAAGGCCGCGCCGGGTGACCCCGGCGGCCGGATCATCCCTGGACGAAGGTGGGGATGTCGAGCTCGGAAGCCCGAGCGATGTTGCGCGGCCGCTTCCGCTCGAACCCGGCGGCGATCACCGTGACGCGCATCTCCTCACCGAGGTTGTCGTCGACAACGGCTCCAAAGATGATCTCGGCGTCCTCATCCGCATGCTCCGCGACGGTTTGGGCCGCCTTGGTCGCCTCGTGCAAGGTCATCGAGCTGGGACCGCCCACCATCAACAGCACCCCCCGCGCACCCTCCATCGAAGCTTCCAGCAACGGCGACGAGATCGCCCGCTGGGCGGCCTGTGCACCACGGTCGTCGCCGGTGCCCCGGCCGATCCCCATTACCGCAGTGCCGGCATCGGCCATCACTGTCTTTACGTCGGCGAAGTCGACATTGATCAGACCCGGCTTGGTGATCAGGTCGGTAATGCCCTTGACCCCGTTCATCAACACCTCGTCAGCCAGGGCGAAGGTCTCGGTGATCGGAGCCTTGGGATCGCCGACATCGAGCAGGCGATCGTTGGGGATCACAATCAGGGTGTCGACCGCGTCGCGCAGCGCTTCGATTCCTTCTTCTGCGTGCACTGCTCGCCGCCTGCCCTCGAAGCCAAAGGGCCGGGTCACCACCCCGACAGTGAGGGCGCCCAGATTGCGGGCCGCCTCGGCCACCACCGGCGCACCTCCGGTCCCGGTCCCGCCTCCCTCTCCGGCGGTGACGAACACCATGTCGGCTCCCTTCAACACCTCCTCCAGCTCCTGCCGATGGGCCTCGGCTGCCGCCCGGCCCACCTCCGGGTTGGCCCCGGCTCCCAGGCCCCTGGTCACATCCCGGCCGATGTCGAGCTTCACGTCGGCGTCCGACATCAGCAGGGCCTGGGCATCGGTGTTGAGGGCGATGAACTCGACCCCCCTGATGCCGGCCTCGATCATCCGGTTCACAGCGTTGACGCCTCCGCCGCCGACACCGATGACTTTGATCACAGCCAGGTATCCGGTGGGTTGTGGAGCAGGGGTACGTGCCACGGAAAGCCTCCAAGGTAAAAGGTGAAGTCGAGGTTTACACGTTCCCTGCAGGAACGTAAAGCCTCAGCCTTCAGGCTCTACTTGAGGGTCAGTCGAAGCGTCCTCGGCTGCCGGTGGCATCAGAGCCGGGCGGGTCGGGGCCACCACCGTTATGACCGATCCCACGGGCGGGTCGGTGTTGACCAGCGCCGCCACCGCCCGGGCCTTGTCGCCCATCTCCACGGGACCGCCCAGCCGCACAGGGAAGCCCTTCACCTCGGCCCACAACTCACCATCCTGCTCGTAGGCCCTTGCGCCAGACGACACCGATGGGTCCAATGCTGCAAAGAACTCGAGAGCCCCTGCTCCGAGAGAGGTGTCGGCCGCGACCTCGAGTCGAGGCAGCGTGCCGTCGGGGGCCTCGGCCGGACTGAGAACCACTCCGTCGATTCCAACCCGGCTCCATACCCCGTCCACCTTGGCCCAGGCAAGGGGTAGTCGCTCCTCGATCAGGACCCACACGGTTTGCGGCCACTCGACCTGGAGGGCGGCAGACATGATGCGGGGATCGGCTTCGAGCATCTCGGTCGCATGGGCTACGTCGACCTCCACCAGCGGGGTGCCAAGCCCGACCCCGGCCGCCGAGAGGATGTCTGCGACCGCCGGCGACTCCGATCCCTCGACCACAAGATGCTCCACCGAGAAGAACGGGCTGCGCATAGTCCATGCGATAGCGCCGGCGATCGCCAGCACGACGATGATCGTCAGCAGGCGGCGGAGGCGTCCACGAGCTCGCTGCTCGGCGACCGCCATTCGGCGGGCATCGAGGCGCGGGTCGATGTCGACGGCCATCATGCCTCCTGCTCGAATTCACCGACGAACTGGATCTCGGGCTCGAGTGCGACCCCGGTGGCGTCCCTCACCCTGGCGGCGACGGCGCCGACGAGACGGTAAACATCGGTAGCGGTGGCTCCCGGCATTGTCACGAAGAAGTTGGCGTGCTTGTCCGAGACCGCGGCTGCTCCAACTCGAAATCCCTTGAGGCCGAGTTGGTCGATGATTCGTCCGGCCGCATCGCCTGGTGGATTCTTGAAGACCGAGCCTGCGTTGTAGGTTCCGCCGGGCTGGTGGTCCCTCCTCCATCTTGTGATCTCCCGCATCGCCACCTCTCCGGCGGCAGGATCGCCTGACGTCGATCGCAGCTCCGCCGCGGTCACGATGTGGTGGGGTTGAACCGACGAGACCCGGTAGCCCATCTTCAGCTCCCCGGGCGAGAGCTGGGACCAGAGCCCTCCCGCCAAGTCGTAGACCTCGGCGCGGATTATCACGTCGGCCATCTCACGGCCAAAGCAGCCGGCGTTCTGCCTCACCGCTCCCCCCACGGTTCCCGGGATTCCCACCAGGAACTCGAGACCGAGGCGGCCTGCCTTGACGGCAGCCCGGGCCAGCTGAGGCAGCGAGACCGCGGCCGACGCCTTCACCTCGGGCTCAACCCGGTATTCGCCGAACCCGGCACCCAGCCGGACGACCACTCCCGGGAAGCCAAGGTCGGACACCACCAAGTTGGAGCCGCGGCCCATGACGAGCACCGGGAGCGGCTCTTCGGCGTAGGCCGCACTCAGGCTCGCCAGCTCCGAGCGGTCGGCTACTTCAAACCAGTAACGCGCCGGGCCCCCAAGCTTGTAGGTCGTGAAGCCGGCGAGCTCGACATCGGCCCGACCCGCTCCCGCCTCCACCAGGCGGTCCCAGGCCCCCTCAGCCATCCGTTCCCCCTCCCGCATCGAGCAGAGCCGCCAGCTCGGCCGGGACCGTCGTGATGTCACCGGCTCCCATGGTGAGGACGAGGTCCCCCGGCTCGACCCGGCTGGCCAGGTGGGCCGCCAGGTCGGCCAGATGCGGCACATACTCGACCACCGCACCGGCCCGGGTGGCCGCGTCCGCCACGAGCCTGCCCGTCACACCGGGAATCGGGGCCTCCCTGGCCCCATAGACGTCCGTGACCACCACCCGGTCAGCCGTTGCCAGCGACTCGCCGAAACGCGCGTGCAGCAGCTCGGTTCTGGTGTATAGGTGAGGCTGGAACACCGCCCACACCCGGCGATGCCCGGCGGTGCGGGCGGCGCCAATGGTGGCCTCGATCTCGGACGGATGATGGGCATAGTCGTCGATGAGCGTGACCCCTCCCACCTGGCCCCGATTCTCGAACCTGCGCTTCACTCCGTGAAAGGACGAGAGCCCTTCCGCGGCCGCGGCGACGTCGAACCCGAGCTCGGACAGCAGAGCCAGCGCCCCGGCTGCGTTGCGGGCAATGTGCACCCCAGGCCGGGGGACCCCCACATCGACATCCGCTCCCCTGCCTCGCAGGCGGAAGTGCACTGCATCCGGCTGCGACACGAGGTCGACGATGCGCCAGTCGGCAGCATGGTCGAACCCGAAGGTGAGGTGCCCGCCGATAGCAGCCAGCGATGCCGAGCCTGGGTCGTCCGCCCCGGCCAGGACCGGGCCCTCGACCTGTCCCGCCACCTGTTCGAAGGCGGCCTGCAGGAGCGCCGGAGTCTCAAAGTGATCCAGGTGCTCCGGCTCGATGTTGGTGACGATGAGTCCTTTCAGCCGGATCCGGTGGAACGTGCCGAACGCCTCGTCGACTTCCAACACCAGCAGATCGTCCGCCCCGCGGTGACCGTTGGTGCCGAGATCCACCATCTCGCCCCCGATCACGAACGAAGGGTCGTGCCCCGCCGCACGCAGCCCGAGAGCCAGCATCGCTGCGCTGGTGGTCTTGCCGTGGGTGCCGGTGGGCCCGATCGTCGCCAGGTTGGTCGAGATCTCCTCGAGCAAGTCGGGCCGGTACCACACGGTGAGCCCGCGCCTGCGGCCTTCTTCGAGCTCAGGGTCGTCTGCTGGCACCGCAGAGGATGCGACCACCAGATCCACGCCCTCGAGGCTGGCGGGCTGGTGCCCGGGCCAGACGTCGATCCCGAGATCGGCGAGGGCCTCCAGCTCGGCTCCTCCCCGCAGGTCGGAGCCGCTGACCACGTAACCGGACTGATGCAGCAGCTTGCCGAGGGCCGACATGCCGGCTCCCGCTACGCCGACCAGGTGAACTCGGCGATAGCCGCCAACCGGGGCGAGGCCCTCAGCCATGGGCGGCAGCCATGAACTCTGCAATGGTGTCGGCCGCGGCGGGCTTGCCGAGAGATCGGGCGGCAGCGCTCATGCCCTCGAGGCCGGCCTCGTCGCTCAGCAGCCTGGCGATGGTTCCCGGCAGGGCCCGCAACTGATTCTCATGGATGACTTCGGCGGCGCCTGCAGCCCTGAGGGCGGCGGCATTGGCGGACTGGTGCTTGCCCGATCCGAACTCACCCGGCACCAGGATCGACGGAGTCGCGGTGGCGGTCAGCTCGGCGACGGCTCCTCCGGCCCTGGCCACCACCAGGTCGCAGGCCGCGTAGAAGCGCGCCATGTCCGGCTCGAACCCCACCACTTTCCACGGCACCCGAGAATCGAGCGCTGGCACATGCTCGAGGTTGCGCTCGCCCACCAAATGCAGGACCTGCATCCGGGGACCCTCCCATGAGGAGACCATCTGGAACACCGCCAGGTTGATCGCCCGCGACCCGAGGCTGCCCCCGAACACGCCCAGGACCGGCGTGCCAGTCGCGAGACCGTAGCCCGCGAGTGCCGCCTCCCGGAGCTGGGGTCGGGAGAACTCGGCCAGCTCTGATCGGATGGGATTGCCCACCCACTCCGCCGAGGGGAGGCGGCCGGTGCTCGGAAACGACCCGAAAACCTTGGTGGCGTTACGGGCGGCGTACCTGCTGGCCAGGCCGGCCTCGGCGTTCTGTTCAGACACGAAGAGGGCACACCGCTGGCGCCGGGCGGCCCGAGCAGCGGGGACAGACACGTACCCGCCCATGCAGAGCACCACTCCGGTCTCTCGTGCACGTAGCTCCTCGCCGATCGCGTCCGTGGCCTTAATCACCATCGCCGGCAGCGTGAGGTTCTTGGCAGTGGCCCGTCTCTCCAAGCCGCGCACCTCGGTGGCGAAGAAGGGGAAGCCCGCCTCCGGATAGACCCTGGCCTCGAGGCGATCGCCCCCGATGAACAGGACGCGGCCTCGATCGACCCCGCGCTCTACCAGTGCCTCGCCTACCGCCAGTCCCGGAAAGACATGGCCTCCGGTGCCGGCGGCGGCAATTGCATAGCTCACGCCGTCGACCTGTTGACACCTTGCTGGGCGATGTTGACCAGGATCCCGATGGCCGCCATCGTCGCAATGAGGGCAGTGCTCCCATAGGAGACGAACGGCAGCACGATTCCCGTGATCGGGATCACGCCCAGTACCCCCCCGACATTGACCAGGGCTTGAAAGCTGATCCAGGCGGTGATGCCGGCCGCCACCATCCGCGAGAAACGATCGGGGGCGCGCGAAGAGATCGCCCAGCCGGTCAATGCAAGTGTCACGAAGAGGGCGATGACAACGAAACCGCCGAGCAGGCCGGTCTCCTCCCCGATGATGGCGAAGATGAAGTCGGTGTGGGCGTTGGGCAGGTAGTACCAGCGGGCCCGGCTGGCGCCGAGACCGACGCCGAACATCCCACCCGTACCCAGCGCCAGGTAGCCCTGGATCAGCTGATAACCGGCGCCAGCCGCGTCCTTCCAGGGATCGAGGAATCCGGTGATCCGGCTCACCCGGTAGTCGGCGGTCATTGCCAGGATGGCGGCTGCTCCTGCTGCGGCCCCCCCGCTGAAGGCGACGTAGCGGAGTGGGGCAGGGCTGGCGAGGAGTACGCCCAGTGCCGCCGCTCCCACCGTGATGGTCGTTCCCAGGTCGGGCTCGGCCATGATCAGAAGCGCCATGCCGCCTACGTAGAAGAGGACCGGTGCGAGGAAGTGGCCGAAGCTGTCGAGGAGCCCCACCTTCTTCTCCATCATCACCGCCAGCGACAGGATGACAGCCAGCTTGGCGAGCTCAGATGGCTGGAAGCTGATCGGGCCGAGGTCGAGCCAACGCCGAGAGCCATTGCGAGAGTCCCCGATGAGCAGGACCAGGAAGAGGGCCCCCGCGGTGAGGAAGTAGAGAGGGACCGCAATACGCCGGTGGAAGCGGTAGGGGACGCGGGAGAGGACGATCATCGTGACCGTGCCTATGCCGAGGCCGAGCAGCTGGCGCTTGAAGTAGTAGAAGCGATCCTGGGCATCTGTCAGCCCTCGGGTGGAAGAGGCGGAGAGGGTGGCGCCGAGCCCGATCACGAGCAGCACCACCGTCACCACCAGCACGGCCGTCGCCAGCCGGTTGTTGACCTGGGACGTCTCGTCGCGCAGACGGGCAGCCGCCCGGGCCTGGGCGATCGAGGTGACGTTTCCGGTCATCGGCGGTCTCCTTCCAGTAGGGCGATGACTGCGGCAGCGAAGCGATCGCCGCGATCGGCATAGGACTCGAACATGTCGAAGGAGGCACAACCCGGGGCCAGCAAGACGGTGTCGCCGGGCCCGGCCCAGCCGGCAGCCAGGTCGACCGCTTCCTCCATCGACCCCGCCATGGCTCCCCGGTCCGCTGCCGCCACGGCCAAGGAGGGCCCTGAAGACCCGATGGCTATCAGCCGCTTCACATTCGGCTCGTGGGCCAGCGGAGTCAGGTCGAGGCCTTTGGCCAGGCCGCCGGCGATCAGGACCACCGATGGATAGGCCCGGATGGCCGCCAGGGCGGAATGGGGGTTGGTGGCCTTGGAGTCGTCTATCCAGCTCACTCCTCCAAGCGATCTGACCAGCGTCCGGCGGTGAGCGGGAGGGCGGAAGTCCCGGCACACTGCTGCCACCGCCTCGGGCTTGGCGCCATGATCGAGGGCGGCTACCCCGGCGGCGGCCACGTCCACGACCATCACCGCGTCGGCCCGTTGCAGCTCGGCCAGGGGAACGTCAACCCCCGGCAGATGGAGGATGTCACCTTCGACCCCCGAGCCGCCGGCCGGGACCCTGGTCGCCGAGACGGGATGAAGCCTCGCCGACGCCGGCCGCACCAAGCCGGCGGCTCCCTGGTCGTCCGCATCGAACACCAGTAGGTCCGACGGGCCCTGGTTGGCGAACACCTTGGCCTTGGCAGCCGCATAGGCCCCATATGACCCGTGCCAGTCCAGGTGATCTGGTGCAACGTTGAGCAACACAGCCGTGGACGGCCGAAAGCCGGTGGTGAATCGAAGTTGGAAGCTCGATACCTCGAGCACGAACACGTCCACCGGCTCGTGCACGACCGATGAGAGCGCGATGCCGATATTGCCAACGGCCAGTGCCTTCAAGCCCGACGCCTGCAGCATGGCGGTGGCGGCTTCAGTGACCGTCGTCTTCCCGTTGGTCCCCGTGACGGCCAGGACCGGCGAGTCGAGATGCCTCCAGGCGAACTCGATCTCGCTCCATATCTCCACTCCGGCTTCCAGGGCGTCGACTATCGGGCCAGATCTCTCGGAGAATCCGGGTGAGGCGATCAGGAGATCGACGCCAGACAAGAGGTCGGGCGACCAGGCTCCGCCGACTACTCCGATCCCGGAGGCAACCAGCTGAGTCGGGTCGACCGGGCTCTCGTCGAACACGGTGACCCGATGCCCATCGGCCTTGGCCAAGAGGGCGGCCGCCGTTCCAGAGCGGGCGGCCCCGAGTATGAGGGTCCTCATCCCAGTATCCCCTCCACGGCCAGGAAGTCGCCGTAGAAGAGCCCGAGCCCCAGCGCCACCAGCAACGCGGTGAGGATCCAGAACCTGATCACCACGGTCGTCTCCGGCCATCCGGCGAGGTCGAAATGGAAGTGGATGGGCGTCATCCTGAACACCCGATTCCCTGTCAGGCGAAAGCTGGCCACCTGAATCATCACCGACAAGGTCTCGATCACGAATATCCCGCCGAGGACCACCAACAGCAGCTGGGTGCTCGACAGCAGGGCGAGCGCCGCCAACAGGCCGCCAATCGACTGCGACCCGATGTCACCCATGAAGATCCTGGCAGGCGGGGCGTTCCACCAAAGGAATCCGAGGAGAGCCCCGAACATCGCTGCCGCGATGATCGCCAGCTCGAGCGGGTCGACTGCCTCCGGGTACACGCCCGGAGCCCCCACTGCCGGGGGGCTATTACGGAACTGCCAGAAGGCGATGATCGTGTACGCCCCGAAAACGAGCGCCGACGATCCCGCGGCCAGCCCATCCATCCCGTCGGTGAGATTCACCCCGTTGGCTGCCCCTGACAACATGATCAGGACCCACACCACGAAGAAGACGCCGAGGTCGATGCCGAGCGGACGCACGAAAGAGATCTCGGTCGAAACTCCCACCTGGTCGGCCCACAGGGCGAAAAGGGCGGCGACGACCAGCTGCAGGCCGAACTTGGCGGCCTTGCCGAGGCCGAGGCTGCGCTTGCGCGAGTACTTGATTACGTCGTCGAGGAAACCGACCAGCCCCATTCCCACCAGCGCCAGCACAGCCAGCAGCCCGCCAGGCTGGGGTGGACGCCACTCGAAGCCCAATCCGTCCGCCGGCGTCCACACCCTCACATGGGAGATGAAGTAGGCGACCACCACCGAGATGACGAACACCAGCCCGCCCATCGTCGGTGTGCCCTGCTTATGGACATGACCCGCCAGCTCCTCCTGGATGAACTGGCCGACGCTGCGCTCGCGCAGCAAGGCGATGGCGACCGGCGTGACCAGCAACACGAGCAGCAGCGCCACTCCGGCGGCAACGAGCAGAGAGATCACGGCTGAGCTCCCCGCGGTCGCATCAGCTCATCCCTGACCACCTGGCGATCGTCGAACGGCAGGGTCCTTCCCCCAATCTCCTGCCCCCGTTCGTGACCGCGCCCGAGCACGAGCACCATGTCGCCTGACTGCGCGACAGCCAGCGCAGCCCGGATCGCCTCGCGGCGGTCGACTACTTGCATGCGCTGGTCGTTGCTGACCCCCTCCATCACCTGGCCCACGATGGCGGCGGGGTCCTCCGAGCGGGGGTTGTCGGAGGTGACGATGACCACGTCGGCAGCCGAGGCCGCCTCTCCCATTTGCCTCCGCTTTCCGGTGTCGCGGTCGCCACCCGCCCCGAAAACGACGATCACCCTCCCCGTCGTCAGCCTGCGGGCGGCGGCGACGGCATTGGCGATTCCATCCGGGGTGTGGGCATAGTCGACGATGACCGGGGCGGGAGGCCCCTGGGCGACCAGCTCGAAGCGCCCAGGCACCGGCGCCACCTGTGCCAGGCCCTGGGCGATCTCATCGGGCCCGATCCCCACCGTCCAGGCACATGCCGCAGCCACCAAGGCGTTGGCCACGTTGAAGTCGGCGGCAATCGGCAAGGCGACCTCCACCCTGGCATCGGGAAGGACCAACCGGAAACGGCTGCCTTCCAGGGCCGACTCCACTCGCTCGGCGCGGACCGCCCCCTGACTGCCGACAGTCAGGCTGTCGGGCCGCATGCCAAGGAGGCGGCGGCCGTATGGGTCGTCGATCCAGATGACCGCCTTCTCGGCTATCTCGATCAGGTGCGCCTTGGCCTCGAAGTACGACTCCATGTCGTTGTGGAAGTCGAGATGGTCCTGGGTCAGGTTTGTGAAGGCACCCACCGCGAACCTGGTGGAGTCGACCCGCCTGAGGGCGAGAGCGTGGCTGGAGATCTCGGCCGCGACCAAGGTGGCGCCGGCGTCTGCCATCAACCGCAGGATCCGCTGGAAGTCGCTCGCCTCGGGGGTGGTGCGGGGATTGGGTATGAGCCGACCCCCTACCCTGGTCTGGACGGTCCCGATGAGGCCGCTGATCCGGCCGGCCGCCCCACCGATCGCCTCCAAGAGATGAGTGACCGTGGTCTTGCCGTTGGTCCCGGTCACCCCCAGAAGCTGCAACTCGAGAGAAGGATGGCCGTGCACCTCGGCCGAGATCGGGGCCAGTGCTCGGCGGGTGTCATCCACCAACAACTGCGGAACGGTTGTCTCGACGCCGTGATCGACGCATACGGCAGGAGACCCCGCCGAGACCGCTTCCCCCACGAACTCATGCCCGTCGCGGGTTGCTCCTCTCATCGCCACGTACAGGGTGCCCGCTCCCACTTGGCGGCTGTCATGGGTGGCATCGGAAACGGTCACAGTGGCGTCGCCGACTACCTGGCCGCCCGCAACCTCTGCCAGGCGTACAAGGGCACTAGCCATCGTCGCCGTCCGGCGTGACTGCCAGGCGATGCAGCGCCTGTTCCATCACCGCCGAGAAGGCGGGGGCGGCGGCGAGGCCACCGGTCCGATATTCGAAGCTCGGATTGTCAACCACCACCGCGACGACCACCTTGGGATCGTCGATCGGGGCCATGCCGACGAAGCTGGCGATGGTGAGATCCGTGTAGCGCCCGTCCTCTCCGAGCTTGTTGGCGGTGCCGGTCTTGCCTCCGACCCGATAGCCCGGGACCTGGGCGCGGTGGCCGGTACCCGACTCGACCACTCCGGCCAGGAGGTGCCTCATGACCCAGGCGGTGTCGGCCGACACCACCTGATGGGTAGCAGGCTCGACTGGCACCACCGATCCATCGGCCTCACCGTGCGAGGCAACTAAATGCGGCTGCACCCAAAGGCCGTCGTTGGCAACCGCCGCGTAGGCCGCGGCCATCTGCATCGGAGTCACGGCGATCCCGTAGCCGATCGCCGCCGAGAGCGGGCATACCTCGCACGAGGCATCCATGCCGATCAGGCCGGCAGCCTCTCCTGAGTAGTCGATGCCGGTCTGTTGGCCGAGGCCGAAGCGCTCCATGTACTCGGGGATCGTCCCGCTTGGGAGCAGCTGGGCGATGCGGATGGTGCCCACGTTGCTCGATGATCGGAAGATGTCGGCGACGGTCATGTCCTCGACCGCATGGGGATCGAAGTCGCGATAACAGCCGAAGATGTCGTCATCGATGCGGACACAAGCTTGCGGTCGCAGCTCGATGAAGTCGCCCACCTCATCGATCACGGTCTCAGGGCTGACCACGCCCTCCTCGATCGCCCCGGCCACCGAGATCAGCTTCTGGGTGGAGCCGGGCTCGTAAGTCCCCCTGACTATGAAGTTGGAGAAGGGCTGGCCGTCGGCCCCCTGCCTGGTCGCTGGGTCGAACTCCGGTGCCCCAGCCATTGCCAGCACTTCACCGGTTTCCACCTCCAGTGCCACGATCCAGCAGCCCTCGGCTCCGGTCTCTTGCAGCGTGTCGACACAGGCTCGCTCGGCCGCGTATTGGATGGGTAGGTCGATGGTGGTGACCAGGTCCGAGCCGGCCACGGCCGGAGTCGTCTCGCTACGGGCCCATGGTATGGGGGTGCCGTCCGGGGCTCGCTCGAACATGACCTCGCCAGGGATCCCTCTCAGTGAGTCGTTGAACTCGTACTCGAGCCCCTCTTTGCCGACCCCGTCGATGTCCACAAAGCCCACGACATGGGAAGCAATGGTGTTGGTCGGATAGACTCGCTTTGCCTCGTCATGGCTGTAGACGCCTGCCAGCTCCAGGCTCGTCACCTGAGAAGCCAGGTCGAGCTCCACCTGTCGCTTGAGATACACGAACGTCTTGTCGGACCTCAGCTCATCGAGGACGGTGCCCTGGTCGAGGCCGAGCAAGCCACCCACCTGCTGGGCAACGAACACCGGCTCGGTCACCTCCTGCGGGACCACGAACAGGCTCTCCGCTTCGACCGTCATCGCCATCGGGTCGCCGTTCCGGTCGAAGATGTTTCCCCGCTGCGGGGCTAGCTCTCTGGTGGTCAAGCGCTGTTCGAGGCCGAGGTCGGCCAGCTCGGCGGCATCCACCACCTGCACCTGATACAGGCGACCGCCCATCGCCACCCAGGCGAGGACAAGGCCCACCCCGAGCGCAGCCAGCCGCAGGTGACTTGGCGAGAAGCGGCGGCCGGCCCGGCGGGCGGCCACGTCAGTCCCCCGGCCGGCAGCCTGGAGGCAGGAGACCGGGGTCGGTCGCCGTCCACCCACGGCCAGCGCGTTGGCGGGTGTTCACGGAGTCGGCAGTCGGCGGGAATGCTCGGTCGCCGTCCACGCTGCTCAACAGACAGCCAGCGCGTTGGCGGGTGTTCACGGAGTCGACAGTCGGCGGGAATGCTCGGTCGCGGGTGATCACGGAGTCGACAGTCGGCGGGAATGCATGGTCGCGGGGGATCATGGAGTCGGGCTCTGACCGCGAGACGAAGGAGTGGTTTCCCCCTCGAGTCGCTGGATGGCGGACCAGCGAGGGTCGACCGGAGCGTCCTCTACCACCCCGGCCACGGAGAGATGGACGCTGTGCAGAGGGAAGACCATGCCCATGTCCTCGGCCAGCGGGGCTATGCGGGCCGGGCTCTCCAGCCGCCCGATCTCGAGCCGCAGCCTCTGATTCTGCGATGTCTGCTCGGCGATCTGGCGCTCGATATCGGCCAATTCCACTGCGCCACGATCGAGGGCGGTGCGAGTCAGGACCAATCCCAGGAATGCGACCACCGCCACCAGGGAGACGACGAACCAAGGGGCCGCCAGCAGGCGCACAGGACGGCGGCCGGACAGAACCCTGAGCCCACCTTGCGGTCGGGGCAGCCGAAGTGGGGAAACGGTCATGCAGCCACCTTCTGGATCGCGCGGAGGCGCGCGGATCGAGCCCGCCGGTTGGCCGCCACCTCATCCGGTTGAGGGCGGAGCACACCTCTGGTCAACAGGCGAAACCGAGGGTTGGCTCCACAGGCACAAACGGGGAACTCCGGTGGACATGTGCATCCCCCGACCGAGGCCGCAAATCGCTGCTTGACGATTCGGTCTTCGAGCGAGTGATAGGAGATGGCCACACAGCGCCCGTCGGTGACGAGCATGCCGAGTGCCGCGTCGAGCCCGGCGCGTATCGCTCCCAGTTCGTCGTTTACGGCGATCCGCAATGCCTGGAACGTGCGCCTGGCCGGATGGAGGCGGCGGGCCGAGCCAGGGGAAGCCTCGGCGACCACGCGGGCGAGATGAGCCGTGTCACGAATGGGGCGATTACGGACGATTGCCGCGGCGATGCGAGCCGCACCCGGCTCCTCTCCCAAGGTCCGGATCAGCTCCGCCAGCTCCGCCCGGGGTAGGTCGTTGACGAGGTCGGCGGCAGTCGCCGTCTGCGACGGATCCATCCGCATATCGAGGGGGCCGGGAGACTGATACGAGAAGCCGCGCGAGGGCTCGTCGAGCTGGTGCGCAGAGACCCCGAAGTCGAAGAGGGCACCGGCCAGGCTGGTGATCCCCTCCTGCTCCAGGATGTCCTCCAGCCGGGCGAAGTTCCCTCCCACCACCTTCACTTCCTCTCCCATCCGCGTCGCCTGCGCCACCGCCTCTGGATCGCGATCGATCCCCAACAACCGGTGGCCGGGCCCTAACGCAGAGCGCAAGCGCTCCGCGTGCCCGCCGCCGCCGAAGGTGGCGTCGACCACCACCCCTGCTGGCACCGGGACCATCAGGTCCACCACCTCCTCGGCCATCACCGGCCGGTGGTATTCCCGGTCCTGGGCCATTGCCAGCCCCCCGGGCGCTGGCACCAAAGGAAGCGGGCGGAGTCAGGGGCCTTCCGTTTGGTATCCGGGGGGCTGGCGATGATCCAGGATCAGGAGCCGGCTGCCTCCTCCCCTCCGTCCAGGTACTCGCGCTCGGCGCGTTCCAGGTCGGCGGCGTAGGTGTTGGGGTTCCAAACCTCGACGTGATCGATTACACCGAGCACGGCGGCCTCGGAGCCGAGTTGCAGGCCGGCGAAGTTCCGCAGCTCCTCGTTGATCAGCACCCGTCCCTGCTTGTCGGGCTGCTGGTAGTCGGCATCGGCTGCGAAGGTCCGCGCCAGACGCCGGGAGGACGCGTTCTCGGGCATCTCCCTCACCTGCTCGGCCTTCTTGGTGAAGTCCCCGAGCGTGAAGAGGAGGAGGCTGCCGTCCCGGCCTTTTGTGATGACGCAGCCCGATGCCAGCTCGGCGCGAAAACGGGACGGCAGGACCAGGCGGCCCTTTTCGTCGACGATGTGTTTGGCCTTGCCGAGAAACACAGATCCCGATCCCTCATTCGGTCTTGATCCTCCGGTGAGACGCCACTATGGCCCACTTCAACCCACTTGTCAACACTTTCCCCCACTAGTCCTCCCTCAGGGCCCATGTCCAAGTCTCCCCCCTCCCCCAAAGAGCGCAGCGAGGGCCGGGGGAGGTGGCACGAAGTGCCGTTGGGGGGAGTGGGAAGGTTTGTGCGAAGCACAGGAGGGGGTCTTCGCTCGGACCAGTTGTGAGTCTCCAAATGGGAGGTCTCGAGCTCTCGAAGGTCTCGGAAGGACTGCCGAGCCCATCGCAGCCCGTGAGACCCCGAGCCCGTGAGACCCCGAGCCCGTGAGACCTCGAGCCCTTGAGACCGTGTGACCGTGCCACCGTGCCACCGTGCGACCGTCGGAGTGCGACGGTGCGGCCGTGGGACCTGCGATATCCTTCGCGTCGAAGCACGTGGCCAGGTCCTTGATCCTCAATGCTTCCTATGAGCCGCTGTCGGTGGTTCCGGCCCGCCGGGCGGTCGTGCTCGTGATGCGGGGCAGGGCGGTGGCCGTCTCCTCAGGTGACGAGGTGTGGCGGTCGGCCGAGACCAGCGTGTTGGTGCCAACCGTCGTCAAGCTGACCCACTACGTGCGGGTCCCCTATGAGCGCTCGGTCCCGGTGACGAGGCGGGCCGTATTCGGGCGCGATGGGCATCGCTGCCAGTACTGCGGAGGCCAGGCCGAGAGCCTCGACCACGTGGTTCCCCGTTCCCGCGGCGGCCTCCACACTTGGGAGAACGTCGTCGCCTGCTGCCGGCGCTGCAACCTTCGCAAGGGCGACAGGATGCTGGTCGAGGTCGGGCTCAGCCTGCAGCGACGCCCGCAGGAGCCGGGGGGTTACGGATGGATCTATGCGAGCGCGGGCTACAGCGTCGACCCTGCCTGGCAGCCTTACCTGGCGGCCAGCGCCTAGTCAGGCCGCTCAGACCAGGGCTCTGCCCACCGCCTCGCCGAGAGCGTCCGCCCAGCCGGACACCACCACCGCGCAGCCGGCGCTAGGGGGCTCGTCGTCGAAGCGGAGCAGGACCGTCAGCACCCGCCACTCACCGATCCGGTCCAGGCCCATCCAAAGCATCTGGGGCTCGTCCAAACCGTCCAACTCGCAACGGGCCGAGACCACCCCTTGGGCAGCTGCGACCGGGTCGGCTTCGACCACCCGGGAGACAACTTGCTCCCCCCGGCCCACCTCCACCAGCATTCCACCCTTGTCGGCCTGGAGACGGGTCCAGGTGGCGGCCGCCCTGAAGTTGGTCGGAGCCGGCTCTGGGGGCTGCGGCTGGGAGTGGCGGAATCCGTAAGTCACCAGCAGCGAGCGCACCCGCTCGAGCACGACACCTTCATCCGCTCCATCGCTCAGCTTGACCTTGATGCCGGAGAGACCGCCCTCCCCGAGCTCCAACTCGATGCCCTGCACCCCGTCGACTCCCTCGAGCCGCTGGCGCAACCCCGTGATCGTCATTGCCCCACCCTTCTCAACCGCTTGCGCCATCCGAGGTATGACACCAGGTCCTGGGCCGTGGCGTCCGTCTGCTCGGAACCGTATGCGGTTGCCGCCCTCCAACTGACATAGTCGCGCTCGGGCAGTGGGAGGAAAGGTGGCTTCGCCCACCATCGACCTCTGCGCATAGCCCACCCGGCCCGTATGGCCTCAGGCCACTGACCGGGTCGGGTCAACAGAGATCGCGCATAGCGCAAAGCCCCACCCTCCACAGTTGCATCCACCCCACGCGCCGGTCAGCATACCCAGCCAGGTTGTCGGCACCAGGGGGATCTTGAAGGCTCACCAAGAGATCAGTCCCGCGCAGGCGGGAGAGTCGAGGCTCCGCTGGTTCGCGTCCACATTCGATGCCATAGCTTCGAATGTCGAACGGGTGATACAAGGCAAACGACCCACCATCGAGCTGGTGCTGTGCTGCCTGGTGGCCGAGGGCCACGTACTCATCGAGGATGTGCCCGGGGTTGGCAAGACCCTGCTCGCCAAGTCACTGGCCCGTTCCATCGCTGGGGACTTCAGTCGCATCCAGTTCACTCCCGACCTGCTCCCGGCCGACGTGACCGGGGTCTCGATCTGGGACCGGGTCGGGTCCAGCTTCGCTTTCCAGCCCGGCCCGGTCTTCGCCAACGTCGTCCTAGGTGATGAGATCAACCGCTCGAGCCCCCGCACTCAAGCCGCACTGCTCGAAGCGATGGAAGAAGGTCAAGTCACCTCGGATGGAGTGACAAGGAAGCTCCCAGCCCCTTTCATGGTCGTAGCCACTCAGAACCCGCTCGAGCATGAGGGGACATATCCGCTGCCCGAGTCACAGCTGGACCGGTTCATGATGCGGGTCGACGTCGGCTACCCCAGCCGTGACAAGGAGCTGGAGATGCTGAACACTCATGGCGACCATTCCGCCTACGACGATCTCGATGCCGTCAGCAACGTGGAAGAGATGGAATCGATGATCGACCTCGCCAGGCAGGTGACACTGGGAGAGCCTGTCCGGAACTACCTGCTCGACCTCGTCCTGGCGACGCGCCAGCACCCCGATCTGTTGGCAGGCGCCAGCCCCCGGGCCGCTCTCCACCTCCAAAGGGCGGCGCGGGCGTGGGCTGCGGCTCGAGCCAGGGACTATGTGACGCCGGATGACCTCAAGGCGGTCTTCTCCCCCATCGTCGCCCACCGCATGATCCACCGCCCGGAGGCTGTCATCCGCGGCAACAGCGGGGCCGAAACCGCCCTTGCGGTCCTCGACCGGGTGCCCGTGCCGACTCCGGCATGAGTCTGACCACCAGAGGATGGGCAGCGCTGGGAGCGGGGTTGGCCGCACTGGTGGCGTGGCCGGCGATCGGAGAGCCCGCCCTCTTGGTGACCGCCGCGGTCCTCCTCGCGGCACTGGCGATCGCGGCGATTCGAGTAGGGCGCTTCCGCCCAGAGCTCGACATCGCTCGTGAGTCCGCCGGCAGGCAGGTGCCAGAAGGCGGGCGAGCAGAGGTCCGACTTCGCATCTCCACCCGGGGGTCGGTCACCCCCCTTATGGTCGTCGAGGACTCGGTGGGCGAGCTGGGCCGTGCCACATTCTCCCTCGGGCGCCTGCGACCGGGGCAGGAGGCCACGGTTCGGTACGAGGTGGTCTGCAGACCCCGCGGCATCTACGCGGTTGGACCGGCCACGGCACGGTGGCGCGACGACTTCGGGCTGGTCGAGAGGTCGCGGCTGATCGGATCGGCGCAGCGACTGGTGGTGGTGCCTGCGGTCGAGCAGCTGCGCGGCCTCCCGCCTGGCTCGGGCTGGGAGGGACAAGGAGGCAGGAGGAGCCGCCGCACAGCGCGAGCAGGCGGCGAGGACTTCACCGCGCTCCGCCCTCACCGCCCGGGCGACGACCTCAGGCGTATTCACTGGCCCGCTACCGCCCGCCACGAGGAATTGATCGTTCGTCACTTCGACACGCCAGTGCGGTGGAGAGCCCTCGTCGTCCTCGACACGAGGGCGGCCGCTTACTCCGATCCCCATGCCTTCGAGCAGGCCGTGCGCGGCGCCGCCTCCATCCTCGAGCTCCTCCTCGGCGCCGGGTTGCCCCCTCTGCTCTGGGTGGGTGGACCCCGATTGCTGGTACCAGGAAACGAAGCGATGTCTGCCCTGGCGTCGGCCAGGACTGCAGCAGACCGCCTCCCGTTCCCTCCAGCCTCGGAGGTGCGGGGCACGATCGCGCTTGTCACAGGTCAACCTGATGAGCAGGTGCGGGGTTGGGTCATCACCCACGCCCCTGGCGCGGTCTTGGCCGTGGCCAGGTCCGGTTTCGAGCCACTGGGAGTCCCCACCTTGCAGCTGCGGCCGCATCAGGCGCTCGCACAGGCGTGGGCCGAGACGTTCGCAGGACAATGGGCACCGCCCTCGGCTGGCTGACCGGCCTCGGGGGCATTGCTCTCTGCCTGACGACCCTCGCCGGGCTGATGGTGCCCATCGCTCCCCCGCCGTTACCGCCCGTCCTCGTCACCGCCACGGTCGGCGGCCTGTTGGCAGGTTGGGCGTTGCAGAAGATGCGGGTGTCGCCATTTACCTGGGCCTTGGCCGCGGCCCTTGGTCTGGCAGCCGTACCGCTGGCCGCCGGGCCCGACACCGCCGATTCCCTACGCCAGGCCTGGGAGCTGTTCAGGTACGCGGTGCCGCCCGTCCCGGCCGTCCCGGCTCTGATCGGGATCACCGCGGCCATGATGTGGCTGTTGGGGATGGTGGCCGGTGCGGCCGCCACCAGTCGCCACCTCACCCTGGCCGCCCTCCCGCCGCTCGGGACCGCGGTCTTCCTTCTGGTGCTGGATCGAGCGCCGACGCCATGGTGGGCGCTGGCGGCAATTGCCCTCCTTCTCGGCATCGGGCTTCTGGCGGATCGCGGCCTGGTACGAATCTCCGAGATGCTGCCGGCAGGCGGCTCGGTCCTCGCCGCGTCATCATTGGCGCTGTTGCTGACGCTCGCCCTCGGCGGCCTCGTCCCTCAAGGGGGCCTGACGTCCTGGCGCAACACAACCGGGAGCGGGGCGGGAGTCGGAAGCGGGGCAGCCTTCGACCTGTTCGTTGGCATGCACCGCGACCTCATCGAGGCGAGCTCCGAGCCGGCCTTCCAGGCGATCACGGATGGGGCGGGGACCTTCTATTGGAGCCTGATCACTCTGGCCGACTATGACGGAGAGCGGTGGACGCCGGGCGCCCTCACCATCGGCCGGGCAAGCGGCTCTACTTGGGAAGACCCGCGCATGCTTCCCTATGGCGAGACCCAGGCGGTTGTGCAGGACGTCACGATCTCGAGCCTCCAGGAGTCGCTTCTGCCCCATCTCTACTCCCCCACCGGCTTCGCCTCCGACGACGAGGTGCTGCTGGCAACCTTGCAGGCCCGTCAGGACGGCTCATTGCTGTTGGCAGCTCGTACGCGGCCGGATCTCACCTACCGGGTGGAGTCACAGGTTCCTACCGCGACGCTGGCCGACCTGGCCACGGCCGCCGGGCTTCCACCGATCTTTTCGCAGGCTGCCGCCGCCGGCCGCTTCTCACCATCGACCCGACCGGGCGGCAGCCGGGAGCTGCCGGCCCCGCTTCGCCAGGTCTACACCCGCTTGCCGTCCGACCTCCCGGACGAGCTGACCAGGCTGGCCAGGGCGATTACGGCAGGAGTCGAAACCGACCTGGAAAAGGCCGTGCTGCTCGAGACGTTCTTCCGCGATCCCGCCAATAGGTTCGCTTACGACCTCTCGACCAGCGGCCACGACTCCCCCACTCTGGCCGCCTGGCTCACCGATACGACCAGCCCGCTCTACCGGCGCGGCTATTGCGAGCAATACGCCGCCGCCATGGCGGTGCTGGCAAGGGCGGTCGGGGTTCCCTCCCGCGTAGTGCTCGGCTTCGCCCCGGGAGAAGCGATTGGGCCCGGAGTGGTGGAGGTGCAGAAGCGTCATCGCCACGCCTGGGTTGAGATATGGCTTGTCGGGGGCGGATGGACCCGCTTCGACCCGACACCTCGGGGAGATGGCCCCGCCTCGACCTCCTCCCAACTCGCCTTCGACCCTCGTCAATTCCTCCCGCCCGGCACCCCAGCCTCCATCCCGGTCATCGGCGAGACCGGCGAGGACGAGCCCACTCCGGACCGGGGACCCACCACTCCAGCCGACCAACAATCCGGCGCGGGACTGAGCCTCCCGCTCGGCCCGATCTTCCTGACGCTGCTGGGGATGGTGGCATTGCTGGCGATCGTCCCCACTTGGAAGTGGGCGAGACGAGGCATGCGTCGCCGGCGCTGGCGCCGCGGGGACACCCGGGCTGCCTGGAGAGAGGTGTCCGACCGCCTGTCCGATCTCGGCGTCGCCCGGAGGGGCTCACAGACGATGGTCGAGTTCGCCAACGGCATCGATCCCGCGTTCGCAGCGGTAGCCCACCGGGCAGGTGCCGGCTTCTATGGGGGCAAGAGCGCATCTGGCCTGACCCCGGCGATGGAAAGGGCCGAGGCGAAGCTGAAACAGATCTTTTCGACCAGGCGTCGCCTCTTGGCCTGGCTCAGCCCCCGCTCGATGCGGCCGGGTAGTGGCCTGTCGCCTTCCGCTCCTCGGTGACGTCGTCCTCGACCCGTCGCAGCATCGAGAGGAACTCGTCGCGGTCGAGCTCAAACCTGGTCACATCCTCCCTCACCGTCCGGGCGATCTCATCGATCCGGACGAAGAAGGCGAGCTGGCCCTCACGCAGAGCATCGAGTAGCTCGCCGTCGTCGGAGCTGACCCGGAAGATGGTCTGCCCATCCGTGACCAGCTTCACCTCGGACAAATGGGAGTCCATGTCGGCGTTGCGTCGGAGGTAATCCCAGGCACGGCGCACGCGCTGCAGCGACATACCGTTGTCCAGGAGGCTGCGCACCACCCGAAGCGCCACGAGGTCGCGGAACGAATAGAGCCGGCGGATTCCCGGCCGTCCCCCTGTCCCCTGGATCGACGGGCTCACAAGATGAACGCGATCCCAGTATCTGATCTGATGAGGCGTGCAATTGGTCAGCTTGCATGCCTGCTCGGCGGTGAATCCTTGCTCCATCTGCCTCTCGCCCGAGAACTGCTCCAGCCACCCGAGTGAAGGTGACTCCCTCCTCCTCTCGTTCCCCCGAGGTCCCCTGGTCGAAGAGGTGTGACCGAGGTCGTGGGGGCCGTGACTCTAGCGGTCTGTTGTCAGCCGCGACGGAACGGGCGCCGACCTCGCGCGGATCTTCGCCGCGTGGTCGGGGGCTCGGTGCCTCCCGAGCGCGCTCGGAGCACTTGCACGAGGATCGTGGCCGACGCGACGAACAGAGCGAACCCGATGAGGGCGATCGGTGTCGAGCGAGCGAGGAATGCGATGATCAGTGCGAGCCCGCACGCCATACCGACCACAGGCAGGCGGACACCGGTGCGCGCAGACCGTGCGATGCTGCGAACGGTGTGGGCGAACGCCGGATCTTCTTCGTAAAAACGGCGCTCGATCTCCGCCAGGATGCGTTCTTCGTGATCGCTCAGCGGCATCGCCTCACCTTACCCCGACTCCTACGACCACCACTCAGTATACGAATCCGTCGGGCCAGCGGAACGGGCGACATCAATCGGGCCGTCGACCAGATGGATCTGCCCGCAGCCGGGCTGGCCCTACCTTGCCTTCGCCAAAGCGCGATCGCACCTGCTCAACCGCCCCTGCCAGATCGTCCCACTTGGCGGGGCGATCGACTGCGAGTTGGAGTGGAGCCCCAGCCGGTTCCAAGGATGAGGCGGCCACCCCCAGGAGCCTCACCGGGCTGGTCCATTCGACCCGCTCCGCGAGGGTTGATGCGGCCCGCCACAGGTCGCGGGCGACGTCCGACGGGCCTGCCAGCGTCAGGCTCCTGGTGATGGTGGTGAAGTCGGTGTAGCGGACCTTGATCGACACCGTCCGGGAGGCCAGACCGGCCCGCCGCAGCCTCCCCGCCAGCCGGTCGCAATGAGAGAAGAGCTCGGTTTCAGCCTCTGATCGCCCATGCAGGTCGATCTGATACGTCTGCTCGACGGAGATCGACTTGGCTTCCGCATCGCCGACCACCGCACGATCATCGATCCCGGCCGCAAGCAGCGCCAGCTGGTGGCCGGCGGCCGCGCCGATCCGCTTGGCCAGCATTTCCTCCGGAACGGCGGCAAGGTCACCGATGGTGTTGACCCCGAGGTTGTCGAGCGCGGCTTGCGATGCTTCGCCTACCCCCCACAACGATCTGACCGGAAGTGCGTGCAAGAACTCCAGTTGGCTCTCGACCGGCACGTGTCTCAATCCGTCGGGTTTGGCGGTCTCCGAGGCGAGCTTGGCGATGAGCTTGTTGGAGGCGATGCCGACCGAGGCCGGCAGGCTCAACCGATCCCGAATCTCGGTTCGAATCGCGAACCCGACACTCGGGGCGTCTTCGTAGAGAAGGCGAAGGCCGGAGATGTCGATGAAAGCCTCGTCGAGCGACAGCCCTTCCACCAACGGGCTGAAACTGCGGAAGACCTCGAAGACATGCTCGGAGACCTCCCCATAGTGATGGTGATCTGGCGGCACCACGATCAGGTTGGGACATGCTCTGCGGGCTTGGGCAGTCGGCTGAGCCGAATGCACCCCGAATGCCCTCGCCTCATAGGAGGCGGAGGCGACCACCCCGCGCCGATCACCGCCGCCGACCACCACCGGCCTGCCCCGGAGCTCCGGCCGCCGCAGTCTCTCGACTTCGACGAAGAAAGCGTCCATGTCGACGTGGGCTATGTGCTCGGCGAAAGCGGATGCCACCAGACCCGAGGGTAGGGGGCGTGGGAACGTTGCGACTGTGAGACTGAGCGACCGTGAGCCCGTTCGTTCACCTGCTTCGCCACGGTGAGGTGCACAACCCCGACGAGATCGTCTATGCCGGGCTGGAGGGCTTCGGCCTCTCCGACCGCGGGCTTCGCCAGGCGGAGGCCGCGGCCGAGTTCCTCGCCACGCGCAATGTCGCCGCCATCGCCTCTTCGCCATTGCAGCGGGCATTGGAGACCGCCGCCCAGGTGGCACTGGCCGCCGGCTGCCAGGTGACGGCCGACGAGCGATTGACCGAGTTCGGCCTGGCCGATCGCTGGGCGGGAACAGGCTGGCGAGACCTGCCGACCCGCTTTCCTGGCGAGCTCGAGGCTTATCTCACGAACCCCCTCGAAATGCCCTTCTCACCGGAGACCGTGCCCGCCCTCGCCGAGAGGGTCGGCGGGGCGATTCGGGAGCTGTCTGGACGGGCGACCGGCGAACTGGTTGTGGTTTCACATCAGGATCCCCTGCAAGCGGCCCTGCTCTTCTTGACCGGTGCCAGCCTGGCCGACCTGCGGGTCGACCCGCCCGGCCACGCCGAGATCATCACGTTGGCCCCTGGCCCCATCTGGCAGCTGGTCGGGCGGTGGCGACCGGACTGAGGTTGCGGACCGGGGGGCCCCTTCCCCAAACTCGGGTGGTGGCGCCATTTGCCGCATGTGCCGTCCTCATCCTGTCCAGCCTGTGGTGGGGCTTCTCGCTCACGATCGCGCCCGCCCCCTGGACCCCCATCCAATCGGTGGTCATTGCAGCCGGACTGCTGGTCGGCGG
>DATBMA010000083.1:0-6620 GCA_036555105.1 Acidimicrobiia bacterium
GACGAGTACGCCCGCCTCCGCCCTGTCTCCGCCACGGAGCTCGGCATCAAGGGCCACGACGATCGATGGACCGACTTCTCGCCTGCAGGATCAGATGCCCTGGCGGACTCGTTCCGCAGCTTCAGGACAGAGATGGCGCGACATCTCGACGATGGGGACCCATGGCGGCGCCACTCCGCCCGGACTGTCGTCGCCTGGCTGGACGAGCGCTTGAGCGAACACGAAGCGGGTGACCATCTACGCGACCTCTCTCACGCGGCCGGGACCATCCAGGACATCCGCGACATCTTCGATCAGATGGACAAGCAGTCCGAGGAGGGCTGGGCCGACATCGCCGTGAGGATGGAGGCGGTCGGCGCAGCTCTCGAGTCGCACCGGGTGGCGCTCGAAGCCGGCCGCGAACAAGGGCTGGCGGTCGCACGGCGTCAGGTGCTGGCGGTGTTGGAGCAGCTGCGGGTGATGGCCGCCGAAGGCTCCTCCTGGGATGCTTTGGGCGCGGAGGCGACCGCCGCAGGTCAGGACGACATCGCTCGCAGGCTGGACACAGCCCGCCCTGCTGCCAAGGCCGCCCTGGGGGAGATGATCCGCTACCTGGAGGACACGTACCTGCCGTCAGCCCCGTTGGCCGATGGTGTGGGGGAGGAAAGGTATCTGCGTGCGGCCGACCGCTTCCTCGGCAAGGCGATCGACCTCCGGGAGACCTATGAGTGGGGCTGGGAGGAAGTCGGTCGGCTGAGCGCAGAGATGGAGGTCATAGCCGAGGAGGTGGCGCCCGGCCTAGGGCTGGCCGGTTGTGTCGAGCTGCTCGAGAACGACGACACCAGGGCCGCCCCCAGCCATCAGGCGTTCCTCACCGTGATGCAGGAGCTGCAGGATCACGCCCTGGACAAGTTGTCCGGCCTCCACTTCGACGTCGACGAGCGAATCCGCAAGGTGACCATCAACTTGTGGCCGCCGGGTGGTGCGCTTGGGGCCAACTACATCGGCCCTTCCGAGGACTTCATCCGGCCGGGGTCGGTCTGGTACTCACTCGACGAGAGGGTGCAGGTGCCGCTCTGGCAGGAGGTCTCGACCGCCTTTCACGAAGGCTTTCCCGGCCACCACCTGCAGGTGGGGACGGCGATGCTGAACGCCGCCAATCTCGATCGGGCCCACCGCCTGCTCATCTGGTATTCGGGCTATGGGGAGGGATGGGCACTGTACGCAGAGAGGCTCATGCAAGAACTGGACTTGTTCGAGAAGCCTGAGTACGTGCTCGGAATGCTTGCCACCCAGATGTTGCGGGCGTGTCGGGTAGTGGTCGACATCGGATGCCACCTGGGATACCGGATCCCCGACAGTTCCCCACTGATGGCGGGCGAGGATTGGGGCTACGACCAGGCCGTGAGGATGATGGAGGAGGTGGCGCTCCAGCCACGCCCGATGGCGGAAAGCGAAGTCAAGCGCTACCTCGGCTGGCCGGGCCAGGCCATCTCGTACAAAATCGGAGAGCGTGAGATCTACGGCGTTCGTCGCCGGGAGGAGAACCGGCTGGGGCCTGACTTCTCACTGAAGGATTTCCATTCGAGGCTCCTCAACATCGGTGAGGTCCGTCTCGACTATCTGGAGGAAGCCCTCCTTCTCTCGGTCAGCAACCGTGACGCTGGAGCGTCGGGTAAGGGTTGACGGCGGCCCCGCGATTGGGGTGGATCTCGAAGTGGAGATGAGGGCTGGTGCTGGCGGCGTTGCCCGAGTTGCCGACCTTGCCTATGACATCTCCGGCAGCGACCCGTCCCTCCTTGCCGGAGGCACTGAGGTGGCTCCCGTAGTAGTTGTTGCCGTCATCGCCGACAAGCTTGAACTGAAGGCCCCCAATCGAACCCGTCAGATACTCGACCACTCCTGACACCGGCGCCCTCACATCGGTGCCTCGCGGTGAGAAGAGGTCGTTGCCCTCGTGGAAGCGCCCGCCCGGCCGGGGGAAGCCCCAGTCGTTGATGTATCTGGCCGCCGGCAAGGGGCACACCCATCCCGACGATGGCACCTTGAGCTTCTGGCCGACGAAGATCAGGTTGGGGTGGCTGACCGAATTGATCTCGGCGAGACGGGAGGCCGTTACACCGTACTTCCGGGCAATGCGATCGAGGCTGTCGCCGCGCACGACGGTGTATGAAGCAGTTGTGGCGGATGGTGCTGCGACGAAGGCGGTGCCCGAGAGACGCAGCCTGGTGCCGTAGTAGAGGCGAGTGGGATCGGTGATCCCGTTCGCATCCATGAGGGTCTTCACCGAGATGCCGTACTTGCGAGAGATGCCTGCGAGGGTCTCGCCGCGTTGAACCAGGTGGTACTGGGGGGTGGGAGCTGGCGTGCTCGCCGAAGCCTTCAACGTCAGCTTTTGGCCGATCTTGAGGAAGTCGGGGTCGGACAGCGAGTTGGCTTGGATCAGCGATGCAACACTCACCCCGTATTGAATGGCGATGCGGCCGAGGCTCTCGCCAGGCTTGACGACGTGGGTCTTGTTGCCCTCTCCGGGAAGCAGGAGCTGCTGGCCGATGTGGATCACGTCGGGGTCCTCGATGTGATTGACCTCGACCAGGTCGGAGACGCTCACGCCGAGCTTGCGGGCAATCTGAATGAGGGTGTCGCCTGCCCGAACCTCATACGCAGACGCCGCGGTGATGAGAACGGCCGTGATCATGGCGCCAACGCCTACGGAGCGGAGCACCCGTCGATACTCACTCGAGGGCTCGTCCTGATGAGCTCGGGCTCTGTGGAATCGTCCGCCCAGATGGCGGCCCTTGCTGAATCGGATTCCGGGCACGGAGCCAATACCTCCTGCGGCCCCCGACCCGCCCTGCGGGCAGCCTAACCGCCTGACCTCAGGTGTCCACCTGGGCCGCACCGTCCACGGCAGGTTGACCGGACTTGAGGCCAGTTGCCTGCAACCGAAGCTGTCCGCAGGCAGCATCGATGTCGCGTCCCCGGGTGTCCCGCACGGTGGCGGTGATACCGGCGAGAACCAGCTTGTCGACGAAGGCCCTTATGTGGGCTGTCGATGAGGGTCGCTCAGAAGTGAGCGGAGTGGGATTGAGGGCGATCACATTGACATGAGCTCGCAAACGGCGGGCAATGGGAATCAGCTTCTCCGCCTGATCGATCCCGTCGTTCACTCCGTCCATCAGCGTCCACTCGATCGAGATCCTCCTGCCGGTCGCAGCGAAGTAGTTCGCAGCGGCCGCCTCCACTTCTGCCAGTGGATATCGCTTGTTGATCGGCACCAGGCGGCTGCGAAGCTCGTCGTCGGCGGCATGAAGGCTCACCGCCAGGTTGACGCGCCATGGCTCCTCGGCCAGGCGGAGCATGCCGGGGACGATGCCGACCGTCGAGACGGTCAGCGATCTGGGGGACAAACCCATGTTCTCGACCATCCGCCTTATCGACTCACGGACCCGTCGGTAGTTGGCGAGTGGCTCGCCCATTCCCATGAACACGACATTCGTCACTCGATCGGGCGAGGTCGGCATCGCCCCGGTGCGGAGGAAGGCCTGGGCATATGCGACCTGTGCCACGATCTCGCCGGCTTCGAGATGACGCTCGAAGCCGAACTGTCCGGTCGCGCAGAACGTGCAGGCGAGGGCACAGCCTGCCTGGCTGGAGATGCAGAGGGTCGTTCGCCTCCGATAGCCCATGAGCACCGCCTCGACCGCGGCACCGTCGTGACAGCGGAACAACCACTTGCGAGTCTTTCCTCCGTCACCGACCAGATCACGCTCCACTTGGAAGGGCCACCAATGAGGCGCCAGCCGCGTCCGCATGTAGGCAGGCAGGCTGGTGGCGTTTTCTGCAGCCAGGACGGGCGTCCTATAGAGCCAGTCCCGCAATTGATCGACGCGATATGAAGGCTCGCCACCGATCAATGTGGCCAGCGAGGCGGGGTCGACCATGTATGACAAGTGCGCATCGTATGGGTCCCTTTCTGTCCAAAGGGGCTAGTCCTACACTCGACTCATGTGGCAGAGAATCCGGCGGGCCTGGCCGTCGGGTCCGATCGGCTTCTCGGCAGCCCGTCTCGAATCGGGCGACTTCACCGCCGCTGCCTCGGTAACGGCCTTGGGCCTGCCTGCCACTCTGCTGGGGGCGACGCTGGCGCTGGGCGGGATCCCGTTCAATCAGTTGATCCTGGCCGCTCCCCTGGCCATCCTCCTCGGAGGGTTTCTCCTGGGCCTGGCGGGGCGGATGGCGTCGGTGACCGGCACTCCGGGGCCATGGCTGCTGCGGCCGGCGCTGGGCTCGGCCGGCTCGATTCCGGTGGTGCTGTCGAGGCTGGCGCTGACCGTCGGATGGGCCGCCCTGATCATGCAAAAGGCAGGAGCCTGGGCAGCGTCGGCCTTCGAGCAGATGGGGCTTACGGTCGGGGCCGACCCGGCGATCATCGGGCTGGGTGTGCTTGCTGCGCTGCTGGCGCTGACCGGGCCAACCTTCGCGGTCACCGTGGTAATGAGGCGGTGGCTCTTCTGGGGCTCGATCCTCCTCCTATTCGGCCTGGCCTGGCGGCTGTTGTCGATGCCTCCGGGCCCATCGACGCCAGCATCGAACAGCAACTTCTGGGGGGCCTTCGAGACCCTCCTCACCCTCGGTCTGATCTGGCTCCCATTCGCCACCGACATCGGCGCCAGAGGGCGGCGTGAGGAGAACACCGGCAATGGCCTCGGATACGGCTTCGCGGTGGGCGCCCTCCTGGCCGTGTGGGCAGGAGGCGCAGTACTGGCCAAGACGGGCGGGCTCGATCGCCTCGACTCACTTGCCCCTGGCGCATTGGGCGGTCTGGCAGTGCTTGTCTGGGTCCTGGTGATGGAGGTGGACGGGGCGGCCGCCTCGGGAATCAGCTCGGCCTTCTCACTCTCCGCAATCATCCCCAAGCTGCCCGGATGGCTGGGTGCGGTATTCGCGGCCGTCGGGGCCACCTCGCTGGCGGTTCTCTTCTCAGCCGACGAGCTCAGCCAGGTCATCGACCTCGCCCTGGTGGGAGCGGCCGTGGGTGCAGCCCTGTTCCTGAGCGATGCCTACCTGGTGAGGGGCAGGCATTACGGCGCCGACGACATGTTCAGATGGCGGGGCGTCTACGGCCTGTTCAACTGGCTCGGGCTCCTGTGCTGGGTGCTGGGGGCGGGGTTCATCCTCTGGGCCAGGCCGGTAGGGCCGGCTCCGGTGGTCGAGTTCTTCAGTGGCTTGCCGGGAGGCGATCTGGGTACCTCAGCCCCTTGGCTGCTGGTTGGGATGGCAGCCGCGACCGGTGTCTATGCGCTGACCGGGAGGCGCCGCCTCGGCGGTCGCGGCCGGACCTTCAAGATGCGGGGGCTGCAGACGGCTCGCGGGCTCTAGCCTCGTCGATCCATTGGCTGGCCCGGTCCTTGGACACCGAGGCTGCAGCCGCCACTGTCTCGGCCTCGCTGGCGGCCAGCGACCTCGCATCGGCAATCCCTGCCTTCTCGAGTCGGGCGGCGTAGGTCGGCCCGATGCCGGAGATGTCGGTGACCGGCATCGACGGCTGCGACTCCTCGGGCGGAGGGCTGCCGGGGCCGGCGGTGCGGAAACGCGGTGGCTCCTCGTCACGCTCGAGTCCGACGGTGATGATCCGGTCCCGAAGAAGCCACACCACCGCGGCCACCGCCCCGGTGATGCCGATCACCTTGGTGAGACGATTCACCTTTGGCACCCTAGCCCGCGGCTGCCTGCAGTTACCGTGCCGCCCCGAGGCAACTAACCGTGAAGGTCGACTACTACTTCGAGCCCGCTCCCCCCAACCATGCTGCGGAGGCGGCTCAGCGTGCTCGCCGTATCGGATTCGACGGTTTTTTCACGACGGAGACGACTCACGACCCATTCCTCCCACTGGTCATGGCATCGGCGGCGGCGCCGGAGTTGGAGTTGGGAACCGCGATTGCCGTGGCCTTCCCGCGTTCGCCGATGGTCGTGGCCCAAGTGGCATGGGACCTTGCCGGGATCAGCGATGGGAAGTTCATCCTGGGATTGGGGACCCAGGTGAAGGCCCACATACAGCGGCGGTTCTCGGTGACCTGGGAGTCGCCCGGCCCCAGGTTGCGCGAGTACATCAAGGCGCTCCGGGCGATCTTCGCTTGCTGGCAGGAAGGGGGCCCGCTCGCCTTCGATGGTGACTTCTACAAGTTCTCGCTAATGACCCCGTTCTTCAACCCTGGCCCTATCTCCCATCCCGAGATCCCCATCGCCATTGCCGGGGTCGGCCCCTATCTCGCCCGTCTGGCCGGAGAGCTGTGCCAGGGTTTCCATGTCCACCCCTTCCACACGGTCGCCTATCTGGACGAAGTGGTGATCGCGGGCATCGAAGCCGGCGCCAGGAATGCGGGCAGAACGGTCGACGATGTCGCGCGCATCGCGTCGGTGTTCGTGGTCACCGGCCATGACCAGGCCGAGATCGACATGGCCGCCGAGGTCGTGAGGCTTCAGATCGCCTTTTACGCATCCACCCCGACCTACCGGCCCGTGCTGGAGCTGCACGGGTGGGACATCGGCGACCGGCTCACCGCGATGAGCAAGCGGGGCGAGTGGGGAGAGATGGCTGCCCTGATCTCGGATGAGATGCTGGAGATGGTTGCAGTGAT
>DATBMA010000094.1:0-6981 GCA_036555105.1 Acidimicrobiia bacterium
GCTCAAGGCCGAACAGCTCAGCGGCCAGAGTTTCACCGTTTCGAACATCGGCGCCCTTGGGGGAGGATTCGGCACACCCATCGTCCCCTATGGCACCACCGCCATCCTCTCGGCGGGCAGGGCGGCGGAGGCACCAGTTGCTCGTGAAGGACGGGTGAAGGTGGCGCCGGTGATGCCGCTCTCGCTCTCATATGACCATCGTGTGATCGATGGCGGTCAAGGCCGGAGGTTCATGGCGATGGTGCTCGAGAACCTCGAAGAGCCGGCTCTCTTCCTGGCCTCCTGATGGCGAACGTTGAGGTCTCGGAGGCAGCAGAGGCTCGGCTTCGCGACGAGATCATCATCTGGATGTCGACGGTGACCCCGGCCGGCCAGCCGCAGAGCTACCCGGTCTGGTTCCTGTGGACGGGCGAGGTCCTGTGGGTGTATTCCATGGACGGGATCAGGGTCCGCAACCTCGGCCAGAACGGAAAGGTGAACCTTCACCTCAACAGCGACGCGGGTGGAGGATCGGTTGTCGTGATCCAGGGGACGGCCGAGGTGGTAAGGGACGCCCCCGCCTCTCACGCGGTCCCTGAATACGCCGCCAAGTACGGCCCGAAGCTGGCCGAATACGGATGGTCCTGGGAGCGATTCGAGAGGGACTACCCGGTCCCCATCCGAATCACCCCCACCCGGGTCCAGACCGACGACTGAGCCTCTCGCCCATCGACCATAGGGCGAATAGCCTTTGGGGGACAGGGAGAGAGGCAGATGTCAAACATCATCCACGTCGTGGGCACCGGCACGATCGGCGAGCCGCTCATCGGGCTGCTGGCGGATCACAAGGCCGACTTCGGCATCGACGAGGTCACCTTCCACAAGAACTCCCCGCTGCTCACCGAGCGGGGCAAGGTGAACGATCTGGTCCGTAGGGGCGCGGTGCTTGTGGTCGACGACGAGAAGCGGTCGACCTTCGAGGAGCTGGGGCACGCCCCCAAGTACGAGAGCAGGGAGGCGATCGAGCGGGCCAAAGTGGTCATCGACTGCACGCCGGTTGGCAACGACAACAAGGAAGAGTTCTACGCCGCCGCCAAGGGGCCGATCGGTTTCATGGCTCAGGGCTCCGAGTTCGGCTTTGGCAAGATGTATGCCCGCGGCATCAATGACGAGGCCCTCGTGCACGGCACTGACCGCTTCCTGCACATCGTCTCTTGCAACACCCACAACATCGCGGTGTTGGTCAAGACCCTGGCCATGGACGATGATGGCGCCAACCATCTGACCTCGGGCGAGTTCGTTTGCATTCGCCGTTCCAACGACATCAGCCAGGATTCCGGGTTCGCCCCGAGCCCGACGGTCGAGCGCCACAAGGACCTCCGCTTCGGAACCCACCATGCTCGGGACGCCCACGATCTGTTCGCCACTCTCGGCTTCGATCTCAACCTGTATTCCTCGGCGATGAAGCTCAACACCCAGTACATGCACGCCATCCACTTCTCATTGGCGCTCGATCGGGAGATGACCCTGGACGAGGCCAAGGAGCGGCTCATGGCCAACAAGCGGGTGGCCATCACCTACAAGCGGTCGGCCAACCAGGTCTTCTCATTCGGGCGTGACCACGGGTACTACGGGCGGATCCTCTCGCAGACGGTGGTTGCGCTCGAGACCCTGGCCGTGCGCAACGGCAACGAATTGGTCGGCTTCTGCTTCACCCCCCAGGACGGCAACCCGCTTCTGTCGACCGTGGCAGCCATGCTCTGGTACTTGGATCCGGAGGACGTCGACCGGCGGATGGACATGCTCCGCCCGTACCTGTTCCAAGAGGTCTAGATCCGCCCGCCGTCGATCGCGGCTGCGGCCTGCGCAAAACGCGGCCGGAGGTCCGAGCTGGTGTCACCGTCCGCCGTAGCCCTCTTCACGGACTCGCTCAGATCGATCAACGGCGCACCCGATAGCGCAGGTGAAGCACCCGGTTGCCCTGGATCACCACATCAGGATCCTCCAACAGGTGCTGCGCGTCGACCGACCCGAAGTAGCGCTTGCCGGACCCGAACACGACGGGTACGACGTCCATGCGCACCTCGTCGACCAGGCCCGCGGCAAGCACCTGGCCACCGACTTCGCCAGCGGCGACCTCGACCATGCGGTCACCCGCAAGCTCCTGCGCCTTGGCCACGGCTGCCTCGACGCCGTCAACGAAGTGAAACGGCGCTTCGGGGTCCCAGCCCTCAGGCTCCGGCCGGTGGGTCACGACGACCACGTGGTCGATCCCGCCCGGAGGCTTCCCGTCCCAGCCGTCCGTCATGTCGAAGACGTGGCGGCCGACGACGGTCGCCCCGATCTGGTTCCAATACGGGCGGGTGTAGTCGTAGGAGGTCTGCGACACCTTCAAGTCGCCGCTCTCGTCCAACGGCACGTCACCGCTGGTCAACCAGTCGAACAGGGGTCCGGGCTGGTCGTTCTCGTCCGCGATGAAGCCGTCCACCGACACTGAGCTATACATGACCACTCTGCCCATGGGCTCCTCTGCGTTGGAAGATGCCCTGATATTGGCGTCTCGTGAGCTATCGCTTCTGCAAGGAATCGATTCAGCGACAAACCACTACGTTCCCCACTCGGGCGGTGGGTCCATGTGGCCCGGCTGGTAGTGGTAGTACTCGCGTAGGCGCCGGCACAGCCAGTTGTCGTCGAAGTCGAGCAGCATGCACCCGGGCAGGGTGACGTCGGCTCCGTCGCCCTTCATGTTCGTCCAGAACTCGACGGCGACTCGCTTGCCTTCCACGAACGGCCGGCCCATCTTCACCTCGACCTCACTCTGGGCCGCGGTCACCGACGTCCAGTACCCGTGGACACCTTCCCGGCCCTGGCTCGGATCGGAGAAGATCTCGGAGCGATAGGTCGCGTCCTCAGTGAAGAGCGCGGCGGCCGCATCGGCGTCTCTCTGTTCCCACGCCACTCGGTAACCCTCGATCCAATCGCCAAGCGATCCCGGCACCATTACCCCTCTCGTCAAGCTGATCGGCAGTCTCACGCGCCCGTCACCGCCGAGTACAGGCGCCAGGAGCCGGGCACGCCTTTGAGAGTGTGCTCGGCTTGGTCCTCGAAGACGACCTCGGAGCCGACCAGCAGATCCCTGACCGTGCTCGATACCAGCACCTGTCCACCATCCGCCAGGCTCATGATCCTGGAGGCTATGTGGACCGCTAGCCCCCCGAGGTCGTCGCCGCGCACCTCGACCTCACCGGTGTGCACCCCGGCCCGGATCTGCAGACCCACCGCCGGCATGGCATCGACCAATGCGAGAGCGCACCGGACCGCGGAGATGGGGCGATCGAAGTTGGCAAAGAACCCATCGCCAGTGGTTGATACCTCGTGACCACCGAATCGGTTCAGCTGGCGGCGGGTCAACTCGTGGTGCTGATCGAGCAGGTCCCGCCAGCGGCGATCGCCGACCTGGGCCGCGCGGTCGGTAGAGGCGACGATGTCGGTGAACAGCAGAGTGGTCAGTAGTCGATCCGGATCCTCCCCGGAGCGGGCTCCGGTGAGAAACTCCTCGATCTCATCAACGACCTGGTCCACCCCCTCTGAGAAGACTCCGTAGTCGGTGCCGGGCAGCCCAACGAACTTCGCCCCGGCAATGGCGTCGGCAACCTTTCGCGATTGCTCGACGGGAACGATGAGGTTGCCTGTGCGGGTCAGCACCAGCGTGGGACAGCGGATCTCCGGAAGCAGGTCGGTGATGTCAGCTTCCAGTGCCTGTCGGTAGAAGTGGCCGTATACACCGGGGCGAATCGACAGACGCTGCAGACGGGCCAGCCGATGCTCGAACTCCACGTCACCAATCCGGCTGGGAGCGAGAAACTCGACTCCGCTGTCGTTGGTTATGGCGCTCGCCTCGATTACGGCGACAACCTCATCTATCGATTGCAGTGACAGGTCGGCGGACAGGACCAGATGGGGGGTCGGAGAAAACAGAACCAGGGAACGGCAGATCTCCGGATGGGCAACTGCGAGCATTACGGCGAGGACTGACCCGTCGTTGATGCCGATCACTGCCGCACCTTCCGACCCAGCGGCTGCCAGCACCGCCATCGCATCATCTACCTGGGTGTCGAGGTCGGGAAGTTGATCGACGGGCACAGGGTCTGACAGCCCGGTGCCGCGACGATCGAAGTGGATCAAGCGCCCAATGGAAGTCAGTCGGCGGAGGAAGCGGGCGTAGTCAGGAAAGTCCCACACCGCCTCGACGTGATGGGCCCAGGTGTCGATCAGCAGCAGGTCCAGGCTGTGATCACCGACCACCTGGTACGCGATGTAGGTGCCGCCATTGGAGGCGTACCCGGGTGTGGGTCGCTCGTCCACTCCATTCGATCGTATTCGCCCATTTCGGGGACCCGTTGACGACCGCCGGCGCTGCTTTGTCGTCTGGCCGGGATCAGTCAGTCCCAGACTTCACGGACCAGCTCGACCGGGGCACGGAACAGGGTTGCTGCCAACCGGGGACTGGGGTCATCCGCCTGTTCTCGCAAGCAACTGACCAGCTCGTGCAGTCCCGCGGTCTGATCGAGGATCTGCACATCGGGGAACGCCCGGACTGTCGGCTCGTACACCGAGGATGCCCAGGCTCCGGACTCCTGCTCATGGCCGAAGGTGGTCACGAAGAGCCCGTGCTGGAGCGACTTGAGGGCGTTCTGGAATGCCTTGGCGGACTCGCTCTTCTCGAGACCGACTGCCCGTCGGAGGGCCATCGAGGCGATCGGGCCCTCGGCCAGGACCGCCTCATAGACCATGCCGGCATCTGGTGAGATCCCCCACGCCTGGGACACGTCCTCCTCGACATCGGCGGCTCGCCCACACCAGCCCAAGGCTGCCGGCAGCAGCCCAACCGATACGAAGGTCCCGCGCTTGCGCAACCACTCCCCGAACCAGGCCGCCCCACGCAGGGGAAGCTCGGCCCTGCACTCCCACACCACCTCGGTCTCCGGCCCCCAGTCATCGATGGAGTCGTGGCCGGTGAGCTGCATGTGGAGGTTGGGGAACTCGGTGGCGCGCTTGCTCCCGAACAGGTAGGCCAGTCCGACCTTCGAGATGAACTCGACCGCGTCGTCGAAGGTCGCCGTCACCCGACCGAGGCTAGGCCCGAGCCGGGCAAGCCGATCGGAGGCAGGGAGTACCGTGCGAGCGATGGACGGCCACCTTCAACGGCAAGCGCTCACCGCCGCCGAGCATGCCATCGAGGCCCTCGGCCGCCACGACGGAGCGGGGGCACGGACGGCCGTCGCCCTTGCCGTGGAGCGCGACCAGGCCGGGTTGTTCGCAGCCCTGGCCGACGCCGTCCACTTGGCCGCTTCCCAGCTCGAGGAGGAGGGTGAGGTAGCCCCTTCCACCTGGGATGCGTTGGCAGACGCAGTCGGCCCCGGCCCATTGCAAGGCCTGGTCGAGTCGAGCCGGGGCGCCTGAGACCACTGTGATCGTCGAGGTCGTCGCGGTCGGGACAGAACTGCTGCTCGGCCAGATCGTGAACACCAATCTCGCATTCATTGGCGCCGCTCTGGCCGAGGTGGGCCTCGACTCCCATTTCCAAACCGTGGTCGGCGACAACCAGGCTCGAATCGCAACCGCCATCAGCGTTGCCCTGGAGCGGGCCGACGCAGTAGTGGTTACAGGAGGCATCGGGCCCACTCAGGATGATCTGACCAGGGAAGGCATCGCCTCGGCCCTGGGGCGGGAGCTCGTGCGGTCAGAGGACTACGTCGTTGAGCTGCGCGAGCGCTGGGAGCGGCTCGGGCGGGAGATGCCAGAGTCCAACCTGCGGCAGGCCGATGCCCCGGGCGGCGCGGAGATGATCCCCAATCCGAAGGGCACCGCTCCCGCCCTCGCCATCGAACAAGCAGGCAAGTGGGTCTTCGTGGTGCCGGGTGTCCCCGAGGAGATGCATCTACTCATGGAAACCGAGGTGGTGCCGCGTTTGCTCGCTCTGGCGGGACGACGAGAGGTGATCGTCAACCGGGTCCTGCGCAGCTGGGGTCGGTCCGAGTCGCAGGTGGCAGAGATGCTCGACGACCTCTATTCAGGGTCGATCAATCCCTCACTCGCCTACTTGGCCTCGGGGGGCGAGTTGAAACTGCGAATGACGGCCAAAGCCGCCGACGTCACGGCAGCGCGGGAGTTGATCGAGCCCATGGAAGCCGAGGTCCGGAGACGCTTGGGCGAGTCGGTGTTCGGAGCCGACGAAGAGACCATCGAGCAGATCCTGGGCTCCCTTCTTTCCAGGCGTCGATGGATGCTGGCCACGGCCGAGTCCGCCACAGGGGGGCTGGTGGCTGCTCGCCTCACCTCGGTGCCGGGATCGTCCAAGTGGTTCCGAGGATCGGTGGTTGCGTATGCCCCTGATCTGAAGGAGCGTCTGCTCTCAGTCGACCTGGCCAACCCGCTGGTCAGCCCGGAGACGGCGGTGGGGATGGCGGAGGGGGTTCGCCGCGCGCTTGGGACCGAGGTAGGCATCGGGGTCACCGGGTCCGCCGGCCCGGATCCGCTGGAAGCCCCGCCCGGGACCATGGTGATCGGTGTCGCCACTCCTGAGGGGAGCAAGGCGAGGACCCTGCGGCTGCCAGGCGATCGGGAACGGGTGCGGGTTTACGCAACCACGGGAGCCCTCCACTTGGCCAGGCTGGCCATCACAGGCAAGTGGTGGAGCGAGTAGGCCGGCTCTTCTTCGGCCTGGCCCCGCCGGCCGAAGCGATCGCAGCACTCTCCTCCCGGTTGGCGGCGCTCAATGTCCCCGGGGGGGTGGTCCCACCGGGCAACTGGCACCTGACGCTGCGCTTCATCGGCGACGTCGACCAGGTGGGGCTCGAGCGGCTCATGGCCGAAGTGGACCAAGCCGACCTGGGCGACCCGTTCCGAGTCCGGCTGGGGGAGATGGGGGCCTTTTCCCGCCCGCAGCGAGCCGAGGCCCTCTGGCTGGGGCTGGCAGCCGGCGAGGAGGAGGTGAAGGTG
>DATBMA010000096.1:0-36554 GCA_036555105.1 Acidimicrobiia bacterium
TCTCCTCGGCCTCCGGCATGGTGGACAGCCGCTCTTGGGAGAACTCCCTGATCGGGCTCAGCATGTGCATACGGCCATCCGGTTCGAGCTGGAGCAAGCTCTGTGCGAGCAACGACTCGAGGCCGGCCAGGGTGCCCCCCAACTCCTCCATCTGGCAAACGGCCTCGGCCGCCTCCAGGGTCCATCCGCCTGTGAACACGCCCAGGTGGGCGAAGAGCCGGCGCTCGTCATCGGACAGCAGATCGTGGCTCCATTCGATGGTGGCGCGGACGCTGCGTTGACGATCAGGGAGGTCCCGGGCCGAAGACGACAGGTCGATTGATGCGCCGAGCCGCTCGAGCAGGGCTTCCGGGGCCAACACCCTCGTACGAGCGGCGGCGATCTCGATTGCAAGCGGCAGCCCATCCAGGCGACGCACCAGGGTGGTGATGGCGTTCGCTCCGGCCGGGGTGAGCTCGAAGTCCGGTCGGATCGACTTGGCACGGTCGATGAAGAGGCGAACTGACGCGTATGAGTTCGGGTCGCCGTTGGTGTCGCCCCCGGCCGGGACCTCGAGCGGGCCCACCCTGAACTCGCGCTCGACCGGGAGGTCGAGAACTGCCCGGCTGGTGACCAGGATCATGAGCCCGGGGCATCGGGCCAGCAGAGTGGCAAGATTGGGAGCGGCGGGGACAACTCGCTCGAATCCGTCGAGGACCAGCAAGAGGTTGCTCCCTTGTAGATGGGCGGCCAGCCCCTCCAGGCGAGCGGTGGTCTGATTGTCCGGTACGCCGAGGTCAGACGCGATCTTCGTCGCCACCTGATCCGGCTCATCTAGTGCCGTCAGGTCAACGTACGCCACGCCATCGGCGAGGGTCGGGTCCATCCGAGCAGCCACCGCGACCGCCAGGCGGGTCTTGCCGATGCCGCCTGGCCCGGAGAGGGTGACCAGGCGGCTCCCCTCCTGCTCGAAGAGTTGGACGACCGCCGTGACGTCGGCGTCTCGCCCGACCAGCGACGTGAGGTTGCTTGGGAGGTTCACCTCACGTGACCTGGCGCGGGGAGGAGGGAAGGCCGAGTCGAGACCGGCCCCTTCCATCTGGAAGAGGCGCTCGGGCCTGCTCAGCCCTTTCATCGCATACCAACCCAGGTCGCGGGTGACGACACCGGTCGACTCGATCAGGACCTTGGTCGCTTCGGACATGAGGACCTGCCCACCCCATGCGGCTGCCGTGATTCGAGCGGCGCGGTGCACGTCGATGCCCGTGTAGTCGTCGCCGATCAGGACCGGTGAGCCGGTATGGACCCCCATCCGGACCCGGACCTCCTTGCCGCCGGGCCAGGCTGCGGCTCGATAACCCACCTGGGCCTGGTGGGCCGACTCGGCCGCGGAGGCGGCACCGGAGAACGCCATGAAGACCCCATCGCCCTCGGAGCCAAAGATCACACCGCCGTTGTCGGCGACGGCCTTCTCGGTGACCTCACGGTACGTGGCGAGAAGATCGGCGTAATGGTCGCCGAGCTCTTCGAGGAGCTTGGTGGAGCCCTCGATGTCCGAGAATACGAAGGTGACGGTTCCGGACGGCAGCCCGATGGAGGGTTCGGCCACGAGAGGTGACTCTAGAAGAGAGGGATCATGGGCCTGCCGGGCCGCTTCTGTCGAACCAGGCATTGCCTATGGGTATCGATACGATCGTCACATGCGTCGCTACACCGTCCTTCTCCTGGCATTGGCCTCACTCGTCGCCGGCTGCTCGCCGACTGTCAGCTCGACGACGACGACCGCCCCCTCCACTGCTTCGACAACCACCTCGGCTGCCGTGTCTACCACCGGGGTGCCGGTGACCTCCACCTCCACGGCGGTCGTCACCACGAGCTCCACCCTGACCGAGATACGCATCGCCGTGGCGAATGGGGAGGTGAGCCCGCCTTCGGAGCGGGTCCCGGTGCCGCTCGGCAACACCGTGCGCCTGGTCGTGACCAGCGACGTCGGCGACGAGATCCATGTGCACGGTTACGACCTCAGCACGGATGTCGAAGCCGGCGGCACCGCGGTGGTGGAGTTCGTCGCCGACGTCCCCGGAATCTTCGAAGTGGAGCTGGAAGCGGCGGTAATACCGCTGGTTGAGCTCGAAGTCAGCTGATGAGAAGGGCGGCGGCCATGCTGCTGGCCGCCTGCTGGTTCTTTCTGGGGATGCCGGGCGTCGCCCTTGCTCACGGCATAGGCGGCCGCCTCGACCTTCCGGTCCCGATGAGCTTCTTCATTGTCGGCGCCGGGATCGTGCTCGTGGCGTCGTTCGTTGCGCTGGCAGTCCTGTGGCCCAAGTCCCGATTCCAGGACGGGCCGCGCAACCGCCCTATCAGGGCCCGATGGATGAAGCCGTTCTTCGCCGTCGCCAAGGGGCTGGGGGTGGCCGGGCTCATCCTGGTGGTGGTGTCCGGCGTCGTCGACTTCTTCAAGGACAGCAGCGGGCGCAACATCGCACCCGTCCTGGTCTGGGTGGGTTTCTGGCTGGTGGTTCCATTCCTCGGCGCCGTCTTCGGCAACGTCTATTCGGCTGTCAATCCCTGGCGGACCATCTTTGCCTCCACCGGGATCGGTGACACGGAACGGCCCCAGCTAACCCAGAGGTTCGGGGTCTGGCCGGCCGCCATCGGACTGGTCGCCTTCACCTGGATGGAGTTGGTCAATCGCAATGGTGCCGCTCCTTCCACGCTGGCGGCAGCGGCCTTGGTCTACAGCGGCTACCTGTTGGTGTTGGCCCGCCGGTTCGGACGGGAGACGGCTTTCACATCGGCCGACATATTCACGCCATATACGCGGCTCATCTCATCGATTGCACCCTTCGGGCGGGACCGCGATCAGCAGCCGGTGTGGCGAGGGTGGCTGCGAGCGCTACCAGTGCTTCCCGAGTGGAAAGGGCTGGCGGCGTTCGTCATCGTGATGATCGGCACCGTCAGCTATGACGGCCTCTCGGCAACCGCCTGGTGGGGCCAGAACCTGCCGTTCCTCAAGGGTTCGGTCTTGGTGGAAACCCTCTGCCTGGTCGCCATGTGTGGCCTGATCGGAGCTGCCTATTACGGGGCATGTGCCCTGGCTGCCCGGATCGGAGGAGGAGAGGCAGGCACGGCGCGGACTGCCTCCCGCTTCGCTCACACCCTGGTCCCGATCGCGTTCGCATACGCCTTCGCCCACTACTTCACGCTGATCATCTTCGAGGGCCAGTTGCTGATCAGCAGCCTGTCGGACCCTTTTGGCCTGGGTTGGGACCTCTTCGGGACGGCCGGCCGGATGGTCGACTTCTTCCTGACCCCGGTGGCGGTCTGGTACGTGCAGGTGCTGACCATCGTGACCGGCCACGTCCTGGGAGTGGTCCTCGCCCACGACCGGGCCCTGGCCGACTACCAGCCGGAGAGGGCGGTGCGCAGCCAGTACGCCATGCTGGGACTGATGGTGGGCCTGACCGGTCTGGGCCTGGTGATCCTGGCCGGCTGAAGACGGTCCCGAGGTCTCACGGGTCTCGAGGTCTCACGATTGGATTGCGCAAGTGTGAGACTGGGGACGTGCGACGGTGCGACCGTGCGAGTGTGCGACTGTGCGACCGTGCGAGTGTGCGACTGTGAGACTGTGAGACCGTGGGACTGTGAGACTGTGAGACCGTGAGACTGCTGTTAGCGCATATGGGAGGCCTCCATGAGATCGGGCTCTTCCTGGTCCCGGCGATCCTGGGAGTGATGGCCATGCGCTGGGCCGAGAAGCGTGCTCGGAGACGGGCAGAGGCGGAGCGGGCCGAGGCGGCAGCTGGAGCCGGTGGCGAGGGGCCTGCTGGCTAGTCTCCGCCGTCGTGAGTGACGCTCTCACCGCGGCAGCCCAAGCGCTGAGCGCCCCCGAAGCCATCGTCCGCAGATCTGCCGAAGCCCGCGCCAGGGTGACCGGCGTGCCGGTCGAGGACATCCTCACCGCCTGGGCCGGCGGCACCGCCGTCACCACGACCGCCGCGGTGGCCACTCCCACCACCGCTCCCGTTGAGGCGCTCGAGCCAACCATGGAAGAAGCTGCTCCCGCTTCATCCCCCATCGCCGTCATCACCGCCCCTTCTGTCGCAGCTCCAGTCTCGGAGCCGGTTGCCGAGGAACCGGTCGACGCCGCTGCCCCGCTAGGAGAGAGGGTGAGAGTGGCGGGCCGCATCGGTGCCTGGGTGGGAGCCCTGCTCGGGCTGGTCGGGTTGTTGGCCGGCTCCCCGTGGCTCCTGTCTTCCGCCTTCGTGGCAGGAAGCGAGGATGCCTACCAGCCGGCGGTGGATGTCGGGGTGAGGGGGTTCCTCATCGCAACCCTCATCTTGTCCACGGTCTTCGGAATGATCGTGGCGAGCCTCTCCCGAACCGTCACCTCCTGGGTGGGCAAGGGAATGACCTTGGAAGCGGGCAGGGTGACCTCGGGTTTGGCCGGGGCAGGCACCGGCCTGGTGCTGGGTCTCCTGGCCGGTGGGGTTCTCATCTCCGGGATGGGGCAGCCGATCGAGGGGGTCGAGGGACTCGTCCGGATCGAGGTGATACCCCTCGCGCTGGTAATGCTGATAGGGGGAGCCCTGCTCGGATGGGCGACAGCAGCCCTGGTGCAGCTGGCGGGGGTGCCGCAAGGGGTGAGCGCGGAAGAAGGGGAGGAGTTGCACGTCATCCGCAGCCGCCTGAGCAGCGCGATCGGGATCCCATTGAAGGCGATCGGGCTGCTGTTGATCCTTGTCCTGCCGTTCGCCGTCGTGTTCATCGACAGCCAGGAGCTGGCGGAGGGTGGGGCGGCTCTGATCGCGGTGATCGTGTCGGCCTCAATCCTCGGCTTCGCCGGCATGGCCGCCGCTCTGCCCGGGATGAGGATCAGCCGGGGCGAGTTCTGGGTCGCGGCCGCCGGAGTGATCGTCCTGATCGTCATCATCGTCGCCACCCTGGTGGCGATCAACGGGGGAGGAGGGGAAGAGCCCGCGGCGACCGAGGCCATGTCGGGGAGCCTCTTCTGAGGGGCAATGGGGGTGGCGACGCGCCGGATTGGCATGGTGTGGCTGGTCCTACTCACTGCGGCGTGCTCGACTGGGTCTGTCACAACAACTCACACGGGGCCCTCCTCGACCACGACAGGCGTTGTGCCCGTCACCACGGCTGCAGCCAACAGTGCCGTCTGCATGCTGCTCGAAGCCGACGAGCTGGCCACCGCCACCGGCGGCAGCTGGGAGACCGGGTTTCCCGCACACTCGGGGGCGGTCGTGTTCGGAGAGTGCAATTACGCCGCCGGCGACGAGCAGTCCGCCTTCTTCTACACGATGGTGTGGACCGACAGCTACCTCGACGGCCAGGGCATTCCGGGCGGCATCGACGAGCAGTGGTCGCAGCTGCGGGCGCAGTTCTCGGAGACCGGGGCGCAGGTCGAGGCTGGGGACAGTGCCTACGTCTCCGTCACCGACGACCTGTCGATGTTCGCCATGCGGGTCGGGAACACGGTCGTGCAGGGGATCGGCTCCTCCTCGACGGAGGGCATTGCCATGGACCAGGCGGCGATGACTGCGATTGCGCGGACGATCGCCGAGAAGCTCTGACGCAAAGCCGAGTACTTCTCTAAGTGCTTTCCAGGTCCTCCAGCAGGACCGGGCCTTCGGCGCTGGCCGGCATGGCGTGGACGGTCTCGCGCAGGGGCAGTTCCGGGAGTACCAGCGCCAGCACCAGGGCCACCAGCGCGAACGGGACGGCCGCCAGGAACACCGAGGTGATGGCGTTGGACAATCCGGCCACAACCACCTCGTGCACCTCGGGAGGAAGCTGGGCGATCTGCTGAGGACTGGAGGTGAGGTCGTTGACGGAGCCGCCCGGAATCATCCCTGCCAGTTCGGTCAACAGCCGGCTGCTGAGGATCGCCCCGAAGAGGGCCGTGCCGAAGGCGCCGCCTAGTGAGCGGAAGAAGGTGGCAGAGGAGGTCGCCACCCCGAGGTCGGACGTGTCCACCGCGTTCTGTACCGCTATCACCAGCACCTGGAGGATGAGCCCCATCCCCATTCCCAGCACCACCATATAGAGGGCGGCGATGGCGAGGCTGGTCTCTGGGTCCATGGTCGAGAGCAGATAGAGGCCGACCGTGAGGATGGCTGTCCCGGCGATCGGGTAGCGCTTATAGCGGCCGGTTCGGCTGATCACCCGTCCCGAGGCGATGGAGGTGGTGAGGAGGCCGGCCATCAGGGGCACGAGCAGCAGCCCGGAGTTGGTGGCGGACTCCCCCAGCACAGCCTGCAGGAAGAGAGGAAGGAAGACGATCCCACCGAACATCGCCAGCCCGAGGATGAAACCCATGCCGGAGGTGATCGAGAACACCCGATTTCCGAAGAGCCGCAGAGGGATGATCGGTTCCTTGGCACGGCGCTCCTGCAAGAGGAAGAGCGCGAAGAGGGCGACTGCCATGGCCGCGAGACCGAGGATCAGTCCCGAGCCCCATGCGTACTCCCGTCCGCCCCAGACCGTCACCAACAGGGCGGCGCCGACCGCGGCCACCAGCAGGGCGGCACCCAGGTAGTCGATGGCGTGCTCGCGGCGGTGGAAGGGGATCTTGAGGACGGCGCCGGTGACGAACAGGGCGGCCAGCCCGATGGGGATGTTGATGTAGAAGATCCAGCGCCAGTCGAAGTTGTCGACGATGAAGCCGCCCAACAATGGTCCGGCGACGCTGCTCACCGCGAATACAGCTCCGATGTAGCCCTGGTAGCGGCCCCTCTCCCTTGGGGAGAGGATGTCGCCGATGATGGTCAGGGCCATCACGAGCAGACCACCCGCCCCCAGGCCCTGGATCGCCCGGAATGCGATCAACTGGCCCATCGACTGCGAGAGGCCGGAGAGGGCCGATCCGATCAGGAACACGACGATGGCGAACTGGAAGACGATCTTGCGGCCGTACAGGTCGGAGATCTTGCCGTAGAGCGGAGCGCTGGCGGTCGATGTGAGCAGATAGGCCGTCACCACCCATGACAGATGGGAGAGCCCGCCGAGCTCACCGACGATGGTGGGCAGAGCTGTGGCGACAATGGTCTGGTCCAATGCCGCCAGGAACAGGCCCAACATGAGGCCGCTGAACACCAGCATCACCTGGCGGTGAGTCATGCCTGAGTTGGTCACCACCGGGCGCCCGTTCTGGTCTGCCATCAGCCGTTCACCACTTCCTTAGCGAGGCCTGCCACGAACCGCTCGGTCAGGTCGACGAACTTCTCTCGTTCCTCTGCATCCCAACTGGACAACACCGACCGCAGCACCCGGCGACGGGCGGACTCGATGCCGGTGACGATCTCTCGGCCGGACTCGGTGACGGCCAGAAGGCATGCCCGCCGGTCGTCAGGGTCGCGCTGCTTCTCGAGCCAGCCGCGGACAGTGAGATCCGCCGCATGCCGGCTAATGGTGGAAGGCTCGACCTGCATCAGAGTCGCCAGGTCGGTGAGACGGAGGGGCCCTTCGGCCTCCACCGCCCTGAGGACCAGGTACCCGGCCCGGTCCACCCTGACTCCAGCGGCGCCGGTCAGGCACTCATGGAGCCGCGACATGTGTCCACGGAGGGAGAGGGCGCTCATGGCCGATTCGAGCCGCTGCACTTCGGCAGCAACAGAGGTCACGCTGCCAGCTTAGTGAATGTTTGCAGCAAGCAAATAATGGAGGCATCTCCTCCCCCGGAGGGGGAGGTGGCACGAAGGGACGAGGGGGCGGTCAGCTACATCGCTGCCAGGTGGGTCTCGTGGTTGCGATGGTTCCGGAACCAGGTCTGGGAAGGGATCGAGCGTGGAGCGGGTCGGTCGGACCGCCCCCCTTGCCCAGGCGGCATTCCCCCCTCCGGGGGGACCCATGTTGGGCGTAAAGTGCCACTGAACAGTCAGGCGGCCGGAGCGGAGGTCCTCCAACGTCGAGCAACCTCAAGGTGGCGGTGATCGGCACCGGGCGGATGGGGGCGGCCATGGCCAGAAGGCTTGCCGCGGCTGGCTTCCCCTTGGTGACAAACAACCGCACAATCGAGGTGGCAGAAGAGCTGGCACGGGAGCTCGACGCCGTTGCTGCGGCCACTCCCGGGCAGGCGGCCGGGCAGGCCGATGTCGTGATCACGAGCCTGGCGGACGACGTCGCCGCTCGTGAGGTCTATCTAGGCGGGGAGGGCCTGGTTTCGGGATTGAGGCCGGGGACGGTGGTCCTCGAGATGAGCACGATCGATCCGCTGACCGTGCATGAGATCGGGGCCGCAGTCGATGGGACAGGCGCCGTCATGCTCGACGCTCCGGTGTCCGGCAGTGTCTCCTCTGTTGCTGGCGGCACCCTCACGATCATGGTGGGAGGCGATCAGGCGGCGCTCGAGCGGGTGAAACCGGTCCTGCTGGCGATGGCCGCCAAGGTGGTGCCGGTCGGGCCGAGGGGGGCCGGGTCGATCACCAAGCTGGCAGTCAACGGCTTGGTCCATGGGCTGAATGTGGCCCTCTCAGAGGCCCTGGTGCTGGCAGAACAGGCGGGCGTCGACCGGTCGATCGCCTATGACGTCTTTGCCTCGGGGGCGGGTGGGGCCCCGTTCGTCCAGTACAAGCGGGGGGCCTACGAGGACCCGGATGGTGCGGCAGTCGCCTTCAGCCTCGATCTGGTCGAGAAGGACCTGGAGCTGATCACCGGCCTGGCCCACCGGGTGGGAATGCCGATGGAGCAGGCCGAGACGGGGCTCGAGATCGTGCGCAAAGCCATCGCCGTCGGGATGGGAGACCGCGACCTGAGCGCAATCGCCGTCTACCTCCGGGACCAGGCGGGTTCGTTCAAATGAGATGGGTGGTGAGCGGGTCGCCGGAGCCCGCTCGTTCGTTGTCACATACAGTGAAGTGTCCGGCGGGAGAGGAGAGCTGATGGCGGAGTTCCCGGTGGCGACCAGCCCGGCGCCTGGGGTCATGGGTGTCGATTGGGAGATGCGGGTCGACTTCGAGCGTCTCCGTCAATACAGGCTCGAGCGGGTTCGCAAGCTCCTCGACGAAGAGGGCTTGGGGGCGGTGCTCCTCTTCGAGACCTCGAACATCCGCTACGCCACTTCCACCCAGATCGGCTACTGGGCGTTCAACAAGGGTGAACGCTATGCGCTGGTGACGAGGAAGGGCCGTCCCCGGATCTGGGACTTCGGGTCTGCCGCCAAGGCCCACCGCTTGCAGCTCCCGCACATGTACGACACCGAGAATTCGATCGGCGGCAACACAGGGCTGCAGGGGGCGATTGGCCCCGAGGCCGGCCTCCACTCCCGCGCCGCCGCCGAGATCAAGTCGGTTCTGGCCGAGGAGGGGCTGGCGGGAGAGAAGCTCGGGGTCGACTTGGCCGAGACCGGTGTGTTCCTGGCCCTGCAGGCCGAGGGACTGAAGGTCGTCGATGGCCAGCAGGCGATGATGAAGGCCCGCGAGATCAAGAGCAACGATGAGATCCTCCTCCTCACCCAGGCCTGTGCCATGGTCGACGGGGTCTATCAGGACATCTACGAGGCCTTGAAGCCGGGCATCCGCGAGTCGGACGTTGTTGGCCTGGCCCACGCTCGTCTGTTCGAGATGGGCTCGGAGTTCGTCGAGGCGATCAACTCGATCGCCGGTGAGCGCTGCAGCCCCCACCCGCATGTCTTCTCGGACCGGTTGATCCGCCCTGGCGACCAGGCCTACTTCGACATCATTCACGTGTTCAACGGATACCGGACTTGCTACTACCGCACCTTTGTGGTGGGGCGGGCCACCCAGGCCCAGCGCGACGCTTTCAAGCAGGCACGGGAATGGATGGACGCGGCCATCGACCTTGTGCGGCCGGGCACGTCGACCGACCAGATCGCCAAGATCTGGCCAAGAGCCGAGGAGTTCGGTTTCAAGGATGAGATGGATGCGTTCGGCCTTCAGTTCGGGCATGGGGTGGGGGTCGGCCTGCATGAACGTCCGATCATCAGCCGGCTCAACTCCCTCGATGCCCCCGTCGAGATCAGGGAGGGGATGCTCTTCGCCCTCGAGACCTATGCCCCGGCCGCCGACGGCAGGTCCGCGGCGAGGATCGAGGAGGAGTTGGTGGTGACGGCCGACGGCAACAAGGTGATCACTCTGTTCCCGTGCGAGGAGTTGATGGTCGCCAATGCCTACTGACGCGGAGCTGATCGACTACTCGACTCGCGCCCCGCGTCTGCCCCCGCCGGTCGACGATTCGCTGGTGAATGCCGACGTGCCGCGCGCCACTCGGCTCGATCTTTACAAGTCGCTGCAGGTGCTCCGCCAGTTCGAGAAGCGGGCATACGACCTCTTCATGCAGAATCTGGTCAAAGGCACATCCCATCTCTCTCTGGGGATGGAAGCGATCGCCTCCGGGTTCGGGGCGGCTATGCAGCCTGGCGACTACTCGTTCGCGACGTACCGCGGGCATGCTCACACGCTCGCCAGGGGGGCCCACCCCGGTCAGGTGATGGCCGAGCTCTTGGGGCGTGAAAACGGCCTCCTCGGAGGCAAAGGCGGCTCGATGCATTTGACCGACGTCGAGAAGGGGATGATGGGCTCGTACGCCATCATCGGCGCCCATCTGTGCATCGCCAATGGCGCCGCCTGGTCGGCCCAGATGCGGGGAACCGACCAGGTAGCGGTGTGCTTCTTCGGGGACGGGACCACCAACATCGGTGCCTTCCATGAGGCGTTGAACCTGGCGGCGATCTGGAAGCTGCCGGTGGTCTTTGTGTGCGAGAACAACCTGTGGATGGAGTACACACCGATCGACCTCATCACGGCGGTGCCCCACCCGGCCGGGGACCGGGCCTCCGCCTATGGGATGGAGGCCCCGGTGATCGACGGCAACGACCCGGATGCGGTCTACCTGGCGGCGGTCGCGGCCCTCGCCAAGGCGAGATCGGGGGAGGGGCCGGCGATGGTGGAGGCGGTCACCTACCGCTCAGGCGGCCACTCACGAGCCGATCCCGGCAAGTACCGGCCCGCTGCCGAGGTGGAGGCGTGGGCAGGCCACGATCCGATCCCCCTCTATCACGGGAGGTTGCTGAAGGTGGGCGTCGCCGAGGAGGAGCTGACCTCGATCGAACGGCAGGCAGCGCTGCTGGTCGATGAGGCCACCGAGTTCGCAAAGGCGGGCGCATTGCCCGGTGAAGACGTGTTGATGACGGAGGTCTATGCCGATGGGAGCTCCCGATGGCGGAACTGACCTACCGGGAGGCGGTGGCCGCGGGCATCGCCCAGGAGATGCGGCGCGATCCGCGGTTGGTGATGCTTGGCGAGGACATCGCCGCATCGGGCGGGGTGTTCAAGACGACGGTGGGGCTGGTCGAGGAGTTCGGGCCGGCCAGGATCCGCGACACCCCCATCTCGGAGCAGGCGATCCTGGGAGCGGCCATGGGTGCCTCCATGACCGGGATTCCGGTCATAGCCGAGATCATGTTCTCCGACTTCCTTGCGGTGTGCTGGGACATCGTCGCCAACCAGATCGCCAAGAGCAGATATATGACCGACGGCCAGGTGAGCTTCCCGCTGGTGATCAGAACGGCCAATGGCGGCGGCGTCCGCTTTGGGGCCCAGCACTCGCAGAGCGTGGAGAACTGGCCGATGATGATCCCGGGGCTGAAAGTGGTCGCGCCCTCCAATCCGATCGACGTGATTGGGTTGATGGCGGCCTCTGTGCGCGATCCCGATCCCGTGATCTTTTTCGAGCACAAGTCGCTGATGGCCACCAAGGCGGACATCCCGGACCGAGAGATCGTCGACGAGCTCGGCTCGGCGAGAGTGCTCAGGAACGGGAGCGATCTCACCATCGCCGCCCTCGCCTTGATGGTGCCCAGAGCACTAGAGGCAGCCGAGCTGCTGGCCGCCGACGGGGTGTCGGCGGAGGTCATCGACGTGCGCTCACTGGTCCCGCTCGACACCGCCACGATCCTCGGATCGGTCACCAAGACCGGCCGCTTCTTCACCGTGGAAGAGAACCCGCGGCTGTGTGGCTGGGGTGCCGAGGTTGCGTCGATCGTCACCGAGGAGGTCTTCTGGGATCTCGACGGTCCGGTGGTGAGGATCACCACTCCCCACATCCCGCTTCCGTCCGCCGCCTCACTTGAGGATCTGGCGTTGCCCTCGGTGGATCGGATCCACGAGACGATCAGCAAGAGCCTCGGCTGACGCCGCGGCAGTACTCAGGCGGCCGGCCTGAGCCGACCTCCTCACAACTCGCCTGAAACCAGTATCTCGCCGGTTGGGGCAGGCGAACCACCTTCCGGCTCCAGAGTGATGCCAACCGCGTTCGCGATGGTCACATCGCCATCTGCCTGAATCGTGGTGAGCTCGCCACCTGGAAACAGGCCGGCCGGAGCGGGCCCGTCAGCTGTGATGAGCCAGAGCTCATAAGTGCGTCCAGCCGGAGCCGCCTCCAGGCCCTCAGCGACAAGCACCCCTGAGCCGACTTCATCGGAGTACACAAAACTGGCTCTCACCTCGGGTGGGCCGGCGAGCTCGATCAACACGGTGTCGGGCGCGGCGATGACGGCAGCCAGAGCTGCTGCGTTCGGGTCGGCGGGGCCGGAGCCTGCCAGTCGCCCCAGCCCGAATCCGAGGACCAAGGCCAGCCCGGCCAGGGCGGCAGCCACAGGCAGAGACAGACGACGCCACCGCGAGGGAGGCCGCGAGCGACCTGGCTCACTGGGCACCGCTTGACGCGTGCGATCGATTTGTCCCATCACCTTGCCTCGCAGCTCGGTCGGCGCGGGCTCGCCTACGGCAGCCCCAAGGCGCCCAGCCGTTGCCCTCAACTCCCTCACCTCCTGAGCGCAGACCGAGCAGGCGGCGATGTGTTCTTCGAACAGCACGGCCTCCTGTTCATCGAGGGCGTTGAGGACGTAGGCGCCCGCCAGGCTGTGGATATCGGCGGTCATGTCGCCACCCCGAGCGTGTCGCGCAGCCGGACGAGGCCGTCACGGATCCTGGTCTTGATCGTGCCTTCGGGGGTGTCGAGCAGAGTCGCGACCTCCCGGTAGGTGAACCCTCGGTAGTAGGCGAGCTCGATCGCTTCTCTCTGGACCTCGGTGAGCTGAGCGAGGGCACGGCGAACCATCTGGCTCTCCAGCCGCAACTCGACGGTCTCCTGCACAGGGTCGTAGTCAATTGACGTCGGATCCTGGGCGAGACGCTCCTCTCGGCGCCGGCTCGCCTCCTCGCTGCGCACCCGATCCACCGACCGCCGATGGGCGATGGTCAGAATCCAGGTGGTGGGGCTCCCCAGGCTCGCGTCGAACTCGGGCGCACGGCGCCATGCCTCTACGAACACCTCCTGAGTCACCTCCTCGGCCTGGGCGGGATCGCGAACCACCCGACGGGCCAGCCCATACACCTGAGCCGACACCATGTCGTAGAAGCTACCGAAGGCCTCCTGGTCGCCTCGAGCGGCGCGGAGCACCAACTCCTCCTGTGAGGCAACCGGTCCTGCCCCGGGAACCGGACCTCGGGATTTGGGGGTCCGCGCCACTGGTGCCAACGCTAACGATCCCCGGCACGGCCGATCACGGGCGTAGTTCGTCACCTCTCGGCATCTGGATTGGAAGGCAATCCGCTGGCCGCTCCGCTCCGAATGTCAGCAGGAAGGCGCAAGCGAACCATGAGGAGGAACGAATGCGCATATACATCAAGGCCGGGGCGTACTTTCTCGTCCTGGCCATGGCACTTGCACTGGGAGTGGCCAGGGGCCCCGCCTCGCTGAAGGCAGCCGACCACTTGGACGGGCCGGGCCTCACTTCGCCTGGCGGCGACAGCCGGCTGGACATCAATGACGTCTATGCCTTCAGATCGGCGGCGAACTCCAGGAACGCGGTGATGATCATGACCGTCAACCCGGCGGCGGGGGCACTGAGTGGACAGAAAGGGTTCAGTGCCAACGGTCTGTATCAGTTCAGGATCGACTACAACGGCGACGCCGAGACGGATGCCACGGTCACCTTCAACTTCGCCCGTGCGAATGCCAAAGGGGTTCAGAACTGGACGGTCCGAGGCAGTGGGCGGCTGTCGGGTCTCAGCGCCAGCGGCCATACCGGCAATACGACCAACCTCCCTGGCGGGGGCAAGGTCAAGGCCGGGGTTTTCGATGACCCGTTCTTCTTCGACCTGAACAACTTCCTCGCCGTCGACTTCTCCTGTTCCGATCCGGGAAACTTCTTCAAGGGCCTCAATACGAACGCCATCGTGCTGGAGTTGCCCCGGACCCGTCTCGGTGATGACAAAGTGGGGGTATGGGCGCGGACGTTGCTGAACGGCAACCCGATAGACCGGATGGGCCGTCCCGCCATCAACACAGTGTTCATCCCTGCCAACATCTTCGAGCCTGGGGAGCCGTCCCGGCGGAACGCATTCAATGCCACCCATCCGCTGAACGACCGCCGCAAGTGGACCGACGAGGTCACCGACACGCTCGAGTTGTTCCAAACGCCGGCCGAGGCAGCCGCTCTGGCCAAGGTGCTGCTGCCAGACATCTTGACCGTCGACTTCTCGAGCAGCGCCGGCTTCCTGAACGGCCGAAGACTGGCAGACGACGTAATCGATGCCGAGCTCAACCTGGTCACGAAGGGAGCAGTAACGACCGACTGTGTGGCGAACGACTCAGCCTTCAAGAGCTCGTTCCCATACCTGGCTCCGGCCAGCTGAGGAGCCCGACAGCGGGGGCGGCCGGCCAGTCCGCCCCCGCCAATCGGCGGAGGAACCGTGAAAGCGCGAAATCTGATATTGGTCGGGGCGGCGACGGCTTTGTTCCTGGCCGGGGGCCTCCTGGCACCGACGGATCCCTCGTATCCGGACAGCTCGAACGTGCAAACCGTGGATCGAGCCGCCGAGTCGATCCCGCTATTCGAGGCACGGGCAGCTCTGGATCCGAATGCGGTGGACCTGACCTTGGTGGCTCAGCTCTACGAGCGTGACAGCCGGGAAACCGGGGACCTCAGATCGCTGCAGCGCGCCGAGGAGGCCGCCAGCCGCGCGATTGGGCTCAACCCGGAATACGCCCCGGCCCAGTTGGCACTCGCCTCGGCCTACTTCTCCCAACACCGGTTCTCCGAGGCTTCGGCGGTGGCTCAGGAGGCAAACCGCCTCGACCCCAAGCTCGGCGGCCTCGCCCTCCAGGCCGACGTCATGGTGGCGACCGGCTCCTATGAGGCCGCTGCGGACTTGTACGAGCGGGCTGAGGCCTATGCGGCATCCCCAGGGCTGCAAGCGCGGCTGGCGTATCTGGAAGAGCTTCATGGTGAGGTCGACCAGGCATTGCTGCATATGAAGCTCGCGGCTGTAGCCGACCTCGGCGCGGGGAGCGGGGGCGAGCAGGCCGCGTGGTACCAGGTACGTCTGGGCGACCTCGAGTTCGTCAGAGGTGATCTGGCTGAGGCCGATCGCAGGTACCAGGCCGCCCTGGTGATCTTCCCGAACTACTACATCGCCTTGGCGGCCCGCGGGAAAGTTGCCGCCGCAAAGGGCACGGTGAGCGCAGCCATCTCCTTCTACGAGCAAGCGATCGCGGTGATTCCCCGTCCCGAGTTCCTGGCCGCGGTTGGCGACCTCTACACCCGAAACGGGGACGATGAGCGCGCTGCCGATTCCTTTGCCACGGTCGAGGCCATCGCCTCGCTCTCCGATGGCGTATATGACCGTGCGCTGTCCCTGTTCTTCTCCGATCACGGTCGTCCGGCCGAGGCGCTTGATCTCGCGGAGGATGGGCTGGCGACTCGCCACGACATCTATGCGTTCGATGCGAAGGCTTGGGCTCTCTACCGGTCCGGCCGCCATCAGGAAGCGTGCCAGGTGATTGAGCCAGCCCTTGCCTTGGGCTCAGTTGATCCGGTCCTGAGGTACCACGCGGGTGCCATCTTTCTCGCCTGCGACCAGGTCGATCGTGGGCGGGCGGAGTTGCAAACTGCACTCGAGCGGAACCCCGAATTTCACCCGGTCTTTGCCGGCGAGGCCAAGGCGCTGCTGCAAGGGACGGACTGGTGAGGCGCCTATCCCGGGTTGGGGTGATTGCGACCGTCCTGGTGCTCGGGCCTGCACTCGCGGCCATTGGGCACCCGCTGGGCAACTTCACGATCAACCAGTACATCGGTGTGGACCTCGGTGGCGAGACCGCCACGATCGACTACGTCCTCGACATGGCCGAGATACCCACCTTCCAGGAGAGAAGGGAGATCGACACCGACGATGACGACTTGGTGTCGTCCCCTGAGGAGCGCGCCTATGGAACAGGTGCGTGTCAGGACAGAGGGCAGGGACTCGAGCTCGATCGGGGGGGACGGAAAGTCTCGCTCGAACCCATGGGGGCCAAGGTCACTTTCCTTCCGGGGCAGGCCGGTCTCACCACGCTTCGGCTCGAGTGTCAATTCGCGGCAGTGGGGATGGGCGAGGAGGTGACGATCTCGAACAACAACTATCCGGATCGTCTCGGATGGCGCGAGATCGTGATCACCGGTGACCACATCTCGACAGACGCCCTGCCGGCCTCGATCTCGAATCGGCTCACCGTCTATCCCAGGAATCCCGGTGAGGCGACTCCGAACATGATCAATGCCTCGGCTCGACTCGGTGTGCCTGCGGCGTATGCCCCGCAGGCTCCAACCAAGACGGTCGTGAACCCTGCAGTCGACGCTCTCGGCTCCCTGATCAGCCGGGCGGACCTCGGCCCCGGGGCGGCGGCCCTTGCCATCGTTGCCGCGGTGGTGCTGGGTATGGGCCATGCCATCGCCCCCGGGCACGGCAAGACGATCATGGCCGCCTACCTGATCGGTAACCGTGGATCCCTGCGCCATGCACTGGGCCTCGGGTTGACCGTCGCCGTGAGCCACACCGTTGGTGTGCTTGCCCTGGGATTGGTGACCCTGGCGGCTTCACGCTCTTTTCAGCCCGAGCGGATCTTTCCTTATCTGTCGGCACTGTCGGGCCTGATCGTCCTCATCATCGGGGTGGTGCTGGGCCAAAGAGCGTGGTCGCGCTGGCGGCATCACCGCGCCCATCTCCTCGGTCACGAGCACAATCACCCTCACGACCACGGGCACGAGCACCCCATACCGGAGGGGCAGGTCCTGTCGTGGAGGTCGACGGCTGTGCTCGGACTGTCCGGCGGCCTGGTCCCCTCGGCGTCGGCGCTGGTCTTGCTGCTTGGCGCCGTGGCCCTGCATCGCATCGAGTTCGGCCTCGCGTTGATAGCCGCCTTCGGGGTGGGAATGGCGGTGGCGATGACGACGGTGGGTCTGGGCCTCAGCTTTGCAACACGCTGGGGGCTCGTGAAGTCCTCGCAGCTCGGTTGGACCGAACGGCTGAGGGCCATAGTCCCGGCGGCAGCGGCCGTGGTGGTGACCCTGTTGGGCGCGACGATGGTCGCCACTGCAGGGGCGTCGCTCCTCGGAAGCTGATTCCCGAACGACGCGGTTCGGCGCTTGCTGCCATGATCGGGGCAGGAGGTCGGCCGTGAATGTCTACGTCGTCGTGTTGAGGTTGGTCCACATCCTGGCCGGGGTCTTCTGGATCGGGGGCGCCCTGATGGTTTCCTGGTTCCTGCTCCCAGCCGTTCAAGCCGCTGGACCGGCCGGGGGCTCCGTCATGCAGAAGTTTGCGGTTGATCGCCGAGCTCCAACCTGGCTGACAGCGGCGGCGGGCCTCACGGTTCTCGCCGGGTTGCTCCTGTTCTGGGAGGTCTCGGGCCACCTGGAAGGAACCTGGTTATCGTCGCCACAGGGGATGACCATCAGCATCGGGGCCGCGTTTGGCATCGTCGCCGCCGTTCTCGGTATTGCGATCGGGGCACCCACCACCAAGAGAGTCGTCGCCCTGGGCGGCGCCATCGCCGCCGGCGGTCAACCACCCAGCCCCGAGCAGGCAGCCCGGTTGGGAGCACTGCAGCGGCGGTCTGCCGGCACCATCCGCTGGGTCTCGATTCTCGGGGCGGTCGCTGTCGCCTGCATGGCTGTCGCGGAATACGTCTAGTCAGAAGTACCAAGTACTGGTGAAGGACGACGGGGTCCGACCTCCGGTGACAGAGCCCGGTCAATAGCCGGGCGACCCGACCGAAGTCTCTCCGGTCTCGCCATACGGCTCGACGGCGATCACGACCGCCGACCATGGGCAGTAACGGTCCGAGGTGACCGTATTGTCCTCGACGTGTGAAGGCAGGCCGTCACACACCTCGATGGTCATGTCGGCCCACTCGAACGTCTCAGGATCCATGTGCCAGCTGTATCCGGTGTTGACCGAAGCGTCCCCGCGCACCACCACCGCGTTGGGGATGGCCGACTCGCGCTCACCGCTCAACAGCTCATAGGCGATGGCGATGTCGGCCGGATCGGTGAGCAGGGCCCTGAATTCCTCGCTGTCCGCCACCCGCATGGTCACCACCACAGCCGATGGCATCGTGGAAGGAGTGGGGGTGGTGCCCCCAGTGGTCGTACACGCCGTGAGTGCTACGAGTGCAACCAGCGACCACCTCAACGTGGTGTGAGTCTAAGAGCACGGCCGGCGAATTCGGCAGGCTCCGGATACCCGGGCTCCGGTCTGTGCGCGATGTGCTCGGTGCTCCCTAGGCGGCCTCCTACTGGCTCTTGAGAAAGCGCTCGATCTCGGCGGCAAGCTCCTCTCCGGAAACCACCTGTTCGCCATCAACCAATTCCTCGAGCTTGGCGACCATCTTCTTGAGGTCGGCCCTCTCTCGCACGATCCCGTCCAGCTGTTCGCGCTGATCCGCGGCCTCGAGGTCAAGGTCACCCTTCGGCAGGTCCACTCCCAGATGGACGCCTATGCGCTCGACGAGCGCGAGCGAAGCGGCGTAGTACGAGCTGCCCACGTAGTGGGGAACCCTGGCCCAGAAACCCATCGCAGGGATCCCGGAGCGAGTCATGGCGAACTCGATCACGTTGACCGCCGCTCCCGGGACCCGAAGCAGGCCGTCGGGGTGCTCGCCGGTGACCCGGTCGGAGCTGGAGGCCGTGGTGATGAGGGTCACCGGCCGGGTGTGGGGCGCGGCCCATGAAATGCCTCCTATGGAGATGCTCTCGACGACCTCGAGGCGCATCGCCAACTCTGCCACATCATGGCCAAGCCGCTGCCAGTTCCAGCTCGGCTCGGTGCCGGTGAGGATCAGCAGGTCGCGACCGGTGAGTGGCTGGTGGAAGAGCTCCAGCCTCGGCCAGCCGACGCGTTCCATCACGCCGGCTTCGAAGTCCACCGTGGGCCGGGTCAATCGGTAGTCGAAGAGGGAGTCGCCATCGAATCGGGCGATGATCACGGCGTCATCTGTCAGAGCTTCGGCTGCACCTGTGCCCGCCGAGCCGGCGTTGACCCAGCCATCGAGCGCCACCACGAGGGCCGGACGCTCGAGCTTGCCGGGGTCGGTCAGGTCGTAGAGGGCCACGGCCCCAGCGTACGACCCTGACGGGCCGGGTTGAGCTCCCGGTCAGGCGTCGGCCAGGGACAAGGCCACCACGTCACCGTCTCGCCGCTCCCACTCGACCCTGATCGGGGTCCCGTCCCGGAGGTGGTCGTAGAGGTGGGCGAGTGGAAACGGGTAATCGCCTTCAGGGATGGGGACGAACACCACCTGGTCGCCGGCGGTGAGGACGGTGAAGGAGGTGACGTTGTCAAGGTCGCCTTCGATCGCCGTCACCACACCCACCGCCGTGCCGGAGGTCTGGACGCAGGCCGCCACCAGCAGCAGCGCCGCCGCCGCCTTCATTGGGTGGTGGCGAGTTCCTGCTCGATCTCGTCCCAGCGCCTCTCTGCAGACGCCCAGCGGAACCAGATCACGGCGATCCACCCCCATAGATAGAGGCCGCCGATGATCTTCATGATCACGCCGGCCAACGCCTGATCGGCCAAAGCCGTGAGTCCGTACACCTCGGCGGCATTGCCGTATGCCGGATAGAGGGCGACGGTCGAGAAGGTGAGGAATGAAGCGGGGACCGTCGGCAGGATCGAGTGGGAGAAGAGGTACACCATTTGCATGGGCGGCCGGGCTCGAGGGATGAGGGTCGCGGTCGAGCAAACCGGGAACCACATGAGCACCCCCGCACCCAGCAAGGCGGCGTGGATGAGGAAGTGCGCGAAATGCGACGTCACCTGTAGCTCGACGATCTTGGGCCAGTGGATGAACAACAGAAGCCCGGTCGATATGAAGAAGGCAGGCACCATCCGAGCGATGGGTCGCAGCCAGGGGAGGACGAACCGGTTGCCGAAGACCCGATCTGCCAGCCACGACGGCAGGCCAAGCAGCAGGAGGGGAGGGGCGACCATCTCCAGCAGGATGTGCTGGACCATGTGCACGGAGAAGAGGTACCTCTCGGCGATGTCGTGGATGGGCCATCCCGATGCGATCCAGATCGTGGCAACTCCCACCAGGTAGACGGCTTGGGTCTTGCCGCTGGTCGGACGGTTGGGGGCCAGGATCGGCCCCAGCCGGTTGACCGCGTATAGATAAGAAAAGGTCAGGAGGAACAAGATGGTGATCACGTCGGCGTGGACGTGGAAGGGGGGGAGGTACACCTCAGGCCTCGAAGGCGAGGACGCCGAAGGTGGCGAGCACGATGGCGTACAGGGTGCAGGCCAGTACGAACCCGAAGGTGAAGAACCGGCTCAGAGTCGACTTCTCGAACCGCAGGTGCATGTACCAGCCGACGACGATCGTGAACTTGAGAGCGGCCAACACCAGCAGAACTGCGGCGTTCAGCAGACCGAGGTGGAGCTTCCCGTTGATGTAGAACATGGCGACCTCGATAGCGGTGAGCGCGGCCAGCAAGATCGCGATGCGGACGTATTGCTTGGGAGAGGGGTGGTGGGTGGTGTGCTGTACCTCCGTCATGGCTTCACTGCACGCCCGAGGCCGAGAGCAGATAGACGACCGTGAAGATGACGATCCAGATGATGTCGACGAAATGCCAGTAGAGCCCCACCAACTCGACGTTGAGATGGCGCTCGTCTGACAGTCCGCCGGGTCTCCGGGAGATCCCCCTCAAGAAGAGCAGCATCAACACCCCGATGGCGACATGGGTCCCGTGGAACCCGGTCAACATGTAGAAGGCCGATGCGGCCGGGTTGGTGGACAGGGTCATGCCGTCGTGCACGACGAATGTGGTGAACTCGAACACCTGGCCGGCGAGGAAGACAGAACCGAGCATGGCCGTGGCCAATAGCCACGTCCTGGTGGCGTTCTGGTCGTTGCGGCTCATGGCGTTGTGGGCGAGCACCATCGTCAGAGAGCTCATCAGGAGGACGAACGAGCTCACCGACGTGAAGGGGATGTCGTAGACCTCGGCCGGGATCGGGCCCTGGGCGTACTCGCGACCCGAGAACAGGATGTAGTTGGAGATCATCGCCCCAAAAAACAAGAACTCGGAGCTGAGGAAAATCCACATCCCCAGCTTGCGATTGTCGATGCCGGTGCTCTCGTGCTCCTCGTGGCCGTGTGCCATCTCCGGGGGGTGGGCGAGGTCTGTCATACGTGGACGGCCGCCTCGTGCGTCTCCTCGAGTGGCTCGGTCGCCCAGCCGATCAAGCCAGTCAGCGTGATGAGTATGCCCAACAGGATCAGGCCCTTGCCGAGCGCAGAGACGTGGAAGACGATCCCGTAGGCGATGGTCGGCAGCCCTGCCGCAGCGACGATTGGGAAGTAGCTCGGATTCGGCAGGTGCACCGGCTCAGGCGGGTTGGTGCCGATGTGATCCAACTCCGCGACCAGGACGTCGGCTTCGGGCCTGCGCACCGGGCGCCCTTCCTCGTCTTCACCGTACTTCATGTGCCAGAAGGCGTCGAGAGCGTGTACCTCGGGTGGCCGCGAGAAGTTGTGGACCGGGGTGGGGTTGGGGATCGACCACTCGAGGGTGCGGGCGTCCCACGGGTCCATGCCCGCCGGCTTCCCCCTGCGCTTGGAGACCATCCAGTTGTACATGAAGACCAGCACGCCCACCACGATGATCAGCGATCCCACCGTCGCTGCTTGGTTCCAGGGCTGGAGGCCGGTCTCAGGGGCGTACTGCCAGGTGCGCCTCACCATCCCTTGCAGTCCGAGCCAGTGCATGGGAGCGAAGGTCAGGTTGAATCCGACCATCCAGATCCAGAAATGGGCTTTGCCCAGCCGCTCCGACATCATGCGACCGGTCAGCTTCGGGAACCAGTAATAGAGGCCCCCGAACAGCCCGAATATCGCCCCACCGAAGAGCACGTAGTGGAAGTGGCCGACGATGTAGTAGGTGTCGGTCTGCTGCCAGTCTGAGGGGACGACCGCGTGGGTGACACCTGACAGCCCTCCGATGATGAACATCGTCACGAAGCCGATCGCGAACAGCATCGGCGTCGCGAACTTGATCTTCCCAAGCCACATCGTCCCCAGCCAGTTGAAGATCTTCACACCGGTCGGGACGGCGATGGCCATGGTCGAGAGGGCGAAGGCCGCCTGGGCCACCGGGGTGATGGCGGAGGCGAACATGTGATGGGCCCACACGCCGAAGCCCAGGAAGGCAATGCCGGCTCCGGCGAAGACGATGGCGGCGTAGCCGAAGAGGGGCTTCCGGCTGAAAACCGGTATCAACTCGGAGACGATTCCCATCGCCGGGAGGATGAGCACGTACACCTCGGGGTGGCCGAAGAGCCAGAAGAGGTGCTGCCATAGGACCACGTCTCCTCCTGCCGGGACGTCGAAGAACATCGTCCCGAACTGGCGATCGAGAGTCACCATGAACAACGCGATGGCGATGATCGGAAGCGAGAACAACAGCAGGAACGCCACGATCAGGCTCATCCACACGAAGACGGGCATTCGCAAGAGCTTCATCCCCTTGGCCCGCAGGTTGAAGATCGTGACGATGAAGTTGACCGAGGCGATCAGCGAGGCCAGGCCCAGGATCTGGATGCCAAGGGCCGCGAAGTCGAGGGCCTTGCCTGGGGTGAAATCGCCGCCGGCGTTGGGCTGGTACATGAACCAACCGCCGTCCGGGAGCGCTCCGAAGGTGGTCTGCTCGCTCGGGTCGATGTTGCCCGGGACTCCCTGGACGCCGGTCGGGGGAGTCACGTCGGCGAAGAAGATCACGGAGTAGAGGAAGATCCCGCCAAAGAGGAAGATCCAATACGAGAGGGCGTTCATGCGGGGAAACGCCACATCTCGCGCACCGATCAACAGTGGCAGCAGGTAGTTGACGAATGCCGCCGCCATCGGCATCACCACAAGGAAGATCATGGTGAGGGCATGGGTGGTGAAAAGCGAGTTGTACTCGGCGGCAGTGAGCAGGGTGGAGTTGGCCTTGAAGAGGTGGAGGCGGATGAGGATCGCCTCGGTCCCGCCGATCAGGAAGAAAGCGAAGGCCGTGTAGCCGTACATGATCCCGATCCGCTTGTGGTCGACCGTGGTCACCCACGACCAGAAGCCCGTCTCGGCGGCGGGTCGGCGGAAGATCGTGGTCGGGCGCTCGGAGGCGATGCTCATTTCAGGGTCTCCAGCCAAGCAATGATCGAGTCGATTTCCTGTTCAGTCAGGCCCAGGTTGGGCATGTAACTACCGGGCTTCTCCAAGGGCGGATTCGCCAGCCAGTTCTTCAGGTCCTCCGGAGTGTTGTCGAATGCGGCCCCCGCGATCACATCCCTCTCCATGAGGTGGGTCAGGTCGGGGCCGTTGAAGTTCTGGTTGGCGACCGTGTTCCACGGGCGGGCAGTGTGGCACTGGATGCAACCCTTCTGTTGGAAGAGGGCGAGGCCCGCGGCGGCCTCAGAGCCCTCGTCAGGTTCGGCAGCAGGCTCCAACTGCTTCGCCAGCCATGACTGGAACTCGGCCTCCGGCAGGGCCACCACCCGCGCCCTCATGAGCGAGTGGGACAGGCCGCAGAACTCGCCGCACTGGCCCCAATACTCGCCTGGCTCGTCGGCCTGCAGCCTCAGATACGTGGTGTGCCCGGGGACCAGGTAGCGCTTGCCGTTCAGGGCGGGGACCCAGTAATTGTGGATCACGTCCTCCGAGGTCATCGTGGCGCAAACCTCGCGGCCGGCGGGGATGACCAGGACGTTGCCAGTGATGGCCCCGTTCTCCGGGTATCGGTACTCGAACCACCATTGATGCCCGTAGATCTCGACCGGCATGGCGCCGGATCCGCACTCCGTCAGGTCGAAGATGCCGCGGACCGTCGGCACAGCGATGCTGGCGAGGATGATCACCGGGATCGCCGTCCAGATCACCTCGAGCTTGGTGTTCCCGTGAACCTGCTTGGGCTCCTTGCGCCCCGGCCGGTCCCGGAAAAGGAAGGAGGCGGCGACGATCGCCCCCTCGACCAGGACGAAGACCACGACCGCGGTCCAGAACACCGGCCAGAAGAGGTCGTTGATCTGCTCCGAGAACGGCCCTTGGGGCTCGAGCGAGGTCATCGGGCCGTCGATCCCGATGAGGGAACAGGCGCCCAGCAGCAGCAGCGGGGCCGCCCGCAGGAGGCGGCGCAGTGGCCGGGAAGCCATGGCGCGCATCATAAGCGAGAGGCTTGACCCTTCCGGCCACAGGCCGGGCGGGCCAAGCCGGTAGTCGCACGGTCTCGAAGTCTCGAAGCCTCACCGTGAGACCGTGAGCCGTGAGACGTGCGACCTGCGACTCTTGCCTTCAGGCGCCGACTTCGGTCAAGGCCGCTTCGAGTTCTTCCGGGCCCATCGCTCCTTCGAACCTCGCCGCCACCTTCCCGCCCTCATCGACCACAAAGGTCCATGGCTCGTTGGGCAGCCCCCATGCCCGCACGGCGTCGACCACCTGCAACTGGGACTGATCGGCGACGGTCAGGTCCTCGTAGATCTCGACATGGACGTAGTTGGCGTTCGGATGGGCGGCCTTGGCCGATTTCACCTGATCGAGCATCGGCCCACAGGTCCGGCTGGTGCAGAGCCCGGGGGTGGCGAAGACCACGACCGTCGGGCTGCCAGAGGCGATCGCTTCGTCGAGCGACATGGAGTAGAAGTCGGGGTCGGGCGAAGTGTCGCTGGAGATCTCGGACAGATCGTGATCGGCCGATGTGCGGGTCGCCGTGCTCGGTGCTGCCTCCCCCACTTCCGGCACCACCGGGTCATCGACCACTTGGAACGGCGTCGCCAGTGTGGCGTCCATGCCCTCGGGGGAGAGCGTGACATACCACTGGCCGGCTGCAGGGAACGGGGTATTGACGAGATACAGGCCTCGGGCATCAGGGACCGTCCACAAGAAGCTCCCAGGAGCAGTGATCTCCTCACCGTCTGGACCCGCCAGATCGACGCTCACCGGCAGGTCGGGGGAGGCGAGGAACGCCTCCGACTCCGAGTCGACCAGCGCTACCAGCAGTCGTTGGTCAAAAGTCGTGCCGAGCGAGCCGGTGGCATTGGCGACGATCGCCAGGTCCGGCACTGCTCGGCTGCAGGCGGCGATCGCCAGCACACCCAAAGCGGCCATGACGAACAGCTTGCGCACCGCCCAAGTGTGCCACCGGAGTCGGCCAATGCCCGGATCGGTAGTCTCTGCCCGGATGGAGGTCGCATCGGTCGGGGCCGGCTCTCTCAACCTGCGCCAGCGGATCGGGGCCTACCTCGCTCTCACCAAGCCTCGGATCATCGAGCTGCTGCTCATCACCACCCTCCCCTCGATGGTCCTGGCCGCCCAGCAGTGGCCGGGCACCTGGCTGGTGCTGGCCACCCTCATCGGTGGGACCCTCTCGGCCGGCGGCGCCAATGCCCTCAACAGCTACTTCGACCGTGACATCGACCGGACCATGCGGCGAACCAGCCGGCGCCCTCTACCCCAGCAGCGAGTGGAGCCGGAGAGGGCAGCGATGTTCGGGGTGGGCCTGGCGGTCCTCGGCCTCATCTGGCTGGGCCTGACCGTCAACTGGACGGCGGCAGTCATCTCCACCGCCGCCGTCGTGTTCTACGTGTGGGTGTACACCCTTGCTCTCAAGCGGAGCACGGTTCAGAACATCGTGATCGGCGGGGCGGCGGGAGCGGCCCCGGTACTGGTGGGGTGGGCCGCCGTGCAGGGGGCGCTCGCCCTTCCGGCCTGGGTGCTGGCGGCGATCGTCTTCTACTGGACCCCGCCCCACTTCTGGGCGCTGGCGCTGCGCTTCCGCGAGGACTACGAGGCGGCCGGCGTGCCGATGCTCCCGGTGGTCAAGGGGGTGGAGGCGACCACCAGGCAGATCCTCGTCTACAGCGGGGTGTTGGTCCTGGTGAGCCTGCTGCTGGTGCCGGCCGCCGGGATGGGGTGGATCTACCTGGGGGCGGCAGTGGGGCTGGGGGCATGGTTCGTCTACCAGGCGTGGATGGTCAGGCGCCACCCGGAGCGGGCCATGAAGCTCTTTTCCGCCTCCACCTTCTACCTCACCGCCCTGTTCGCGGCGGTGATGGTTGACGTGCTCGTCTGACTACCCGCTGGCGGGGCGGGTGGCCACCCGCACCGAGAGGACCACGAAGAAGGCACGACCCGGACCATGGCCCTCGTGGCGGAGCGGGCGATGTCGGCGTGATAGGAGATGACGAGCCCCACCACCACAGTTGCCACGCCGATCAGGGCGGCGGCGCCCATCATTGTCGGCACCGTACGCACCACCAGGGCGAGCGCCATGACGACGGCTAGGGTTCTCAGGAGTTTGCCAGTCTCAGGGTCCAAGGCCTCGGTGATGGAGGACCCGGCCCACCAGCCGGTCGAAGGCAGGCATATCCACCGTGAGCTTTCCATTCACGTCGAGCCGCCCGGATCCGAGCATCACTCTGATGGCTCCGCCTCCTGAGATGAGCACAGCATGAGCATGGGCGACCAAGAGGCGTTCGATCGCTTCTGGCGCGACGCCGATGGGGGGCCCAAGGCGCCGAAGGCCCCGGCCAGGAGCGTCGAGCGCGGCGTCCCCGAGATCATCGCGGCGGGCATTGGGGTGATCACTCTGATCGGCATGGTGGTGCTGTGGCCCACCGGCAAAGAGCGGCCAGATCTCTCCGAGGCCGGTGTTCCCAGTCAGTTCTACCGGGCAACGGTGACGACGGTGGATGAGCGCCCATGTGACTTTGACGCGACCCAGACCTGCGCAACAGCCACCTTCGAGCTGACCGAGGGGCCAAACGCGGGCGACTCCATCGACCAGGAGCTCACAGTAAACGCCAGCACTCCGAGCCTGGCCGCAGGTGACCGAGTGGTCCTCAGCTATGCACCCGAGTCCGAGCCCGGATTCGAATACCAATACTCCGATCGTGAGCGGCGTCCGGTGCTCCTGGTTCTGACGATCGTGTTCGTCGTTGCGGTGTTGGCCCTGGGTGCCCGCCGTGGCGCTGGTGCCCTGGCAGGTCTGGCCGGGTCGTTCGTGATCCTCGGGTTGTTCGTGTTGCCGGCACTGATCGATGGTCGGCCCCCGCTGCCGGTGGCGGTGGTGGGCGCCTCGGCCATTGCCTACCTGGCTCTGTACGCGGCCCACGGATTCGGGCGCACCACCACCCTTGCCCTGCTGGGGACGCTGGCCGCCCTCGCCCTGACCGCCCTGCTGTCGACCCTGGTCGTGGCCGCTGCCCGCTACTCGGGTTTTGCCAGCGAGGAGAGCTTCTTCCTCACGGTGATGGCTGCGAAGGTGGACTTCCGAGGCCTGGTCCTGGCCGGTCTGGTCCTGGGAGCGCTCGGTGCCCTCGACGACGTGACGGTGACGCAAGCTTCGGCCGTAGACGAGCTGCGAGCCGCCAACCGGGCGCTGAGCTCCCGTGAGCTGTTCACAGCCGGCATGCGCATCGGCCGCGACCACGTTGCCTCGACCGTGAACACACTGTTTCTGGCATATGCAGGTGCTGCGCTTCCGCTGTTGATGCTGTTCGTCCTCGCCAGCCAGAGCCTGGGCGACGTCGCCAACGGGGAGGTGGTGGCGGTGGAGATCACCAGGGCACTGGTGGGCTCGATCGGGCTGGTGGCGGCGGTTCCGGTGACCACCGTCCTGGCCGCCTGGCTGGGACGGGCGCCAAAGTTGGAGGAAGCGGGATAATGAGCGCCTTGCTGGCCACCATTTCCTACCCACCCATCCCGATTTTCGAGATCGGTCCTTTGCGGTTGTCTTTGCACGGCCTCATGGCCGCCCTCGGCTTCCTGCTGGGTGCCATGATCGCCACCCGCGAGATCCGCCGGCGCGGCTTCGATGCGGTCAAGTTCCAGTCCTGCCTCACCTGGGCGCTGATCGGGGCCCTGCTGGGGGCCCGCTATCTCACCGCCCCCGCCCAGTTGATGGCCGGGGCCTCGTTTCTCCAGGTGCTCAACCCGATCGGAGGCAATTTCTCGATCATGGGTGGGTTCATCGGTGGCATCGCCGGAGGCTTGTTCAAGGCGAGGCAGTACAAGCTGCCGGCCTGGCCTCTGCTGGATGCGGCATCGTTCGGCCTTGCCCTCGGCACCGTGGTCGGACGGGTAGGAGACCTCGCCATCGTCGAGCACCTGGGGAGGGCGACGACCGCCTGGTTCGGGTACGGGATCCGCCCTGGCTACGACGTCGCCCCCCAACACGACGCTCTCGAGTGCACGGTGGCCGGGCCAGACGGCTTCTGTGGCATCTATCACCACGTCGCCCTCTATGACCTTCTTGGAGCAGCCGTCCTACTCGGTGTCCTGTTCTTCCTCAGCCGGAAGATGAAGCTCCACTACGGCCAGCTGTTTGCCGTCTGGATGGGATGGTACGGGCTTCAGCGGTTCCTACTCGACCATCTGCGATATGGGATGGGCGACGCAGTGATCGGTCAATACACCTGGAATCAGCTCACTGGCCTGGCTGCGTTCGTGGCGGCCGTCATCCTGTTCTGGTGGCTCGGTCGGAACAAGAAGATCGTCAGCGCCGAGCATGACCGCGACCTCTACGGGGCTCTGCCTCCTCCCACCGCGGTCGCCACCGGCTGAGCGCCGCCGTCGCCGATCATCCGAGCCCGTGCTGGGTGTCGGTGATGAGGTGGGTGACCACCGAGGCGATGGCCTCTTGATCGCTGGCGCCGCCGGCCAGGGCGGACTGGTGTACGGCCAGCTGTCGATCTGCCGAGGTGCCCTCAGCCACGATCCTCCGCATGTGCTCGAGCTCGGCGACGCATCCGAGCTCCTCGGCGTCGGGCTGCAGCAACTCGATCGCCTCTTCCACCAGGTCGGACATCGGGACCAAGGTGCCCATCCCATAGTCCATGAGGGTCCCGCTCACCCCGTAGCGCTGTGCCCGCCAGATGTTTTCGGAGATGAGCATCGGCGCGTACTGGCGCCATCTCTGGTTGGCACGCCGCAACCGGTAGAGCATGTGCAGCAGACACACGTAGAAGGCCGCCACCGCGGCGCTGTCGTCCACCCTGGTGCAAACGTCGGAGATCCGCATCTCCAAGGTGGGGAATCGCGCCGATGGGCGTACGTCCCACCAGATCTTGGTCGAGTCTTCGATGATCCCTGCCTTCACCAGGACGTCGATGTGTCGCAGGTACTCGCTCCACGAAGCGAACTCCTCGGGGATGCCGGTCCGCGGCATGGTGCGGAAGGTCGAAATCCGGTAGCTCTTGAGGCCGGTGTTACGCGAGCCCCAGAACGGGGAAGAAGTCGAGAGCGCCAGCAGGTGGGGGAGGAAGTAGCGGACCTGGTTCATGAGGTCGATGCGCAGGTCGGGATCCTCGATCCCAACGTGTACGTGCATCCCACAGATGACCATTCGCCTGGCGACCATCTGCAGGTCCTCCGCCATGATCTTGTAGCGGTCCTTGTCGGTGGGCATCTGCTCCCACCACAGAGCGGAGGGGTGGGTGGAGGCCGCCATCAGCCCGGCGCCGTACTTCTCCAGGACGGAAGTGAGGGTTGAGCGCATGGTCCGCAACTCCTCCGCCGCTCCGCCAACCGAGTCGTGGACACCGGTGCCCACCTCGATCTGGGCCCTCAGGAATTCGGGGACCACCCTGGCACCGAGTGCCTCCTGGGCGGCCGCCCACAGCTCGTCGGTCGGGTCCTTGAGGAGGGCCCCATGCTCCCCGTCGACCAGGAGGTACTCCTCCTCGATCCCGAGTGTGAAGGCAGGGCGGGGTATCGCCATACGCGAGAGTTTTAGCCGGGAACCTTCACTGGCGGCCGGGTGACGTGGATCTCACCCTCGCCAGCACCGCCCGACGGGCCTTTTCACAAGCAGGCCGGATCCAGCAACCGGCCACATGGTCGTCGACCAGTCCCATTGCCTGCATGAAGGCGTAAACGGTGGTGGCCCCGACGAACCTGAAGCCGTTCCGGCGAAGTTCCCTTGCGAGCGCCTCCGAACCGGCCGTGGTAGGTGGGATGACCTCCGGCGGCGGCCCGATCTGCTCTGCATATGCCCAGACGAACTCCCCGAAGCTCCCATGCTCTGCCGCCACCCGCAGCACGCAATCGGCGTTGTTGATGGCGGCTCGGATCTTGCCTTCGTGACGCACGATGCCGGCATCAGAGAGGAGCCTGGCCACATCCTTCTCGCCGAAGGCTGCCACCTTCGAGGGGTCGAACCTTGCGAACGCAGCGCGGAATGCCGGCCGCTTGCGGAGGATCGTCGACCAGGAGAGCCCGGCTTGGAAGCCCTCCAAGCTCAGCTTCTCATACAGCGCCCGGTCGTCCGTTGTCGCCCGGCCCCACTCCTCGTCGTGATATGCGATGTATTCGTCGGAGGAGGCGCCCCACCAACAACGGGCCTTGCCGTCGTCTCCCACTACGGCCTCCATCGGCGGACCCTACCCCTGTCACCTTCCCATATATGTCGCGGACCATCCGTACTCTTGTGCCCGTGAATCTCTCCCGGTCGCGAGCCGCATGGTCGGGGGCCCTGGCCGCCGCCTTCGCATTGGGCATCTCCGAGCTGGCGGCGGGGGCGGCGGGCCTTCCTTCGCTGGTAGTCGCCGTGGGCGACTGGGTGATCGACTCGGTACCGGCCTCCGTGAAGGAGTGGGCGATCTCGACCTTCGGGACCAACGACAAGGTGGTCCTGGTGTCGGGCATCGTGGTTGTCACCATCGGGCTAGGCGCCCTGTTCGGCGTCCTGGCCGCCACGCGCTTCTGGGTGGGGGTGGTTGGCTTTGCCGCCTTTGCCGCCCTGGCCGGTTTGGCGGCCGCCTCCAACTCGGCAGCCTCCGACAATTCGGCCTTCTTGGCAGCTTCCCTTGCCGGGCTGGCGGGGATCGGAGCGCTCTTTTTCCTGTTCGGGCTGGCCCGTCAAGAGGTCGAGGTGGAAGCAGGCCGGCGGCGGTTCCTGCTCGGGGCCGGCTCGGTGGCGGTGCTCGCGATCGTGGCGGCGGGCTGGGGCAGGGCACTGCTCCAGCGGAGCTTGCAGATCGTGGCGGGCCGCGATGACGTGGTGTTGCCCAATCCTCTTCAACCAGTCGCCGAGCCGACGCCGGCCCAAAGCATGTCGGTGGAAGGACTGACTCCGATCGTGGTCCCCAACGCCGACTTCTACCGGATCGACACTGCGCTGGTCGTCCCCAGGATCGACATCCCGAATTGGACCCTCGCCGTCACCGGCATGGTCGACAACCCGCTGCGTATTACGTTCGAGGATCTGCTGTCGATGGAGATGGTGGAGCGATACATCACCCTCTCCTGCGTCTCGAACGAGGTGGGTGGTGACCTCGTCGGCAATGCCAGGTGGCTCGGTACCAGCCTCCCTGCCCTGCTCGACCGGGCCGGTGTTCAGGCCGGCGCCTCTCAGATCGTGGGCAGGTCGGTTGACGGGTTCACGGTCGGGTTTCCGGTGGAGGCCGCGTTCGACGGGCGTGAGGCGCTCGTGGCGGTCGGAATGAACGGCGAGCCCCTCCCATACGAGCACGGATTCCCCGCCCGCTTGGTGGTGTCTGGCCTGTATGGATACGTCTCCGCCACCAAATGGTTGGCCGAGATCGAGTTGACCACCTGGGATGCTTTCGACGCATATTGGGTTCCGCGAGGCTGGGCCAAGGAAGCGCCGATCAAGACCCAGTCACGCATCGATGTCCCCGGGCGGGGATCAAACATCACTCCCGGCGAGCGCGCGATCGCGGGCGTTGCCTGGGCTCCTGGGCGTGGCATCAGCAAGGTCGAGGTGGCCGTCGACGACGGTGCCTGGCTCGAAGCCGGGCTATCGGAGCCCCTTAGCGAGGATGCCTGGAGGCAATGGTCACTGCCATACGAGTTCGCACGGGGTGAGCACATCCTGCAGGTGAGGGCGACCGACGGCACCGGTGAGTTACAGGAAGAGAATCCGACGCCGCCCGCCCCAGATGGGGCCACCGGCTGGCACACCGTGGTGGTCACGGTCTCCTGAAGCCCAGGCCGGCTGGCTGGCTCGCTGAGATCAGACGGCGTCCCCGGCACTGATGGCCCATGTGACCTTCTCATCGGGGTCGTGGATCGCCAGCCGGAAGGACCAACCTGTGTCTGCCGCCAGGTCGGACCATGCGAACCAACGGAGACCGGCGATGGATTTGCCGAGCTCGTCGGCCGGGCAGGGGAACTCCAGATCTGAGACGGCGGCCGCCGCCCACCAGGCCGCGAACCTGCCTGCCGCCGCCCCCTTCCTGCGGCCGTAGGCGCCGCCCGAGGCCGCCGCCCATGCCATCCACGCGAAACCTGTCGCCGGCGAGATCTCGGCTGCCATCGCCCTGCGCAGGCCGAACACTGCCATGGCGCCATCCACTCCACCTTCGGCCGCCACCACCAGGCAGCGCCCGTTCGACTCGTCCACCCAGGTGGCGGCCAGGGAGGCCAGGGCGGTGGCCACGGAGGGGCTCTCTGCCGCCAGGTCGCGGCGGTCCGAGCGGTCAGGATCGGAGCGAGGCTCGACCTCAGCCATCGGCGGGAGCAGGGGTGGTGGGGTCTCCACCCGATCGGGGTGGTAGGTGGCGCCTTGATACTCCGGCTCCCAGCGGGCGAGCTTCAAGGGGATCTCGAGCACGTGCCGGTCGACCTCGGCGCCTTCCAGGTCCTCTCCCCTGATGACTCGCTCCTGGGCAAAGACAGCTCGAATTGGTCCAGGGGCGAGATGAGGATCGAGCTCGGCCCAGTCGTGGGTCGAGGCCGCGACCTCGGGCAATGGGCCGAGGGTATGCCTGGCCGCACCCTCGTTCAGAACCGGCCCAGCCCAAGCCCCTGGTGCCTCGAGCGCCATCCGGTAGCGGATGTTCTCGTCAATCCCCCACAGCTGCTTGCCGCGAGTGCCGGCCTCCGCCAGGAGGCCCCGAAGGTCCACCAGGTCCTGCCACGCCTTGCTCTCACACATGCGGTCCACCCCCACCAGGAGGGCATCGGTGTCCGACCCCTCGATCGCATCGCGGACCGACTGGTCTATCAGGAGCCGCCCCGCCACAGACGAGCCGCGAGGTTGATGAGCAGAGTGAGGGCGACGCTCACGACCAGGCACGAGGTGATGGGGAAGAAGAACCTGCTGTTCTCACCCTCCACGTGAATGTCGCCGGGGAGATGACCGAACCAGGAGAACATCCCGAGGCGAACGGCGAAGCCGATGACCACCAGGGCGATGCCTGCGACAATCAGGATGTTGCCGGTTCGCATCGAGCGACCTGCCTCGCTCAGGCGGCGGGACCTTCCTCGGACCCGTCGAACGGGGCGGGGTCAAACGGATCAGGGGGCAGTTCCTCACGGGCTGAGTCCACCGCCTCGTCCACAGCCTTGTCGGTGCGATCCACCGCCTTGCGTATCTCCTTGCCGGCATCGTTGAAGGCGGTGCCAACCGCCTTGGCGATGGCCGACCCGGTTGAGCGCACCTGCGCTTTCAGCTCGGGGTCGCGAAAGGCGCTGCCGATCGACTCGACCACCCGGTCCCAGGCGCCGGCGATAGTCTTGAAGGCCTCTTTGACTTCCTCGTCGTCGGGCCCGGCCTCTCCGCTCGTCTGATAGTGGTCCTTGATCTTGCGACCCAAGTCGTTGAAGGCGGCGGCCACGTCCTGCCAGGAGTCTTCCCCCTGGGGCTGGTCGATAGGATCCGAATCCGGCATGCCCCTGAGCGTAACAATCCCCGCCCCTATGCGTTCATGAGCGACACCACGCTCGTCTTCCTGGCGGGCATTGCGCCGGCCGTGATTTGGATGGGGCTCTTCTGGTTCTGGGATCGCAACGAGCGTGAGCCATTCGGGTTGATCATCGGCCTGTTCCTGATGGGCTTCCTGGTGGTAGCTCCCATCGCCGGGATCATCAACGGGGTGGCGGCTGCCTTGTTCGGCGGCGGGAGCGCCACCGGCACCCTCCCTCTCTTGGTGGTCGTGGTCGTTGCCCCTGTCTCAGAGGAGACGCTCAAATACCTGGGGGCGCGCATCGTCGCCTTCAACCGGGTGGCGTTCACCGAGCCGGTGGATGGCATGGTCTACGGGACCGCGGTGGGGTTGGGATTCGCGGCGGTGGAGAACGTGACCTATCTCATCTCCACCATGGCGGAGATCGATGCCGGCACGCTCGTGTTCGAGGCATGCGCCAGGCTGAGCTCCACCCAATGCTCGATCACGACCGTCCTGCCGATCAGGGCCTTCGGCAGCACGTTGATCCATGCGCTCGCCTCTGGCCTGGCCGGTTATGTCCTCACCCGCCGCAAGTTCGCCAACCGCCCCGACCTGCTCCCGTCTTCCACCTTCCCGGGCCTCCTGGCTGCGATCGGCCTCCACGCCGCCTGGAACCTGGGGATGAGCACCGGCAACGTGCTCTGGGGCATAGCCGTACTGGTGGTGGGGGCCCTGACCTATCGGCGGTTGTTCCGCCGCTGCATCGCCCTCTCACCTCGGGCCCGCGCCGGTCCCGCCCCGGCCCCGACATGAAGCTTCATCTGCTCGACGGGACCTACGAGCTCTTCCGCGCCCATTTCGGCCGGCCACCCCACCAGGATCCGACGGGACGAGAGGTGGGAGCGACCGTGGGCCTGATCGAGACGACCCTGGCGTTGCTACGCGACCCAGAGGTGACCCACCTGGCGGTGGCCACCGACACCGTCATCGAGTCGTTCCGCAACGACATGTTCCTCGGCTACAAGTCGTCGGCCGGGGTCGACCCGGTGCTGCTGGCTCAGTTCCAACTGGCCGAGGCGGCGCTGGATTCGATCGGAGTCGTCTGTTGGCGCATGCGCGAGTACGAGGCCGATGATGGCATGGCCACCGCCGCATTCCGCTGGTGCGAGGACGTCGAACAGGTGGTGATCTGCACCCCGGACAAGGACATGGCCCAATGCGTGGTCGGCGATCGGGTGGTGACCTTCAACCGTCGCGAGCAGAAGTTCATGAACGAGGCGGGCGTCCACGAGAAGTTCGGCATCGCTCCCGAGTCGATTCCCGACTACCTGGCCCTGGTGGGCGACACCGCGGACGGAGTGCCGGGACTGAAGGGCTGGGGGCCCAAGTCCGCCGCCACCGTGCTGGCCCGATATCGCAAGCTCGAGGCGATACCCGACCGGGCGGCCGACTGGGAGGTAACCGTGCGGGGAGCAGCCGGCCTTGCGGCGACACTGGCGGCCTCACGGCGCGAGGCCCATCTGTACCGCGAGCTCACGACTCTGCGAGTCGATGCTCCTCTGCAGGAGTCCCTCGCTGATCTGGAATGGCGGGGTGCCGACCGGGAGTTGTTCACAGCCATGTGCGACGAGCTGGGGGTGGGGGAGGACACGAGGCAGAGGCCCCATCGCTGGCGGCCCTGAACCTCAGGCCAGCTCCCTCCCCAGGGCAGCATTCGCCGCCCACCATCCACACATCCCGTGTACCCCCGCTCCAGGAGGGGTCGAGGCCGAGCAGAGGTACACACCGGGAAGGGGCGTGGCGTACGGGCTTCTTCCCATCACCGGCCTGAACAGCATCTGTCGGAGGAGGTGGGCGCCGCCGGTGATGTCGCCGCCGACGTAATTGGGGTTGTATGCCTCGAGGTCGGCAGGTGTTGACACGCACCGCGCCTTGATCGTTCGCTTGAAACCAGGTGCAAGCTCCTCGATTTCGGCCTCGATCGTGTCGGTGTGGTCGCGGGTGCTGCCGGCGGGCACATGGCAATAGGCCCACAGGGTGTGGCCATCGGTTGCTCGGGTGGGATCGAAGAGGCTCGGCTGGCTGAGCAGCGTGAAGGGCCGATCCGGCTCCGCCCCCCTCCAGATCCCGGCCTCGGCGGACGCGATCGACTTCGAGCTGCCGAGGTGGACGGTGCCGACGGCCGAAAGCTCGCGGTTGGCCCAAGGCACCGGTTCGTGCAGGGCGTAGTCCACCTTGAAGGCGGCTGGGCCATGCCGGAATCCGGCCAGCCTCCTGGCGTAACCATTGGGGAGGGAGTCGCCTGCCACCGCGGCCAGCCCGCTGGGGGCCAGGTCCAGCATGACCGCTTTGGCCGGTGGCAGCTGGGCCAGATCCCGAACTCGGTGGCCGGTGACGATCTCCCCCCCATGCGCCCTCAACAGCGAGGCCAAGGCGTCGACGATGGCCTGGCTCCCGCCCCGGGCAACCGGCCACCCCCACTTGTGAGCCGTGGCCAGATAGATGAGCCCAAAGGCCGCGGTGAGGGGACGGTTGAGCGGAAGGAAGGAGTGGGCGGCGGCGCCTGCGAAGACCGCTTTGGCCGCCTCCGATGAGAAGCCGGCCATCACCTGGGTT
>DATBMA010000037.1:0-27031 GCA_036555105.1 Acidimicrobiia bacterium
CATGGGTAAGGCGAGGTTTGAGAGGTCGAAGCCGCATGTGAATGTGGGGACGATGGGTCATATTGATCATGGGAAGACGACGTTGACGGCTGCGATTACGAAGGTGTTGGCGGAGCGGGTGCCGGGGAATGCGTTTACGTCGTTTGATCAGATTGATAAGGCTCCGGAGGAGCGGGAGCGGGGGATCACGATTCAGATTGCTCATGTGGAGTATGAGACGGCGGCCCGTCATTACGCCCATGTGGATATGCCGGGTCATGCTGATTACATCAAGAACATGATTACGGGGGCGGCGCAGGTGGATGGGGCGATTTTGGTGGTGTCGGCGGCGGATGGTCCGGCTCCTCAGACCCGGGAGCATGTTTTGTTGGCCCGTCAGGTGGGGGTGCCGTCGATTGTGGTGTTTTTGAACAAGGTGGACATGGTGGATGATCCTGAGCTCCTTGATCTTGTGGAGTTGGAGGTTCGGGATTTGTTGACGGAGTATGAGTTTCCGGGGGATGAGGTGCCGGTGGTGCGGGGGTCGGCGTTGAAGGCGTTGGAGGGGGATGAGGAGGCTGCCAGCCAGGTGTTGGAGTTGATGGGGGCGGTCGATTCGTATGTGTCGGAGCCGACCCGGGATACCGAGAAGCCGTTTTTGATGTCGATCGAGGATGTGTTTTCGATTACGGGGCGGGGGACGGTGGTGACGGGTCGGGTGGAGCAGGGTTTGTTGAAGGTGAATGAGGAGGTTGAGATTGTGGGGTTGCGGCCGACTCGGAAGTCGGTGGCGACGGGGATTGAGATGTTCCGGAAGTTGTTGGATGAGGGGAGGGCCGGCGACAACGTGGGGGTTCTCCTGCGGGGGGTTGGTAAGGATGAGGTGGAGCGGGGTCAGGTGTTGGCCAAGCCTGGGAGCATTACTCCTCATACCGGGTTTGAGGCTCAGGTGTATGTGTTGACCAAGGAGGAGGGGGGCCGGCATTCTCCGTTCTTTCCTGGGTATCGGCCCCAGTTCTATTTCCGGACGACGGATGTGACCGGGGCGGTGACTCTGCCGGAGGGGGTGCAGATGGTGATGCCGGGGGATAACACTCCGATGACGGTGGAGTTGATCGCCCCTATCGCCATGGACGAAGGCCTCCGCTTCGCCATAAGAGAAGGCGGCCGCACCGTCGGCGCCGGCCGCGTCGTAAAAATCCTGAAATGAGAGAGCTGGAAGCGAATGTCTGAACAGAAGATCAGGATCAGGCTGAAGGCCTACGACCACCAGGTGGTGGACGAGTCGTCGCGCAAGATCGCCGAGACCGTGGTGCGCACCCAGGCCAAGATCAGAGGCCCGATCCCGTTGCCGACCGAGATCCACCGCTACTGCGTGATCCGGGGCCCGCACGTCCACAAGGACTCGCGTGAGCACTTCGAGATGCGGATCCACCGACGCCTGATCGACATCATCGATCCGACTCCCAAGACCGTCGATTCGCTGATGCGACTCGACCTCCCGGCCGGGGTGGAAGTGGAGATCAAGCTGTGAATGCAATCCTTGGCGAGAAGCTGGGCATGACCCAGATCTTCGACGACCAGTCGCGGGCGATCCCGGTCACCGTGATCAAAGCCGGCCCCTGCCGGGTGGTGCAGGTCAAGCGACCCGAGGTGGACGGGTACGGCGCCATCCAGATCTCGTTCGGGGAAGTCAAAGGGAACCGGATCAACAAGGCCGAGGCGGGCCATCTCGCCAAGGCCGGTGTGGCTCCGTCGCGCTATTTGGTGGAGCTGCGGGTCTCCGATCCCGACAGCTATTCACCGGGCCAGGAGATCACGCTCGACCAGGTCTTCGCAAAAGGGGGCATGGCCGACGTGACCGGGATCTCAAAGGGCAAGGGTTTTCAGGGCGTCATCCGCCGCCACGGCTTCAGCGGGCAGGGGGCGTCACACGGCAACCACAAGAAGCACCGCGCCCCCGGCTCCATCGGTGCCTGTGCCACTCCCGCCAGGGTCTTCCGTGGGACCAGGATGGCGGGCCGAACCGGGGGCGAGACGGTGACGATCCTGAACCTGCAGGTCGTCGATCTCAATCCCGACCACCATCTCCTGCTGCTGGGCGGGGCCGTTCCAGGGCCCAACGGAAGCGTCGTCCTCATCCGCGAGGCGGTCAAGGCCGGAGGAGCGATGGAGGCCGCCAGTGCCTGACCGGACCGCCCCTCTCTTTGCCGCCGACGGCACCCGCAAGGGTGACTACGAGCTCGACGGCGGCGTGTTCGGCATCGAGCCGAACCTGGCGGTTCTCCACCAGGTGGTGACGGCCCAGTTGGCGGCTGCTCGCAGCGGGACCGCTTCGACCCAGACCCGTGCCGACGCGGCGGGCGGAGGCAAGAAGCCATGGCGGCAGAAGGGCCTCGGCCGCGCCCGACATGGCTCGATCCGGGCCCCCCAGTGGCGCGGCGGCGGCGTGGCCCACGGCCCCCATCCCCGCGACTACTCGGAGCGGACCCCCAAGAAGATGCGCCGCCTGGCCCTCCACTCCGCTCTCAGCGCACGGGCCTCCGAGTCGGCCGTATCGGTGTGGGAGGTGCCGGGGTGGGACGTCCCCAAGACCAAGCAGGCCAAGCAGATCCTCTCGGCGGTTGGTGCCGAGGGCAAGGTCCTGCTCGTCCTGGGCCACCTCGACTCGACGGTCGGCCGCTCCTTTCGCAACCTTCCCAATGTCGTGATGTCCGAGCCTGGCCAGCTCACCGCCTACGACGTGCTGTGGGCTGCGTCGGTCGTGTTCACCGCCGACAGCATCGGACGGATGTCCGGGTCCAAGACCTACGAAGTCTCGAAGTCCGACTTCGTGAAGGAAGAGGGCTCGTGAAGAACCCGCGCGACATCATCATCTCCCCGGTCGTCTCCGAGAAGTCGTACGACCTCATCGAGAAGTCCAACACCTACACGTTCGTGGTCGACCGTCGGTCCAACAAGACCGAGATCGGCCAGGCGATCGAGGGCATCTTCTCGGTCAAGGTGATCTCAGTGAACACCCAGAACCGGCCGGGCAAGCGCAAGCGGACCGGCTGGACCTGGGGCCGCCGCAACTCGTCCAAGCGGGCGCTGGTCAAGCTCGCCCAGGGTGACTCCATCGATCTGTTCGGAGTTTGAAGCAACCATGCCTGTGAAGAACCGCAAACCCACCAGCCCCGGCCGCCGATTCCAGACGGCCTCCGACTTCGCCGAGATCACCAAGGCGGAGCCGGAGAAGGCGCTGATCAGCACCAAGAGCAAGTCCGGTGGACGCAACTCCTACGGACGTGTGACCTCGCGCCACCGCGGCGGCGGCCACAAGCAGCGCTACCGCACCATTGACTTCCGTCGCGGCAAGGACGGGATACCGGCCAAGGTGGCGGCGATCGAATACGACCCGAACCGCAATGCCCGCATCGCCTTGCTGCACTATCTCGACGGGGAGAAGCGATACATCATCGCCCCTCAGGGGGTGCAGGTGGGCGACAGGCTCTCCTCCGGAGCCGGGTCCGAGATCCGGCCGGGCAACAACCTTCCGCTTCGCAACATCCCCGCCGGCACGACTGTCCACGCCGTCGAGCTGCGACCGGGAGGAGGGGCGAAGCTCGCCCGCTCCGCCGGGATGGGCATCCAGCTGATGTCCAAGGAGGGCGATCAGGCGCTACTGCGTCTCCCATCGGGAGAGATGCGCACCGTGGCTCTCGACTGCCGGGCCACGGTCGGCTCGGTGGGCCACCCCGAGGCCGAGCTGGTCAAGCTGGGCAAGGCCGGCCGCATGCGGTGGAAGGGGGTCAGGCCCCAGACCCGCGGGGTGGCCATGAACCCGATCGACCACCCGCTCGGGGGAGGAGAGGGCAAGGCCTCCGGAGGCCGCCATCCGGTCAGCCCCTGGGGCAAGCCGGAGGGCCGCACTCGGAAGAAGAACAAAGCCAGCAATCGGAACATCGTGCGTCGTCGTTCGACGAAAGGGCGGAGATAGGCAATGGCACGCAGCGTCAGCAAAGGCCCGTTCATCGACGACCACCTGCTCGACAAGGTGGAGGAGCTCAATCGCAAGGGTGAGAAGAAGGTGATCAGGACATGGAGCCGTCGATCCACTGTCATCCCTGACATGGTCGGGCATACGATCGCCGTTCACGACGGCCGCAAGCACGTCCCGGTCTACATCACCGAGTCGATGGTCGGTCACAAGCTGGGTGAGTTCGCTCCCACCAGGACCTTCCGCGGCCACTCCGGTCGCAGAGAGAAAGCGGCTAAGCGCACATGAGGGTGCAGGCCAAGGCCAAATACATCCGCGAGACCCCCAACAAGGTGCGGAGGGTGCTCGATCTCGTCCGGGGCATGCCGGTCGAGGAGGCGCGCAGCACCCTGGCGCTCACCAGTCGTGGAGCAGTCGAGCCGGTGCTGAAGGTCCTCAACTCGGCGGTGGCCAATGCTGAGCACAACCACAGCCTCGACGCCGACGAGTTGGTGGTGGCCGAGGCATTCGCCGACGAGGGACCGACCTTGCGCCGATTCCAGCCAAGGGCGAGGGGCCGAGCCAACCGTATCCGCAAGCGCACCAGCCACATCACGATCGTCGTCGCCGACCGAGAGGGAGTCAGCTGATGGGACAGAAGACACACCCCTACCTCTTCCGGGTCGGGATGGTCAACAACTGGAAGTCGAATTGGTTCTCCGAGAAGGAGTACGTCGACCTGGTCAACGAGGACTGGCGCATTCGCGACCTGCTCCGCCGGGAGTTGACGCGGGGCGCTGTCTCCAGGATCGACATCGAGCGAACCCGCCAGCGAGTGGTGGTGGAGATCCAGACCGCCCGCCCCGGGGTTGTCATCGGGCGCAAGGGGGCCGAGGCCGAGAGGCTGCGCGGCGCCCTCGAGGACCTGTGTGGCAAGCCGGTCAAGCTCAACATCACCGAAATCAAGGACCCCGACCTTGATGCCCAGCTCCTTGCCCAGGCGGTGGCCGACCAGTTGGAGAATCGGGTTGCGTTCCGTCGGGCGATGAAGCGGGCTGTGGCCGCAGCTCTCAAGGCCGGGGCCGAGGGTGTGAGGATCGAGTGTCAGGGACGCCTCGGCGGCTCCGACATGGGACGCCGGGAGTGGTATCGGGAGGGGCGGGTGCCCTTGCACACCATCAGGGCCGACATCGATTACGGCATGGCTGCCGCCCACACCAACGTCGGCGCCATCGGGGTCAAGGTCTGGGTCTACAAGGGCGACGTAGTCGGGTTCACCGCCAGCAGTCGCGAAAAGATCGCGGCCGAGGCGGCCCTCGCCACCGGCGGCCCCGCCCGCCGTATCGCTCCCGTCAAGTCCAGGGCGGAGCATGCATCGGCCGGTGATAAAATGCCGCGTCTGATCGAGGCCGGTGGCGGCAAGCGATTGATCGAGGCCGGTGGCGGCAAGCGTGACGCTCGCAAGGTTGTTGAAGACGCCGGGAGCCGTCGGATCAGGCCAGAAGATGCCGAGGCGGAATACCGCACCGCGCAAGAAGAGCTGGTCCCCCTCGTGATCGATGTGGCGGAAGAGACGCCGGCGGCGCCGATCGAGGTGGAGCCGGCAGTCGAAGTGGAGCCGGCCTCCGCGCCCGCTGCCGAAGAGGAGCAGGTCGCGCAGGAGGAGACAGCCGTCGCGGAAAAGGCAGAGGAGCCGGTCGCGCAGGAGGAGCAGGAGTAGGCCATGTTGATGCCCAAGAGGACCAAGCACCGGAAGGTGCATCGCGGTCGCAGGACCGGGATGGCCCGCGGGGGCACAACCGTCCACTTCGGTGAGTACGGGCTGCAGTCGCTGGAGCCGGCCTGGATCACGGCCCGCCAGATCGAGGCTGCCCGTATCGCCATCACCCGCGCCATCAAGCGCGGCGGCAAGGTCTGGATCACGATCTTCCCCGACAAGCCGGTGACCATGAAGCCCGCCGAGACCCGGATGGGCTCCGGCAAGGGCAACCCGGAGTTCTGGGTGGCAGTGGTCAAGCCCGGCAGGGTCATGTTCGAGCTGGCCGGGGTGGACGAGCAACTGGCCCGTGAGGCCATGCGGCGGGCCGGGCACAAGCTGCCGGTGAGGACTCGGTTCGTGACCAGGGAGGAGTCATGAATGCCGCCGACCTCCGGGAGATGACGGCCGCCGAGCTGGCAGAGGAGCTCGACAAGGCCAAGGAGGAGCTCTTCAACTTGCGTTTTCAGGTAGCCACCAACCAGCTCGACAACACCGCCCGCCTGCGTGACGTGAGGCGGGACATCGCTCGCGTCCTCACCGTGATGCGGGAACAGGAGATCGAAGCGTGGCAGAGCGAGCAGGCAGGAGGCGGTCAGGCATGACGGACGAGAGAGCTCGCCGCAAGTCGAGGGTCGGGGTCGTCATCTCAGACGCCCGCGACAAGACGGTCACGGTCGAGGTGCCCACTTCCTACAAGCATCCCCGCTACGACAAAGTGGTTCGCACAAGGTCGAGGTTTCACGCTCACGACGAGTCCAACGAGGCCCGCATGGGCGACACGGTCCGCATTGTCGAGACCCGTCCTCTCTCCAAGCAGAAGCGGTGGAGGGTGGTCGAGATCGTGGAGCGAGCCAGATGATCCAGCAGGAGTCGCGGCTCAAGGTCGCCGATAACAGCGGCGCCCGCGAGGTGCTCTGCATCCGGGTAATGGGTGGCTCCACCAGGCGCTACGCCAGCATCGGCGATGTCATCGTGGCAGCGGTCAAGGACGCCATCCCCGGTGGGGCCGTGAAGAAGGGCGAGGTGGTCAAGGCCGTGGTGGTGCGGACCCGCAAGGAGAACCGCAGGGTCGACGGCACCTACATCCGGTTCGACGACAACGCCTGCGTAATCATCGACAACAACCGCCAGCCACGCGGAACCCGCATCTTCGGGCCGGTGGCCCGCGAGCTGCGCGACAAGAGGTTCATGCGCATCGTCTCGCTCGCCCCGGAGGTGCTGTGATGGCGATCAAGCAAGGCGACCTGGTCCAGGTCATCTCCGGCAAGGACGCCGGAAAGCAGGGGAAGGTCACCAGGGTCCTGCCCGGCGACGAGAAGGTGATCGTCGAAGGGGTCAACACCGCCAAGCGACACCAGAAGCCACGCGGCCAGGTCATGCAGGGCGGGATCATCGACAAGGACATGCCGGTCCATGTCTCCAACGTCATGCTCGTGTGCCGCCACTGCGGGCGGCCCCGCCGCACCGCCCATCGACTCGATGCGCAGGGCGACAAGCACCGCGTTTGCAGGACCTGCGGAGGTGACCTGTGAGCCCTCGTCTCAAGGACACCTATCGGGATGACATCGCTCCGGCTCTGCAGAAGAGCCTGGGGCTGGCCAACCCGATGGAGACCCCGCGGCTTCAGAAGATCGTCGTGAATATGGGGGTGGGCGGGGCCGTTACCGATCGTCGCCAGATCGAGTCGGCGATGGACGAGCTCGGCCTCATCACCGGCCAGAAGCCACGGCTCAACTCCGCCCGGCGCTCGATCGCCGGATTCAAGCTGCGCGAGGGGATGCCGGTCGGCGCCTCCGTCACGTTGCGGGGGGCCCGAATGTGGGAGTTCTTCGACCGCCTGGTGGCCGTTGCGATTCCCCGTATCCGCGACTTCCGCGGCCTCAATCCCCGCTCATTCGACGGCCGCGGGAACTACACCTTCGGCGTCACCGAGCAACTCATCTTCCCCGAGATCGACTTCGATCGGGTGACGGCAGTGAGGGGCATGGACATCACCATTTGCACCTCGACCAATAACGACGATTACGCCCGGGCCCTCCTGGAGGCGATGGGGTTCCCGTTCCGTCGACAGGAAGCAAGGGCGTAGGAGGGCAGATGGCCAAGACATCGATGATCGTGCGAGCCAATCGGAAGCCGAAGTTCAAGGCTCGCGGCTACAACCGCTGCCGACGGTGCGGCCGGGCTCGCGCCTACCTTCGTGACTTCGGCATGTGTCGGATATGCGTCCGCCAACTCGCCCTCAACGGTGAGCTCCCCGGGGTGCGAAAGGCGTCGTGGTAGCGATGATGACTGACCCGATTGCCGACATGCTCACCCGGATCCGCAACGCCCAGGCGGTCCGACACGCCGACGTGACCCTTCCCACCTCGGGACTCAAAGAGGGGATTGCCGGGATCCTGGCCAGCGAGGGCTACATCGACCGCTTCGAGGTCACCGGAGAGGGGACCAAGCGCAACCTCACCCTGGTCCTTCGCTATGGGCCTCGCCGCGCCGGCGCCATCAACGGGCTGCGCCGCGTCTCCAAGCCCGGCCACCGGGTGTACCGGGATGCCTCCAGCCTCCCGAGGGTTCTTGGGGGACTCGGCGTTGCCGTCGTCTCCACTTCCCAGGGCCTGCTTCCCGATCGTGAAGCCCGTCGCCGCCGCCTGGGTGGCGAGGTCATTTGCGAGGTTTGGTGACATGAGCCGCATCGGCCAGAAGCCGGTTCCGCTCCCCTCGGGGGTCGACGTCGCCCTCTCCGGGCAATCGGTGAGGGTGAAAGGGCCCAAGGGCGAGCTCTCACGAACCTTCACCGACCGGGTGAGCGTGACCGTCGACGACGGGACCGTGTCCTTCGCCCGTGTCGACGACGCCCGTCAGACCAGGGCAATACACGGGCTCAGCCGGGCGCTTTTCGCCAACATGGTGAGGGGGGTGAGCGAGGGGTTCCGGAAGGAGCTGACCATCATCGGAGTCGGCTACCGGGCCGCCCTCAAAGGCAAGGACCTTGAGCTCCAGCTCGGGTTCAGCCACCCGGTGCAGGTCCCAGCCCCGACCGGGATCACGTTCGAGGTCCCTGAGCCGACCAAGGTGGTCGTCACCGGCATCGACAACGAGCAGGTCGGGCAGGTGGCCGCCAACATCCGCCGTCTGCGCCCGCCCGAGCCATACAAGGGCAAGGGCATCCGATACACCGGTGAGCAGGTCCGCCGCAAGGCAGGGAAGGCGGGCAAGCGATGAGCCGCCCGCGTGAGGAGTCGCGCCAGCGCCGCCACCGGCGGGTGCGGAAGAACCTTCGGGGTTCCACCGGCCGTCCTCGCCTGGCGGTGTACCGGAGCAACCGATACATCTACGCCCAGCTGATCGACGACGACCAGGGGCGGACCGTGGCGGCTGCCTCTTCACAAGAGGCGGCTCTCCGACAGCGCAGCCTGACCACCGACCTCGCAGCCGAAGTGGGGACCATGCTCGCCGACCGTGCCAAGCAGGCCGGGGTCGAGCGGGCCGTCTTCGACCGGGGCGGATACAAGTACCACGGCCGGGTCAAGGCCCTGGCCGATGCCGCCCGCGCGGCCGGACTGGAATTCTGAGGAGAGACATGGCGGACACGCAGTTCGACGAAAGGGTGATCAACATCAACCGGGTCGCCAAGGTGACCAAGGGCGCCAAGCGCTTCAGCTTCACCGCGCTGGTGGCGGTCGGGGATGGAAATGGCAAGGTTGGGGTGGGTTACGGCAAGGCCCGCGAGGTCCCTTCTGCCATCCAGAAGGCCATGGAGGCCGCCAGAAGGGCGATGGTGGTCATCCCCCTGGCAGGCACCACCCTCGTCCACCAGACGATCGGCCAGCACGGGGCTTCCCGGGTCATCATCAAGCCGGCCGCCCCCGGCACCGGTGTCATCGCCGGAGGGGCGGTACGTCAGATCCTGGAGGCGGCCGGAGTCAAGGACGCCTTGGCCAAGTCCCTCGGCTCGCCCACCCACATCAATGTCGCCAAGGCCGCCCTCAACGCCCTCACCTCGCAGCAGCGGCCCGAGGAAGTTGCGGCCCGCCGGGGCAAGCGTCCCGAAGAGGTGACGCCGCCTGCGGTGCTGGCCGCATACCGGTCGACCGAAGCCATGCGGGCCAGGACCCAGTGAGCACCTCATGGCTGAGAAGATGATTCGCATTACCCTTCGCAGGTCCCTGATCGGGGAGAAGCCGAAGAACCGCGCCACGGTGCAGAGCCTCGGCCTCCGCCGGGTGGGCCAGACGGTCGAGCGGCCGGATGACCCGTCCACCCAGGGCATGATCAGGCAGGTGGCCCACCTGCTCCGGACCGAGCCCGCCGATCCCGAATGACAGCTTCAGACATGACCAACCGAGACGAGACCAAAGAGCAACTCCAGCTGCACCACCTTCGGCCCGCCGAAGGATCCAAGCGCGACCCCATCCGGGTCGGGCGGGGGCGAGCCGGCAAAGGCGGGAAGACGGCAGGCCGCGGCACCAAAGGCCTGAAGGCCCGCAACAAGCTGCGCCCCGGCTTCGAAGGCGGGCAGACCCCAATAGGCATGCGCATCCCCAAGCTGCGGGGCTTCAAGAATCCCAGCAAGGCCGCGTTCGCCATCATCAATCTGGCGAACCTCAACGACTTCCCTTCTGGCTCGAGCGTCGGCCCCGACGACCTCCGGGGCAAAGGGCTCGTCAAGCATCGGGGCCTGGTCAAGGTGCTGGCAGAGGGCGACCTCGATCGTCCGCTCCAGGTGAAGGCCCACTCCTTCTCTGCGGCCGCCAAGGCGAAGATCGAGGCGGCCGGCGGCTCGGTGGAGGTCCTCAAAAGCTGATGCTGGCCACCTACCGGCACATCTTCACGATCCCCGACCTGCGCAAGCGGATCATCTTTACGCTTGCCATGTTCGCCGTGTATCGATTCGGGGCGACCCTGCCGGTGCCAGGAATCGACCTCGAGGCCGTGAGGATCTTTCAGGAACAGCAGCAGACCGGTGGGATCTACGGGCTGCTCAACCTCTTCTCCGGAGGAGCCCTCGAGCAGTTCTCGGTGTTCTCGCTCGGAATACTCCCCTACATCACGGCGTCGATCATCATGCAGTTGCTCACCGTCGTGATCCCGCGCTTGCAGGCACTGCAGGATGAGGGGGAGTCAGGCCGCAAGGTGATCACGCAGTGGACCCGCTATCTGACGGTCGCTCTCGCCTTGATCCAATCGACCGGCTTCACCTACCTGTTCCACGTCGGTCGCTTCACCAACGGGATCGACCTGGTGCCCAACTACACCCCGGGGAGGGTGGCGCTCATCGTCCTCACCATGACGGCCGGGACTGCCTTCGTGATGTGGCTCGGCGAGCTCATAACCCAACGCGGGATCGGGAACGGGATGTCGCTGATCATCTTCGTATCGATCATCAGCCAGTTCCCGTTCACCTTCGGAAGGATCTGGGGAACGACCGGAGCGGTCGGCCGGATCGGAGCGTTCATTGGGATCATCCTGGGGTTCCTGGCGATGATCGTCGCCATCATCTACATCGACCAGGCCCAGCGCCGGATCCCGGTCTCATTTGCCAAGCGGGTTCGAGGTCGCAGGGTGATGGGAGGCCAGTCCACCTACATCCCGCTGAAGGTGAACACGGCCGGGGTGATCCCGGTCATCTTCGCCACCTCGATCTTGTTGCTGCCTTCGTTGCTGGTCACCGCCATTCCGATCAACAACCAGTTCATGCAGTCGATCTACCGCTGGATCGACCAGAACCTGGGCGGTCGGTCTTCGGGTCAGATCAGCGGCTGGTACGTGGCGATTCTCTTCGGGTTGATCATCGCCTTCACCTACTTCTACACCGCGGTCCAGTTCGATCCAGATCGGCAGGCCGAGATGCTGCAGCGACAGGGCGGGTTCATCCCCGGAGTGCGTCCCGGCACCGCCACCGCCCGCCATCTCCGCCACATCCTCAACCGCATCACGCTGCCGGGATCAATCTTCCTGGCGACGATCGCCGTCCTGCCCACTCTGGCGGGGATGACGCTCGATGTCCCGATCAGCTTCTCCGGCGTCTCGATCCTGATCGTGGTGGGAGTCGCGCTCGAGACGATGAAGCAGATCGAGAGCCAATTGACCATGCGCAACTATGAGGGCTTCCTCAGGTGAGGCTGCTCCTGATAGGGCCGCCTGGATCGGGCAAAGGCACCCAGGCCGAGAGGCTGGCCAAGATCAAGGAAATCGCTCACATCTCCACCGGAGAAATGTTCCGTGAGCAGATGGAGGCGGGCACCGACCTCGGCAAGCGGGTCAAGGACATCGTCGAGAGCGGCGCATACGTGCCCGACGAGGTGACGGTCGAGATGCTGGCCGAGCGACTGGCCGCTCCCGATGCCCAGCCCGGCTTCATCCTGGACGGGTTCCCCCGCACACTGCCTCAGCTGAGCGCCCTGGACGGCCTGCTGGGAGAGACCGGCCTGGACCGGGTGGTGGTGCTCGAAGTCGATGACGACCTCCTCCTGGGGAGGATGCTGCAGAGGGGCCGCGACGACGACACCGAGGGCACGATCCGGGGCCGCTTCGAGCTCTATCGGGACCAGACCGCCCCGCTCATCGAGATCTACGAGCAACGCGGCTTGGTTTCCACCGTCGACGGCGGTGGGACGATCGAGGAAGTCACCGATCGAATCGTGGAGGCGCTGGGCGGGTGAGCCGTTGATCACGATCAAGTCCGAGCGCGAGTTCGCAAAGATGGCCAAGGCCGGTGCCTGCGTGGCGGCCATCCACCGGGCGGTCAAAGATGCTGCGCTCCCCGGGGTCACCATGCTCGAGCTCGACCGGATCGCCGCCAGGGTGATCGACGCCCATGGCTGTACCCCGTCGTTCCTCAACTACCGGGGCACCTACCCGGCCACCATCTGCACCTCGCCCAACGAGGTGGTGGTGCACGGTATCCCCGGTGAGTATCGGCTCAAGGAGGGCGATGTCCTCTCGATCGACGCAGGGGCGATCTATGAGGGCTTTCACGGCGACGCCGCCTTCACCGTCGGGGTGGGGTCGGTGGCGCCCAAGGCGGCCGCACTGATCGCCGCCACCGAAGAGGGGATGTGGGCCGGGATCAGGGCGGTGGCAGCAGGAGCCCGTCTCGGCGACATCGCCGCGGCGGTCCAGGCGGTTGGGGACGCCGGCGGCTACGGGATCGTCCGCGAATACGTCGGGCACGGGATCGGGCGCCAGATGCACGAGGACCCCCAGATCCCGAACGTGGGGACGGCCGGCAGCGGCCTTCGGCTCCGGGCCGGGATGGCTTTGTGCATCGAACCGATGTTCAACCTGGGAACATGGGAAACGGTGTTGGATCCAGACGGATGGACCGTCAGGACGGCCGATGGATCGGTCTCGGCCCACTTCGAACACACCGTGGCCATCACCAAGAAGGGAGTGTTGATCTTCACTGCCGCCGAGGCCCCGGTGGACTTGGTTGAAGTGAGCACCAATGGCTAATATCAACCGCCGGACTTCTGGGCCTCCGCCTGACCTCTCCGACCAGGAAGACGTCGTTCGGGTCCAAGGCACCGTCGCTCAAAACCTTCCGAACGCCACGTTCAAGGTGTTGATAGATGGCGGCCTCGAGGTCCTCGCCCACGTGTCGGGGAAGATGAGGATGCGCCGCATCCGAATCTTGCCCGGCGACCGGGTCGACGTCGAGCTTTCGACATATGACCCCAGCCGTGGCCGGATTGTTTGGAGATATCGATGAAGATCAGACCGTCAACAAAGAAGATGTGCGAGAAGTGCCGGATCATCCGTCGGCACGGCCGGGTTTGGGTCATCTGTTCGAACCCTCGTCACAAGCAGCGACAGGGCTGATCTGATGGCGCGCATCGCCGGCGTCGACCTTCCTCGCCAGAAGCGGCTCGAGATCGGTCTGACCTACATCTACGGGATCGGGCGCACCCGCTCTTTGGAGATCTGCGGCTCTCTCGGCGTCGATCCCGGCACCAAGGTCAAGGACCTGACCGAAGAGGAGGCGGCGCGTATCCGTCGTCACATCGAGCAGAACTATCAGGTCGAGGGCGACCTGAGACGCGAGGTGCAGCAGAACATCAAGCGCAAGGTCGAGATCGGCACGTATCAGGGGATGCGGCACCGCCGCGGCCTCCCGGTCCACGGGCAGCGCACCCACACCAACGCCCGCACTCGTAAAGGCCCCCGCGTGGCCATCGCAGGCAAGAAGAAGCTGAAGAAGTAGGTAGGACTGGTGGCAAAGCAAGAAGGCCAGAAGCGAGTCCGGCGACGCGAGCGCAAGAACATCGCTCACGGCCAGGCTCACATCAAGGCGAGCTTCAACAACACGATCATCACCATCACCGACCAGACCGGCAACGCCGTGGTCTGGACGTCGGGTGGCGCCGTCGGGTTCAAGGGTTCCCGCAAGTCGACTCCCTATGCCGCCCAGGTGGCGGCGGAGGAGGCAGCCAGGCGGGCAGGCGAACACGGCATCCGCAAGCTCGACGTCATCGTCTCCGGCACCGGCTCCGGCCGGGATACCGCGGTCCGCACACTCCAGAACATGGGCATGGAGGTCACCTACATCCGCGACATCACCCCGATCCCCCATAACGGCTGTCGTCCCAAGAAGCGGCGGAGGGGCTGAGCCTTGGCCCGTTACACCGGCCCTCGTCATCGCGCCTGCCGGCGTGCCCGGACCCCGCTATGCCAGTCGAAGCGGTGCCCGGTCGATCGTCGCCCCTACCCGCCCGGCCAGCACGGCCGTGCCCGCACGAAGGAGACCGACTACCAGGTGCAGCTGCGCGAAAAGCAGAAGCTCCGCACCATGTACGGGATCCTCGAGCGGCAGTTCCGCAACTACTACCAGCTGGCCGCCCGTCAGCCCGGCATCACCGGTGAGAACCTGTTGCGCTTGCTCGAGTCGAGGCTGGACAACGTCGTGTGGCGCTCGGGTTTCGCTGCAACCAGGCCCCAGGCCCGCCAGCTGGTCAACCACGGCCACTTCATGGTCAATGGCAAGAAGGTCGACATTCCGTCCTATCGGGTCCGGCCGGGAGACTCCGTCGCCCTCAAAGACCGAAGCCATGACCTGATCCTGGTCCAGCACTCGTTTGACACCTCCGGTCGGGTGGTCCCGGAGTGGCTGGAAGTCGATCAGGAAAACCGCAAGGTCTCAGTCCGCTCGCTGCCTGGCCGTGCCGACATCGACACAGCCATCAACGAGCAGATAATCGTCGAGCTGTACTCCAAGTAGCCCCCCAAGAGGTGATCTAGCAGTGCTCATCGTCCAACGTCCTCATATCGAGGAGCAGGAGCTCTCCGTCAACCGGTCCAAGTTCATCGTCGAACCGCTCGAGCCCGGCTTCGGGTACACGCTCGGCAACACGATGCGACGGACCCTCCTGTCACGCATCCCTGGCGCCGCCATCACATCGATTCGGATCGAAGGGGTCCAGCACGAGTTCACGACCATCCCCGGGGTGGTGGAGGACGTCGTGGACATCATCCTCAACATCAAGCAGGTCGTGGTCAACATCGAGGATGCCGACGACTACACGGTCTATCTGACCGCCAAGGGCCCTGGAACGGTCACCGCCGGCGACCTCAAAGTGCCCACCGGAGTGACCATCGTCAACACCGACCATCCGATCGCCACCCTTTCCAGCGGAGCCCGCCTGGAAATGGAGATGACCGTTGCTCCCGGGGTCGGCTACCGGTCCGCCGACGCTGTCACCGGATCCGTCACCATCGGCGTGATCCCGGTCGATGCCATCTTCTCTCCGGTGCGCAAGGTCGCCTACCAGGTGGAGAACACCCAGGTCGGGATGATGACCAACTTCGACCGGTTGGTGCTCGAGGTGGAGACCAACGGCGCCATCGAGCCCTCCGCCGCAGTGTCTTCCGCCGGCAAGACCTTGCGGGAGCTCATGTCCCTCTTCGCCGACATGGGCGAGGGGATCGGGCTCGAGCTGGGCGAGCGGCAGACCGAGGTAATGGGATCGCCCGACCTCGACCTCCCGATCGAGGCCCTTGACCTGTCGGAGCGTCCTCGCAACTGCCTCCGCCGCGCTCAGATCAAGACCGTCGGCGAGCTGGTGCAGCGCACCGGCGACGACCTGCTCAACATCACCAACTTTGGGCAGAAGAGCCTCGAAGAGGTGATCGCCAAGCTCGACGAGCTCGGCTTGAGCCTGGCGGATCAGGGCGGCGTCTGATGCCACGTCCCAACCGCGGCCCGCGCTTTGGCAACAGCGGCGCCCACGAGAAGGCGATCCTGGCCAATCTTGCCTCCTCCCTCTTCTGGGAGGGGAAGGTGGTGACCACGACCGCCAAGGCCAAGGCCGTGAGGCCGCTGGCCGAGAAACTCATCACGACCGCCCGCCGCAACGACCTTCACTCGCGCCGCATGGTCCTTCGCACCATCACCGACATCGAGATCGTCACCAAGCTGTTCGACGAGGTCGCCCCGCGCTACGCCCTCCGCAACGGCGGATACACGAGGATCGTGAAGATCGGGCCTCGCCGCGGGGACGGTGCCGAGCAGGCTCTGATCGAACTGGTCTGAGATCGCCAGCAGCCCCTACCTGACTTTCAGTCGGGGCGAATGGGCCGCCCTCCGGGCTGCCACCCCGATGACCCTCGACGAGGGTGACGTCGAGACCCTGCGTGGCAGCAATGTCGCCCTCTCGGTGCATGAGGTCGAGGAGGTCTACCTGCCCCTCTCACGACTGCTCAATCTCTACGTGCAGGCATCGCAGGACCTCTCGTCGGTGACCGAGCGCTTTCTGGAGAGGCCGGATCGCCCGGTCCCGTACCTGATCGGACTGGCCGGCAGCGTTGCCGTGGGCAAGTCCACCACTGCCAGGGTGCTCCAGGCTCTCTTGTCGCGCTGGCCGGACCATCCCAGGGTCGACTTCGTGACCACCGACGGCTTCCTCTATCCGAACGCGGTATTGGAGGAGCGTGGGTTGATGAACCGGAAGGGATTCCCCGAGTCATATGACCGCAGGGCCCTGCTCGACTTCGTGATGGCGGTCAAGTCGGGTGAGGGGGAGACGGCAGCCCCGGTCTACAGCCACCTCGCTTACGACGTCGTCGCCGGCGCCTCCAGGGTCATTCGCAGCCCCGACGTGCTCATCCTCGACGGCCTCAATGTCCTCCAGGGGGGAGGAGCAGGCACATACGTCTCCGACTACTTCGACTTCTCTATCTTCGTGGACGCCGACTCGGCCGCCATCGAGGCCTGGTACATCGAGCGCTTCCTCACCCTCCGCGACACCGCCTTCCGAGCACCCGGCGCCTACTTCGGCCGGTATGCCCACCTGTCCGATGACGAGGCGAAAGAGACGGCTGCCCACATCTGGAAGACCATCAATCTGGCCAACCTCGAGGAGAACATCCTCCCTACTCGCGAGCGCGCCACCTTGATCCTGCACAAGACCGCCGACCACTCGGTCGATTCGGTCCGCCTCCGCCGCCGATGAGCCTGCCGGCTCTACCCTCGGTTCGGTGAAGGCTCTGCGCCGCGCCGTCCGTGTGGCTCTGTTCAATCGCAGCGCCACTGCCGAGTCGACATGGGACGAGGCAGCCACCGCCGATGCCGTCCTGATCGTGGCCTCGGTGGCAGTGGTGACCGCCCTGGTGAGGCTGCTGAGGGTGGGGGCATTCGACCTCCTCCTGCTGGTGGAGACCGCCATCTACGCAGTGGCGCGGTGGATCATCGTGGCCCTGGCCGTCTGGTTTGCCGCCACCAGGCTGTTTCACTCGACCAGCAGCGCCCAGTCCATGATGCAGGCAGCCGGCTTCGCCTCCCTTCCCTTGGTGCTCGAGGTGGTGCCCTATGGCGCCATCGTCGGTGTCGTCTGGTATCTGGCGGCCCTTCTGGTGGCGACGATGGAGGCGATGGACCTCGATCTCAAATCGGCGGCGGCCTCCGTCCTCATCGGTGCAGCGGTGGTGGCCCTGATCCAACTGCTGTTTCGAATCCCGTTCATCCTGTTCTGATGGCCATCGTGCGTGTCGACCTGTCATATGACGGGTCGGGCTTCCGTGGCTTCGCCCGCCAGGGAGGGCAGCGAACCGTCCAGGGAGAACTGGAGACCGCCCTCGCCACCGTCCTCGGTGAGAAGGTGACCACCGTCGGGGCCGGGCGGACCGACGCCGGCGTGCATGCCCGCCATCAGGTGGCCAGCTTCGAATACGGAGGGGAGCTGGATCCTGCTCAGGCACTCCGGCGGCTGAACGGCCTGCTCGGGCCTGAGATCGTAGTTGTCGCGCTGGCCGAAGTCCCAGCCGGGTTCAGCGCTCGCTTCTCCGCCAAGTGGCGGCGCTACCGGTACTTTCTCGACCCCTCCTCCCGTCCCGATCCGCTGACCCGTGGCTGGGTCTGGCATTTCGGCCGTCCTCTCGACCTCGAAGCCATGGCACGGGCGGCGGCTGGCTTCGTGGGCGAGCACGACTTCACCTCGTTCTGCCGCTCGGCTCCGGGACGGGGCAACATCAGGACGGTGCTCAGCGCCGGCTGGATGGAGGAGGGGAAGGTGCTTGCCTTCGATGTGAAGGCCGAAGCTTTCTGTCATCAGATGGTCAGGTCGATGGTCGGGTTCTGCGTCGCCGCCGGCACCGGCAAGATCGACCCGGATCGCCTGGAGGCAGTGTTGACCGCCCGCGATCGCAATGCTGCCCCCGAGATCGCCCCACCCCATGGCCTCACGCTGTGGGACGTCGGCTACTAGAGCAATTGGTCTATTGGCTGCCCACCGCCTAAACTCTGCCCCCGTTCGGTTCTCCCTCTGCGCCTCTCCGATGGCGTCGCGGGGCGCCTCGACTCTCTTTTTCCGAAATGCCAAACAACAAGACATATGCGCCCAAGCCCGGTGAGGTGACGTCCACCTGGTGGGTGGTCGACGCCGATGGCCTCCCGCTGGGACGGCTGGCGTCGGAAGTGGCAACTCGCCTACGCGGCAAGCACAAGCCGACTTTCGCACCCCACTTCGACGGCGGCGACCACGTGATCGTGGTCAACGCCTCCAAGGTGGCTGTTACCTCGGACAAGAGCCGCACCAAGATCTACTACCGACACAGCGGCTATCCGGGCGGGATCAAGGCCGAGACTTTCGAGCAGCTGGCCAGCCGGCGCCCGGAGCGGATCATCGAAAAAGCGGTGAAGGGGATGCTCCCCAAGAATCGGCTCGGCCGCCAGATCTTTCGCAAGCTCAAGGTATATGCCGGGCCCGAGCACCCTCATGTCGCCCAGAAGCCCCAGCCGTTGGTCTTCGACCTGCGTAGGGTGGACGCCTCATGACCAAGCCTCTCGTACAAGCCACCGGTCGCCGCAAGGCATCAGTCGCCAGAGTCCGCCTGCGCGACGGATCCGGCAAGGTGACGCTCAACGGCCGCCCGCTCGAGGACTACTTCTCGACGATGGCCATCCGCCTGCGGGTGATGGAGCCGCTGCAGATCACCCAGACTCAGAGCCGTTACGACGTCGACGCCAAGCTGGAGGGAGGCGGCACCAACGGCCAGGCCGACGCCCTCCGCCTCGGGCTGTCGAGAGCACTGGTCGCTCTCGACCCCGAGCAGCGCCCGGTGCTGAAGAAGGCGGGGATGCTCACTCGTGACGCCCGGGTGGTCGAGTCCAAGAAGTACGGCCTGCGCAAGGCACGCCGGGCGGTTCAGTACACCAAGCGCTAGACCTTGCAGGGACTCCCCATCGCGGGTGAGCGACTCTTCGGGACAGACGGGGTCCGCGGGCTCGCCAATATCGAGTTGACAGCAGACCTGGCCCTGGCCCTCGGTCGGGCCGCCGGCTCGCTCGTTTCGATCGGCCCCGCGCTCGTGGGGAGGGACACACGCCGCTCGGGCGAGATGCTCTCGCTGGCGCTGCAGGCAGGCTTCCACTCGGTAGGTATCGACACCGTCGACGTCGGGGTTTTGACCGCCGGCGGCATCAGCCATCTCACCGCCACCGGCAGCGCCACCATCGGTGCAGTCGTGTCCGCTTCCCACAACCCGGCGGCGGACAACGGGATCAAGTTCCTCACCGACGACGGCACCAAGCTGTCCGACGACGGCGAGTCGGCCATCGAGGCGAAGGTGAGAGCCGTTGGCAGCGGCGGGCGCTACCCGGTCGGTGAGGGGGTCGGCACCCGATTTCCGCTGGAGTCGGCCCTCGACGACTACGTCGACTACCTGGCCTCGGTCGCCACCTACACATATCGAGGGCTGGGGCTGGTGCTCGACTGCGCGAACGGTGCCGCCTACCGGGCTGCCCCGGCTCTCTTCAGGAAGCTCCGAGCCGATGTCACCGAAATGGCGACGGAACCGGATGGCACCAACATCAACCTCGAATGCGGGTCCACTCACCCTGAGTTCCTGGTCGCCCAGGCCGAGGGCAGGATCGGCCTGGCTTTCGATGGTGATGCGGATCGTCTTATCGCCGTCGACGAGGACGGAGAAGTTGTCGATGGCGATGGAGTCATGGCGATCGTCGCCCGCCACTGGAAGTCCCAGGGCAAGCTGAAGAATGACCTGGTGGTATCGACGGTGATGGCCAACCTCGGGTTCCGCCAGGCCATGGACGAGATCGGGGTCCAGGTGATCGAGACCCAGGTCGGGGACCGATACGTCCTCGAGGCGATGCGACAGCACAAGGCGGTCCTCGGTGGGGAGCAGTCCGGCCACGTCATCTTCCTCGACAAGGGGAGGACGGGTGACGGCCTCCTCACCGGCGTGCGTTTGCTGGACGTGGTGGCGGGCACCGGCCGGGAGTTGCGCGACCTCCGCCGCGAGGCCATGACCCGCTTCCCGCAGGTGCTGGTCAACGTGGAGGTGGCCGATCGGGGCGGCTTCGAACGCAACCGTCAGGTCCGGGAGGCCATCACCGAGGCCGAAGAAGGGCTCGGCGAGAAGGGCAGGGTCCTGGTGCGGGCCTCCGGCACCGAGCCGGTGGTCAGGGTCATGGTTGAAGCCGCGTTGCAGGAAGATGCCCGCCGCTACGCCGATGAGATTGCAAGAGTCATCGCCGACGTTGGTAGGTAGGCTGATGAGGCGGCAGGCGATCAATCGGAAAGGAGGTAGCTCCCGGTAGACGAGTGTGGTTGCGACAAGAAGAAGCGCCCGGCCTCTCTACTTCGAGAGGTGACGAGGAGGAAGGCGATCGAAACATTCGGCGGATGCCTTCCCGGCCTTCCACGGCCGTGACGGAGCAGGCGAAAACCCGGGGGTGACCCCGGAACAGAGGCCCTCCGAGTGGAACCGGAACACGAGTCCGGTCTCACCGTGTCGCGCTCACCTCTGATCGACGGGAGCGGACAGCTATGTGCGGAATCGTTGGATACGTCGGTCCGCGTCCTCAGATGGACGTGCTGGTGGGAGGCTTGGCCCGCCTCGAATACCGCGGTTATGACTCGGCCGGGCTCGCCGTGAGGAGTGACGACGGTGTGACCGTGGTGCGCCAGGTGGGCCGGATCGCAGATCTGGAGCAGATCCTCGGCGGAATCGACAACCTCTCCGGTGATGTCGGCATCGGCCACACCCGCTGGGCCACTCACGGCGCACCAACCACGATGAACGCCCACCCCCATCAGGACTGCACGGGTGAGGTCATCGTCGCCCACAACGGGATCATCGAGAACTGGCTGGAGCTGAAGGCCGAGTTGCAGGAGAGGGGCCACGCTTTCACCTCCGAGACCGACACCGAGGTGGTGGCCCATCTCCTGGAGGAGATGGCCGACCTGTCCCTGGCAGCGGCGGTCAGGGAGGTGATGCGGCGGGCTCAGGGAGCGCTCGCGCTCGTGGTGATGCGGCGCTCGGATCCCGGGGTGCTAGTGGGCTCACGGAGAGGCAGCCCTCTGGTGGTGGGGGTGGGTGAGGGAGAGGCCTTCCTTGCCTCCGACATCCCCGCCTTCCTCGAGTACACCAGGCGTATGCAGGTGGTGGACGACGACCGGGTGGTCGAGGTTCGCGCCGATCGCATCGAGATGACCGACCTCGACGGCAATGCCGTGACCAGCCCGGAGCGCCTCATCGAGTGGGACCTCGAGGCTGCCGAGAAGGGCGGTTACCCCTCGTTCATGCTCAAGGAGATCCACGAGCAGGGCCAGGCCATCGCCAACACCCTGCGGGGCAGGCTCTCGCCCGACGGACGGGTCCACCTGGACGAGATGGCCGGCCTGTCCGCCGTTTTCCCCGCGGTGGACAAGGTCTTCGTGATCGCCTGTGGCACGTCGTATCACGCGGCGATGATGGCCAAGTACGCCATCGAACGCTGGACACGGCTGCCGGTCGAGATCGACATTGCCTCCGAGTTCCGTTACCGGGACCCGGTGCTCGACGACCGGTCGCTGGTCATCGCCATCAGCCAGTCCGGCGAGACGATCGACACCCTTGCCGCTTTCCGCTATGCCAGGCACCAGGGCTCACCCCTGATCGGGGTCACCAATGTGGTCGACTCCGCCCTTGCCCGCGAGTCGGACGCGGTCCTGTATACGCGGGCCGGCCCCGAGATCGGAGTGGCCGCCACCAAGACTTTCACCACCCAGTTGGTGGCCATGCAGATGCTGGGTCTCCACCTCGCCCAGGAGCGGAACACGCTCGAGCCGGACGAGATCGCCGGCCTGGTCGACGCATTGCGGCGGCTCCCGGAGCAGGTGGAGAAGACAGTGGTGGCCGGAGCCGAGCTCGAGCAGCTCAGCTCGGCGTGGAGCAGCACCCGCGACTTCTTCTTCCTGGGACGGTCGGCTGACTTCCCGGTGGCGATGGAGGGCGCCCTCAAGCTGAAGGAGATCGCCTACGTCCGAGCTGAGGGCTACGCCGCCGGCGAGATGAAGCATGGCCCCATCGCCCTCGTCGAGCCGGGGGTGGTGGTGGCCGGGGTGGCGACCGACGCCCACGTTCGCTCCAAGACTCTCTCAAACATGCAGGAGATGAAGGCGCGGGGAGCCACCATTCTCCTGGTGGTCGAGGAGGGGAACGAGGCCGAGGCGGCAGCCGTGGCCGATCACCTGGTGGTGGTCCCGGCCGCGCCCGACCTGGTCTGCACAGTCAATGCGGTGATACCGCTTCAGCTACTCGCCTACTACCTCGCAGCGGCCAAGGGATTGGACGTCGACAAGCCCCGCAACCTGGCCAAAACCGTGACCGTGGAATGACCGTCGAGCTCAGGCCGGCAGGGCGGGCGGACGCCCCCGCCATCCACGAGTTGGTGAGATCGATCGAGACGGGCGACCGCGAGCCACAGGTGACCACCCTCGAGGAGATCGAGGAGTGGTTCGATGAGCCTTACTTCGAGCCCTTGACGATGACGCGGCTCGCCGTTATCCCCGATCGGCTGGTGGGCTACGGCCGCCTGTGGCACCGCCCCAGCGGGGAGAGGCTGGAGCGGGTCTATCTGCCGGGTGGGGTGGATCCGGGCCACAGAGGGAAGGGAATCGGCCACGCCATCCTGGAGTGGCAATGTGAGGCCGGCGCCGCCCTCGTGCAGAACTACGAGCACGACCTGCCTCGCTTCCTCTTTCTCAACTCCTGGGACTGGCTCGAGTCGGACCATGCCTTCTACCGCCGCCATGGGTTCGAGCCGATGCGCTACTTCGCCGAGATGCTGCGTCCGCTCGACGACCTACCGGCTGTGGCCGTGCTCGACGGGATCTCTCTCGAAGACTGGAGCGACCGGCACGCGGAGGGAACGCGTCTGCTCTTCAACGCAGCCTTCGCCGACCATTGGGGCAGCACGCCGGTACCGGCCGATGCATGGCCCCACCGGCTCTCCCGATCCGGGGTCAGGCTCGATCTGAGCGTTCTCGCCACCGCCGAGGGCCGTGTGGTGGGCGCTGCGATCAACGGGGTGTACCCGAGTGACTTCGCCTCGAGCGGCCGCCGCGATGGCTGGATCGAAACGCTCGGTGTCGACGCCGGCTTCCGCCGACGGGGGATCGCCGCCGCACTGATAGCGGCCTCGCTAGCCCGGTTCGCCGCCGACGGGCTGACACACGCCATGATCGGAGTGGACTCCGACAATCCCACCGGCGCCTATGGCTTGTACGAGCGCATGGGTTTCCGGCCCCTGCACCGCCACACCACCTTCGGGCGCGAGGTCGCCGTCTCTCATTAGGTTGCGCCGGTGCGCATCCTGGGCCTGGGAGTAGACCTCGCTGACATTGGGCGAGTGGAGACGGTCATGGAGAAGTTCCCGCGTTTTGCCCAACGCTGCTTCACCGAAGGTGAGCGTGCCTACGCCGCCCGCTTCGCCCGCCCCGCCAGGCGGTTCGCCGCCCGCTTTGCCGGCAAGGAAGCGGTGATGAAGTCGCTCGGCCGGGGCTGGCGCCAGATCCGGTGGACCGATGTCGAGATCACCGGCGGGGGACCACCCAAGGTCGTGCTGCGCGGCAGCGCCGCGGCCCGTGCTGCCCAATTGGGTGTGACCGAGGTGCTGGTCACCATCACCCACACCGACGACACCGCCTTGGTGATGGCGGTGGCGGTCGGCGAGCACTAGACGAGGGGCTTGTCTCGGTAGCGCCGAGGGGCGCTGGCGCTCTCCAAGCCGATCCCCTCCGAGAACGACAAGACCTCCACTGATCCCTTGTCCTTGACCACGGAGCGCACGATTTCCTCCATCGGGATCTCGTCCTCGCCGTGCACGTACCAGTAGCCCTTCTTCCACTTTGACTTGTTGGTGCCCCACCAGATCGAGCCGGGAGGATGGCGCCGTGCCACCTCTTGCGTGACCGCCTGGAACTGCTCGACCGGGAAGTAGACCCAAGGGCCATAGGGCCCGCGGAGAGGCATCAGGGAGGTCGGTGGGGTGAGCGAGGGGGTGTTCACCCCCTTCGCCTTGAGCGCCGAGACCACCTCCTCCGGGTCGACGTCGAACCTGAGGAGCGAAGACTCGCCCATGAGGTCACCGAAGACGAGGGCCAGCAGCACGTGCTCGTCCGTCACCTCCGTCGCGTTCATTCCCAACGCGATGCCTTGTGACCATCCGAGCACGAGCTGAAATGCCGGGGTCGATGGGGTGCCCCGGTCCCGACGCTTCTTCTTGGCAAAGACAGCCACATGCTCTGAAGCACCCTCGTAGGTCAGCCCCAGCTCGTTCAGGACCGTGCTGGCCGCAGTCGGCTGGGGTGGGTTGAGCAGAGCCAGCAGGAAGTGGTCATCGGTACAGAAGCCCTGGCGGAGGGTCTTCGCCTCCTGGAAGGCTCGACGTTGGATGTCCTGGGAACGACTCGAGTCCCATCTCGGGCCCGCTTGCGGATCCACCTCGGTGAGGAGGTCATTCCAACTCCGGAAGCCAAGCTCGCGGGCAATCACGATCTGAGCATCCCGCAGGCCGAGGTGCCAGTGCTCGAGTCGCTCTGATGGCAGCCCGGCGAACTTGGGGTGGGACTGCAGTACCCGCTTTGAGGCCGAGGGGTCGCCTTGCTCGAAGGCGCGTTTCAGCTCTTTCGCCTGCGTGCGCAGCTGTCCAATGTCGGGACGATCCGGCAACGAAGCCATGTCGACCTCCTTCCCATGACTGCCCGCGTCGACTGGCTCGGGCGGGGTCGGAGATCCGGTTTGCCGAACTCTTCTTGCAGGTGGACTCGGTCCTTGCCGTCGACGAGGGGCGCCCTGCCGCGCGCTGGGCCGGAGCCTAGTGAGGGTCACTCAGGTCAGTGTGCGTTGGCGAGAGCGAAGCGGTTGGCTGACTCGACTGTGCCGAGAGGCGGGAACGGCGGGGGCGGTGGTCGGCTACCCAGGGGGAGCAGTCGCCGTCGATGGACCGGACTGGCTGGGTCGATGGCCATGCCCATGGTGTGGATGGCGACGTGATGGTGGTACCAGCACAGCAGGACGAGGTTGTCGGGGTGGTGGTCTCCGCCCCGGGAGCGGGGTTTGATGTGGTGGGGCTGGAGGCGGTAGCGGCTGCGGCAGCCTTCGATCGAGCATTGGCCCTGGTCACGCCAGAAGATGAACGAGCGGACGGCGGCCGGGATGGCTTGGGTGCCATGCGTGCAGATCACCGGAATCCCATCCGCCAGGCCGATCATGCGGACCCTGCCGGAGCAGAGGATCTCCGCCAGCTGCTCCGGCCCGGCTTTGAGTCCCGACGAGAAGGTGGCTCCAGCCTCCCCGTGGCTGGCTGCCGCCGTGGCGGCGTCGACGAACACCTCCGCCCCGATGACCACCCCCCCGGCGTGGTTGGTGTGTCCCTGTGGCTGCGGGCCGGCCAGGAAGTCAAGGCAGATGGAGGCCAGCGCGTCGGCCAGGCGTTGGCCCGAGCTCTGGTCGGGGAGGACCGGCAGCTCCGACTCTCGGGCCCGCAGCGCGTTCCAGATGGCATACCCGTCGGCAGCCGGCATCTGCCCCCACATCTTCCATGCTCCGGCTGCCAGGTCGGGCTGGAAGACCAGGTAACGGTTGTGGTTGGCGTCCGTCTCCTCCTCCCGGTTCATGCGCCGTAGCCGCTCGACCAACCCGTATATCCGTCCCAGTGAGAAATGCTCGGCGGCTTCGGCGAACTGCTCGGGGGTGGCGTCGGCCTCGCGCAGCCTCGAGAGGAGGGCAGCCCGGTCCAGGCTCCACTCTCCCGACGCCAATCGATCGCGGATGTCATGTTCGGACATCGCCACCTGGCGGAGGCGGGAGGCGAGCTGAGGCCCGCAGTCGAGGGTCACCGAGATCCAGTCCCTCATGTTGCGGGAGCCTTCCATCAGGTCGACTTGGAGGCGGTCCAGTCGGGCCACTATCTCGGATTGGCGGGCGCGGCGGGAAGAGATCTCCCACTCCAGGCGGCGCATCTCGTCCTCGAGTTCCTCCACCCGGTCGAGGTCGGGGTCCGACCAGGCTGACAAGGCGGCCTCGCCCCATCCGTCTCCATGTGTCGCATCGAACATGTGTTCACCGGACAGGGTGGGTGAGACAAAAGAAGGGGGTCGTGCCGAAGCCGGCTACACCCAGCTGAAGGGTCGTGGAAGTCTTCGAGTCCTCTCACCTTCGCCGCGCTCTTCCGCGAAGGCGCCCCCTCCGGCGCTCCAACCAGTTGGAGCGCCACCTCCCCCAAAGTCGCTGCCGCTCCCGGGGGAGGAGATAAGAGCCACGTCCCCCAAGGTGCCGCTCCCGGGGGAGGAGATAGGATCCGTCTCCCCCAAGGTGCCGCTCCCGGGGGAGGAGATAGGAGCCGTCTCCCCCAAGGTGTCGCTCCCGGGGGAGGAGATAGGAGCCACCTCCCCCAAGGTGCCGGGGGAGGAGATAGGAGCCGTCTCTCCTCATGGTCGCTCATCTCTTCGTTGCCGGCTCCACCCACATCGCAGCAACCACGGCCACACGTCGTACCCTTGCTCTGTGCTCCCCGTCCTCTCGCCCGAGGAGATGGCCCGCCTCGATCGGGAGTCCCC
>DATBMA010000028.1:0-5911 GCA_036555105.1 Acidimicrobiia bacterium
TCGGAGTCGGCGACTCGAGGCTGACCGAATGCAACGTGCCCGCAGCCCGGGCGTGTACCCAGTGCCAAGTACAAAGACCGGACTCCTGACTCAATCGGAGGATCGACAGCCCGGCCGTCAGCCTCGGAACACTCTCGCCTCGAACCTGTCGCGATTCCAGTCTGAGAACTCGGTACTGGCTGCCGGATCCTCCCAGGGGAATCTCAGACCGGAGCTTCCTCCAGCGGGTAGCCGGGGCGGCCCGCTGCCAGCCACGACTCGTACGCCTCGTCGTTGCCGATGTCGCGTCCATGCTCGACCGACAGCAGATAGCGGTGGTGGAGGAGGTCGCAGTAGGCCTGGATCGGGTCGACCACGCCTTCGGTCGACTTGAGCTTGGCGAGCATCGGCTCGAACACCCCGACCCTCCAGCGGATGGCGGCCAGGTCCTTGCCGGTGCTGGATTGGGCAGGCTGGGCGGCGGCGTAGTGGAGGTCGGAGAGGATCTGGCGAGCTTGGCCCTCGAGGGCGTCCACGCCGGTGAGGGCCCGCAGCCGATCCGAGTGGTAGTTGCGTCCCACCACCTTGACCTTGATGCGCAACTCGGCCGTGTCCTCCAGGTTGGGGACCAGGTCGACCTCGTCGACGTCGAACCCGAGCTTGTTCAGGCGATCGATCCGATCACGCACGCGGAAGCTCTCCTCCGCACCAACCGTCTCGATCTTGGTGAGCTCGTCCCAGAGGCCGTTGTAGCGAGCGGCGATGTCCTCGCCCAATTCGAGGTCGGCCTCGTCGAGCGACGCACCGGCTTCGGCGGCGATGTCAGCCATCCCCCCGCCGACGTTCTCGATCATGATGGCGAGGTCCTCGCGGCGATGACCCTGCGACAGGGTTCCGGCCGCCACCACCTGGGCGGTCTCGGCGTCCACCAGCAGCGTCACGATCCCTGCTGCGTCGAAGCGGTAGAGAACGTTGGAGAGTGAGCAGTCGCCCCAGAAGCAGCCGGCCACATGCAGCTCCACCAGCAGGCCGGCGAAGGCATCGAGCATCTGATTGCGGCGAGGTCCGAACCCGGCCCCGGCCAGAAGCTGGCGATATGAAAAGGAGAACTGCTCGTACTCGGTGATTAGCGCAGCGGAGGCTTCATGCCCGGCGTCGTCGACCCGGCTCTCCACCAGCCCCACCGACTTAACCGCCGGTGCCCGCCGCGCCTCGAGCGTGCGGAGGGTGCGGTACTCATTGTGGGCGGCCGCGGTTGGGAGTTCCTTGACGACGTAGACGCCCTGGTCGTAGCTGAGGAACCTGACCTCGTGACGGGAAATGTCCTTCGGGAGGTCGAGCAAGTTGTCGACTTCCCATTCGACGATCGAGCGATCCCAGGGCAATTCGAGCAAGTCGGGATGGCCCGGTCGGATGATGAGTTGGGCTGCCATCAGGACTTGAGGCGCAAGCCTTTGAGGGCGGGGACGAAACCCCACTCGCTGAGCACCGGGGCCAGGCGGGTCTGTTCGATGGCACCCCCGTCGACGGTCTCTATCCGGAAGCGGCGGTGGCGGGATGCGACCGTGGCCAGACCGCGGGCGAGGTCGGAGAGCCGGTCGACATCGGGGTCGAGCAGCGAGAGGTTGCGACCCCCGCGGTCGAGGAAAGCGGCCAGCCGCCCTTCCACCATGAAGACGTACGAGCCGGCGTCCCGGGCGAGCCTGGCCCCGGTCTCGGGCCAGGGGAGGGCAGCACCGTAGGGGTTGGCCGGATCGGTACTGGCCAGCACCACCGAGCCGGTCGGTTCCCGATTGCGGAGGCTGTCCACCGCCCCCGGCATGGCGAACTGGGCGCCACCGAGCCCTTCGACGAAGTATCCCCGCCGCACCCTTCCCCGCTCCTCCATCTGGGAAAGGACCGGGTAGATGCCGGCGAACCCTCCGGGGAGGCCCTCGGCCAGGACGGTCGAACGGGTGACGAGCCCGTGACGATCGAGCAACACCGAGGTCCAGGCCGATGCCATCCGGGTCGGCTCGACAACGGTGAGCAAATGAGAGAGCAGCGCCCACCGCCCGGACGCAGACGCCGGGAACGAGCTCGCCAGGGGAGTCCCGCGCATTGCCGGCCGGGTGCCGGCCAGAAGTGCCCGCACCGGCGAGAAGGTGTCGTTGGTCACCTCACCGGCCCAAACCAGGTCCCACAACGCGTCCAACACAGTTCCTGGGTCACCACCACCGGCGGCCTGATAGAGGTCGCGGAAGAACGAGGCGCCGCGGCCCTCGAGGTGTTCCCGAAGGCGATCGTGGAGATCTTCGGCGGGACGTTCGCCGGATGGCGGATGCCAGAGCAATGGAAGCTGATCCCGCAGATAGAGCGCGATGCGGCCATCACGACGTCCGATCCCACCCCGGCCTGCCCACACCACCTCGCCCTCGGAGAGCAGGCGGTCGAGCATCGGGGCCGGCTCGGCCACGCGGCCCGCCAGCACATCGCGTTCGAGCACAGAGGCGGGCAATTCGGCTCCCTGCAGGCGTCGAATGGTCTCGACCATCGCGGCGATCCCGCGGGGCGGAGCATCGGTCACCCGTTGCCAGGCCGGCGCAAACCGTGCGAGGGAGGCCTGGTCGACCGGCTCAACGTCACGGCGGAGAGCGGCGAGCGAACGGCGCTTGAGCCGCCTGAGGACTTCGGTGTCGATCCACTCACGCTCGCCCTGTCCGAGGCGGAACGCCCCCGGGGTTGCCCGGCCCGCCTGTTCGAGCCGGCCGAGCTCGGACTCGATCACCGCCAGGGGCAGGCCGAGGTCGAGAGCAGCCTGGGGTGCGGTGAATGGACCGTGGGTGCGGGCATACCGCCCAACCACGTCGCCTAGCGGATCCGCCACTGGCTCCAAGAAGATGTGGGGAACCCCAGGCGGCGGCTGCATCCCCAAGGCGTCGCGAAGGCGGGCGGCGTCCTCGATGGCGATCCACTTCGACTTGCCCATGACGGTCGCCTCCACCGCTCGGTGTTGCTCTCGCAGCTGACGAAGGAGGTCCCGGGCGTCACCTGTATCGAGCCGGGCCGTTACCTCGTCCTCGGTCAACGGGCCAAGGTCACGGAGAAGGTCGTGCACTCCGTCCGTTCCCGTGACCCGGCGATCCGCCGCCAGATGCTGCAGCTCCAGTTCGACCGCCAGCACGATCTCGGGCGAGAGGATCTCCCGCAGCTCGCCCTCGCCAAGCAGTTCGGAAAGCAGGCCCCGATCGAGGGTGAGGGCGGCGAGTCGGCGCTCCGCCAGCGGAGCATCACCCTCGTACATGAACGCCGCCACGAAGGAGAACAGGAGCGACACGGCGAACGGGCTGGGCCGGAGGGTGTCGACCTGAGCCAGCCGGATGCGCCTCCCGGAGATGCCTCCCAGTATCTCTTTGAGGGAGTCGAGGTCGAAGTCGTCCTGAAGGATCTCCCGGTAGGTCTCGAGGACGATCGGAAACGATCCGAACTGCTTGGCGATCGAGAGCAGGTCGGCCGCCCGCCGGCGTTGCAGCCACAACGGGGTTCGGGTGCCTGGTCGCCGCCTGGGTAGGAGCAGGGCGCGGCCCGCCGCTTCCCGGAAGCGGGCGCCGAACATTGCGGTGTCGGCCAGTTGATCGATCAGGATCCCCTCGATTTCGTCCGGTTCGATCTCGAGTGCGGTGAGGTCGGGGGGAGCGTCTGCCTCGGGGAAGCGGAAAGCGATGCCGTCGTCCGACCAGATCATGTCGACCGCCAGCCCCGAGTCGGCTCGCAGCCGTTGCGCTGCCGCCATCGCCCAGGGGGCGTGCACCCGCGCTCCGTACGGAGACAGAAGCACCAGCCGCCAATCACCGATCTCATCCCGGAACCGCTCCACCACCAGGGTCTGGTCGGTTGGCACCACCCCCGCCGCCTGAACCTGGTCTCTCAGGTAGCTGACCAGGTTGGAGGCCGCCGACTCATCGAGACCGAAGTCGCCAATCAACCTGGCTCGCGCTTGGTCGGGATCCTGATGGGCCATCTCCCGGACGAATCGACCCACCGCCCGTCCGGTAGCCGCAGGGCGTCCCTGCTGGTCGCCCTTCCAAAACGGCATCCGCCCCGCGGACTCTGCTCCGGCCGGCACCACTTCGACCCGGTCGGGTCCGATCTCGGCCACCTTCCACGAGGTGGCGCCCAGGACGAACACGTCACCCACCCGCGACTCGTACACCATCTCCTCATCCAGCTCCCCGACCCTGGCGCCGTCGGGCAGCACCACCCGGAACAATCCACGATCGGGGATGGTGCCGGCGTTGGCGATTGCGAGCTGTCGTGCCCCGGGCCTAGGGGCGACCGCACCTGATACACGGTCCCAGGCGACCCTGGGCCGGAGCTCGGAGAAGAGATCGGACGGGTAGCGGCCCGCCAGCATGTCGAGGGTGGCGTCGAACACCGATCGGCTCAACGTGGAGTAGGGATTGGCCCGTCGAACCAGCGCAAAGAGCTCGTCGGCGTCATCCGTCCCGGCGGCGATGGCAGCCACCATCTGCTGGGACAGCACATCGAGCGGGGAGCGGGGGACTCTGGTCTCCTCGATCTCGCCGCGCCGCATGAGGTCGGTCATCACCGCCGCCACCAACAGGTCACCCCGGTACTTGGGATAAACCTCGGCCCGGGCGGTCCCTCCCACCTGGTGACCGGAGCGTCCTACCCGCTGCAGCCCCGAGGCGACCGAGATCGGCGCCTCCACCTGGATGACCAGATCGACCGAGCCCATGTCGATCCCAAGCTCGAGTGACGAGGTAGCCACGACCGCTCGCAGGGTTCCATGCTTGAGGGCCTCCTCGATCTCGAGCCGCTGCTCTCTGGCCACCGACCCGTGATGGGCGCGGGCGATCTCCTCGCCTGCGAGAGCGTTCAGTTCGGCGCAGATCCGTTCGGCCAGGCGACGCGAGTTGGCGAACACGATGGTGGCGCGGTTGTCCATGATCGAGTCGAGGATCCTCCGGTGGACCGCCGGCCAGATCGACCTGGAGCTGACGACGGGCTCCCCGGTCATGGGGTCGGGGGCAGGCGGTGGCTCTTCCATGTCTTCGACCGGCACCACCAACTTCATCTCGAGCGGCCGGGGTGACGGAGCTTCCACCACCTTGACCGGGCGCGGCTTCCACCGGTCTCGCACAACGGTCCCACCTCCGAGGAAGGCGGCGATCGTCTCCACCGGCTTCTGGGTGGCGGACAGGCCGATGCGCTGGGGTGATGAAACTGCCACCTCCTCCAGTCGTTCGAGCGACAGGGCGAGGTGGGCGCCTCGCTTGGTGCCGGCCACGGCGTGCACCTCGTCGACGATCACCCATCTGACCGATGCCAAAGTTGAAGACGCCCCCGAGGTCAACATCAAGAACAACGACTCCGGAGTGGTGATGAGGATGTCGGGCGGGTTGCGCACCATCGCCTGGCGCTCTCGCGACGGCGTGTCGCCGGTGCGGATAAACGTCGCGATCGGGGGGAGGGCACCGGTGCCGAGGCGGGCAGCGGCGTGGTCGATCCCTGCCAGCGGAGCTCGCAGGTTGCGGTCGACGTCGTAGGCGAGTGCCTTGAGGGGTGAGATGTACAGCACCCTGCAGCGCTCGGGCTTGGCAGGTTGGGGCTCGGTGGCGAGACGGTCGAGGGCCCACAGGAAGGCGGCCAGGGTCTTGCCGGAGCCGGTGGGGGCATGGATCAGGGTGTGGGAGCCGGCGGCGATCGCCTCCCAGCCGCGGGCCTGCGCGGCGGTGGGAGCAGGGAAGGATGCCTCGAACCAGGCTCTCACCGGCGGGGAGAAGAGACCCAGGGCGTCCACCCCGGCAACCTAGCGGGGGCTCCTGAAGGGTCGGGTAGCGGTAGGCCGGGTGTTGGCTAGCTAGCGGCTAGGCCGGCCACCGCCGACCGCGGGACCGGGAGGGTGCCGGCGGCGGCGATCCCGAGAAAC
>DATBMA010000030.1:0-21016 GCA_036555105.1 Acidimicrobiia bacterium
CCCCGGCCTCGACCCGATGGCGGCGGCCCGGGCCAAGGTGGATGCCGCATTCGAGTTCTTCACCAAGCTCGGTGTTCCCTTCTTCTGCTTTCACGACCGAGACGTCGCTCCTGAAGGGGCCACCTTCGCCGAGACCCGCAAGCAGCTCGAAGAGATGGTGGAGTACATCGGCTCGCACATGGAGGCCTCTGGGCGGAAGCTCCTGTGGGGCACCGCCAATCTGTTCGGGCACCCGCGCTACGCGGCCGGGGCCGCCACCAACCCCGACCCCGACGTTTTCGCGTATGCCGCTGCCCAGGTGAAGGTGATGCTGGAGGCAACCCAGCGACTGGGGGGAGAGAACTACGTGCTGTGGGGGGGGCGCGAGGGCTACGAGACGCTCCTCAACACCGACCTCTCCAGGGAGGAGCAACAATTCGCCCGCTTCCTCACGATGGTGGCGGAGCACAAGCACAAGATCGGGTTCACCGGGACCCTCTTGATCGAGCCGAAACCCCAGGAGCCGACCAAGCACCAGTACGACTACGACTCGGCGACCGTGCACGGCTTCCTCGCCCGGCATGGCCTCGAGGACGAGTACAGGCTCAACATCGAGGTCAACCACGCGACGCTGGCCGGCCACTCCTTCCACCATGAGATCGCCTATGCAGTGTCGCAGGGGATCTTCGGCAGCGTCGACGCCAATCGCGGCGACTACCAGAACGGGTGGGACACCGACCAATTCCCCAACAGCGTCGACGAGCTGGCGCTGGCCTTGTACGAGATCCTGCAGGGTGGTGGGTTCGGCTCCGGAGGATTCAACTTCGACGCCAAGCTCCGCCGCCAGAGCATGGACCGCACCGACCTCTTTCACGGCCACATCGGTGGCCTCGACACGCTTGCCCGTGCCTTGCTGGTGGCAGCGGAGATGATCGAGGAGGGGGACCTGGATCGGATGCGGCGGGACCGCTATGGCGGATGGTCGGGATCGCTTGGCGCGGCCGTGGAGAGGGGCGACCTGTCGCTCGAGGACCTCGAGGAGAAGGTGGCTGCCGGCGAGATCGACCCTCAGCCGATATCTGGCCGCCAGGAGCAACTGGAGAACCTGGTCAACCGCGCGGTTTGGCGCGCCCGATGACGTGTTCCCCCGGGACGCTTCGCCTCAGCCCCAGGATCCTTCCGTCACCGGGCGGAAGGCCACCTCGAGAATGCGATGGTCGCGGGAGCGGGTGAGGACGAATAGCACCACTTCGGCCACCTCCTCTGCGGTCATCATGCCGGCCAGGTCCGGCATGTCGGGGGTCCGGCCCCGGCCCATGGCGAACTCGGTGGCGACTCCGCCAGGGCAGACGTTGGTGCACCGCACGCCGTGCTCCCGCAGTTCGTGGTCGAGGGCCGCGGTCAGCCCGACCTGAGCGAACTTGGAGGCGCAGTAGACGGCCTCGTACGGCAACCCTCGGCGGCCTGCCTCGCTCGCCACTGTCACGATGTCCGCCGCTTCGCTGCGGAGGAGGTGGGGGAGGGCGGCCCGCACCGAGTAGATAGTCCCCTTGACGTTGACATCGATCATCTCCTCGAGGTGGCCGGGGTCGAGTTCCAGGATCGGGCCGTAGGCGCCGACGCCGGCGTTGGCCACCAGGATGTCGAGGCCGCCGAAGCGCTCCACAGTGGCGGCCACGATGCGATCCAGGTCCGATGGCTGGCGGACGTCGCACGGCATTGCCACCGCTTCGGCGATGCCCAGGTCCAGGCCCCGGCGGGAGGCAAGGCCCAGCTTGGCACCGGCGGCCGATAGAGACCGGGCCACCGCCGCTCCGATGCCGCCGCTGGCCCCGGTTACGAGCGCGACCTTTCCTTCGAGTCCCGTCATTCGACCCCCTCCATGTGTGAGCGATCAGCCCCGCAGTTCCGCCAGGTCCTTCTGGGTGACCTCTTCCGGCTTCTTACCAAGGATGATCATGGCCAGGACCTCGTCGATCGTGACACTCGCCTTATCGACGGTGTCGACGATCTTGGCGTGATACATGACGCTGATCCGGTCGGCGAGGTCGAACACGTCATGGATGTCGTGACTGATCAGGAAGATTCCGATCCCCTCGCTCTTGAGCTGGCGTATCAGGTCCCGCACCTGAGCGGTCTCGGCCGGGCCGAGGGCGGCGGTGGGCTCGTCCATGATCAGGACCTTGGCGTCGAAGTGGATGGCCCTGGCGATCGCCACCGCCTGGCGCTGGCCACCCGAGAGGGACTGCACCGGCTGGTTGAAATTCTTGAAGTTGGGGTTGAGGCGCTTCATCACCTTGCGAGTGGCGTCTTCCATGGCCGAATCGTCCAAGGTCCGCCACTTGGTGAGTAGTTCGCGTCCGAGGAAGACGTTGGCGGGGGCGTCGATGTTCTCCGACAGGGCCAGGGTCTGGTAGATGGTCTCGATCCCCAGCGGCTTGGCGTCGCGGGGGGTGAGAATGGTGACCTGCTCTCCGTTGACGAAGATCTCACCCGAGTCCGCAGGGTGGGCGCCGGAGAGAGTCCTCATCAGAGTGGACTTGCCGGCCCCATTGCCACCGACCAGGCCCACCACCTCGCCGGCATGAAGGTCGATGGTGGCGTCGTCGACGGCGTGGACGCCACCGAACGACACATTGATGTTGCGCATCTCCACCAGGGTGGCGCCGTTGGGAGACTCCTGGGTCATCTCGCCTGCCGTCGCCGGCTGTAGGTGTCGAAGCCGACTGCAACCACCAACACGATCCCGGCCACGATGTCCTGGATGGGCGACTCCACCCCCATGAAGTTGAGCCCGTAGGACAGGGACGACAGCACGAGGGCGCCGAGTACGGCGCCAGGGATGGTCCCGACGCCTCCGGAGAACGAGGTGCCACCGATAACACAGGCGGCGATGACGTACAGCTCATAGCCGATCCCGAGGTCGAGGGTGGCGCCGTCGAGCCGCGCGGCGGCGATCGATCCGCTGATCGCGCACAAGATGCCGATCAACATGAACGTCTTCATGATCGTCCACTTGGTCTTGATGCCGCTCAGTTCGGCCGCCTCGGGATTCCCGCCATAGGCGAAGACGTAGCGACCGAACCGCGTGCGGGTGGCGATGAAGGTCATGGCAATGGTGACCCCGACCAAAACGATCACCGGCCAGGGTATGCCGGCGGCGATATGGAGGCCCCCTTCCGGGATGGGGATGCCGTTCTCCTCTGCATATCGGCGGGCGAGCGCCTCGGGCCAGAAGTACTTGTTGAAGACCCAGACGATGCCGAGCACGGCGCCCACCGCCAGTGTGCCGATCGTCACCTCGGCCCAGACCGGGCGCAGCGGGAATCCGAACCTGCGGCGTTGGCGTCGGTTGTTGAGGAGCAGGGCAATGATGGCGGCCGAAGCGAGAATGCCAAGGATCCAGCTGGCGGTCGCTCCGACGGAGCCCCGCGGCCCGCCGCCGAGCAGGCGGAAAGTCGCATCCACCGGTGCCACGGTCGACCCGCGGCTGATGACCCAAGTGAGCCCGCGGAATGCAAGCAACCCGCCCAGGGTGACGACGAATGACGGGATGCCGATGTAGGCGATCAGATAACCCTGCATGCTGCCGAGCAGTGCCCCCACCGCCAGGCCGATCAGGAGGGCGCTGACCCACATCAGCGGATGTCCGAGCCCGATGACCCCGGGCAGCACCCTGACCATCATCACCACGCTGACCAGGGCCACCAGGCCGGCGATCGAGCCCACCGAGAGGTCGATGTTGCGCGAGGCGATGACCATCGTCATGCCGGTGGCGATGACGGCGATGGAGACCATCTGCACCGACAGGTTGACCAAGTTGACGGGCTGGAGGATTCGGCCGTTGGTTGCGATCGTGAAGCCGATCAGGATGGCGATCAGGGCGAGCACCATTCCTACCAGGCGGAGGTCGATCTCGGCCTTCCTCAGCAGCCCACCGACCGATCTGGGACCGGCTGCTGCGGCCCCGGCGGCCGTCTCGTCGCCCATCTCGGCTTTGACGTCCGCCACTTCGGTCATCGATCGAACACTCTATTCCCTGCTCAGACGGGAGGGGTCCGCAGGGGACTCGTCAAAACGTCACAACGCCTCGCGCCGGAGCGCGAGGCGTTGCGAGGCCATATGGGGTCAGGCGCAGGCGGTCACCACTGCGGTGTCCACCTCGGCGGTGCAAATGTCAGCCTTCTCCCACACTCCGTTGTCCCAAATCAGGTTGATGTTGTCGATCTTGATCGGCGTCGGCTTGAGGATGAGCGAGTACACGTCCGGCCCCGCAGTCCCATCCGGGAAGATGCTGGGGAATACCGCCGCGGTGCTGGACTCCACCGCCGTATGAGAGGGGATCTCACCCGGCGCGGCGATGTCCGCCAGGGCGGTGCCCTGAGACAGCTGGTACGCGGTTTCACCGGCAAGGGTGCCGAGCACCTTCGAGTCTTTCCACACCGAGACGAGCTGAGTCTGCAGCGCCACCCGCTTGATGGCTGCCTCATCCCCGTCCTGTCCGGTGACCGGGACCTCGCCGGCCAAGCCCACAGTGTCAAGGGCGGAGATGACTCCGCCGGCCATGTTGTCGTTCTCCGAGATTACGGCCTGGATGTCGTTGCCGTTGTCCGCCAGGCACGCCGTCATCATCGCATTGGCGTTCTCCGGCTTCCAGTCGTCGTTGAAGTCCTCACAGACGATGGTGATCCCGGGGAACTGGTCGAGGACGGGCGTCATGCCGTTGCGGAGGAACGTGGCGTTCGGGTCACCTGAGTGGCCCTTGACGATGGCGTAGTTGCCCTCGGGGACGACTGCGGTGATCTCTTCGGCCATGATCGTGCCCACTCCAACATTGTTGAAGCTGAGGTAGAAGGCGTACTCGTCGGGGATCAACCGGTCGTAGCCGATGACCGGGATACCGGCGTCCTCCGCCTCTTGGACGGCGGGGAGGATCCCCTTGGTGTCCTTGGCGAGGATGATCAGCACATCCACTCCCTCACCGATCAAAGAGCTGACATCGGTCAGCTGCTGCTCGGCAGAGTCGTCGGCGTTCCGCTCGACCAATGTGCCGCCGTGCGCCTCAATGGCTTCGACGATCTTCGGCTTGTCGAAGGCCGCCCACCTGGGCTCGTTGAAGTTGTTCCACGAGATGCCGACGACGAACTCGTCGCCTCCACCTCCCGAATTACAAGCGGCGAAGATCATCACCGCCACGGGCACCAGGGCCCAAAGTCGCTTCATCAGTCTCTCCTCCGATTTGTCGCCCGAATCCGGGATACTCCTACTCTAAGCAGGCAATCCTGGCCCGGTGCGCCACCAGGCAGGACTTTCTGACTCACGCGTCACCGCCCGGAGGAACAGGTGTCGAATACCGCTCGAGCCCGGACGGTGGCCATCGTCGCGGGGGCCCTGCTGGTGGCAATCGCCATCGGAATGGTGCGCGCCTCCCCGGCGCCGGTGGCGGCCGCCCCCAACATGGTGGAGGAGGGAGGGCAGGCCGGGCTCGGCCAGGTCTACCAGGGCGACTTCGACTATTTCGTTGGCGGCGGGGTGGCAGTCTTCGATTGCAACGAGGATGGCAAACCGGATGTGTTCACTGCCGGCGGCACCAATCCGGCCCGTCTCTATCGAAATGTCGGCGGAGTGGGTGGGCCAATCCGATTCCAAGCCCTCCCGGCTCCGGAGCTCTCCCATGTGACAGGGGCCTACCCGCTCGACATCGACAGCGACGGGATCACCGATCTGGCCGTGTTGCGGATCGGGGAGAACATGCTGCTGCGCGGGGACGGCGACTGCTCCTTCGGGCGGGCCAACGAAGAGTGGGGCTTCGACGGCGGCAACGAGCAGACCGAGGCATTCAGCGCCACCTGGGAGCGGGGGGCGAGCCTCCCCACGCTTGCTGTCGGCAATTACCTCGAACAGGACCCTCCCTCGGGCGCCGCCGTCGGCTGTGCGCAAAACCAGCTCTTTCGCCCTGCCCAAGACGGCGGTTACGGCCAGCCGATCGGCCTCGACCCGAGCTGGTGTGCCCTTTCGATGCTGTTCAGCGACTGGGATCACTCCGGGCAGGTGGATCTAAGGGTGAGCAATGATCGCCATTACTACTTGGATGGCGAGGAGCAGCTGTGGAACGTCAGTCCCGGCGAGCCACCCCGGCTCTACACGAGGGCGGAAGGGTGGCAGAAGCTGCAGATCTGGGGAATGGGGATCGCCAGCCAGGACCTGACCGGAGACGGCAGGCCCGAAGTCTTCCTGACGAGCCAGTCGGACAACAAGCTGCAGACACTGACCCATGACTCGGGTTCACCCGACTACTCGGACATCGCCCTGCGAACTGGCGCCATCGCCTATGAGCCGTACGCGGGAGATACCGACATGCCCTCGACCGCATGGCACCCAGAGTTCGAAGACGTCAACAACGACGGCTACATGGACCTCTTCATCAGCAAGGGCAATGTCGAAGCGATGCCCGACTACGCAGCCAGGGATCCGAACAACCTCCTGATCGGTCAGCCCGGTGGAAGCTTCCAGGAGGGGGCGATGGATGCGGGGATCGTCCGATTCTCAAGGGGACGCGGGGCGGCCATGGCCGACTTCAATCTCGACGGCATGCTCGATCTGGTTGTGATCAATCGCCGGGAACCGGCGTCGCTGTTTCGCAACGTCGGGACCGGCACGGCGGAGGGGCCGGTTCGGATCGGCAACTGGCTCGCAGTTCGCCTCCACCAGCCGGCCCCCAACACCGACGCCATCGGCGCCTGGGTCGAGGTCGAGGCAGGTGGGCGGTCTATCAGCCGTGAGCTGACCGTCGGTGGTGGACATGCCGGAGGCCAGCTTGGCTGGGTCCACTTCGGGCTCGGCAATGCCGAGCGGGCCAAAGTGAGGGTGCAGTGGCCCAACGGCGCCGAGAGCGAGTGGATGACCGTCGACGCCAACAGCTTCATCGACATCGACCGCGCTGCCGCCGATGTCGCTTACTGGCAGCCTGGGGAGGGCTGAGGATGGCCGCTCCTCGGCTCGCTCACCTGGACCTGCCCGACTTCGGGTATCCCTCATCGATTCCCGTGCTGCCGGAAGGGATCTACCAAGCGCGGATGCGGCGCCTCATCGCCCGCGCAGACGAGCTGGGCTACGACCGCCTCGTCGTCTATGCCGATCGAGAGCACAGCGCCAACCTGTCCTACTTGTCAGGCTTCGATCCCAGGTTCGAAGAGGCGATCCTCGTGGCCGGGGCAGGCGAGCCGGCGATCCTGGTCGGCAATGAGTGCTTCGGTATGGCCGGAGCGGCGCCGCTGCCGATGCGCCGCCACCTGTTCCAGGACCTGAGCCTTCCCAGTCAGCCCCGCGATCGCTCCGCGGGCCTCTCTGAGATCCTGGCCGAGGAGGGAGTGACAGCCGGAAAGCGGGTCGGGGTCATCGGCTGGAAGCCTTATGCAGACGCGGCCAGAATCGACGCCCCCGCCTATCTGGTGGATGAGCTTCGCCACTTGGCGGGTCCCGGCGGGGCGGTGGAGAACGCCACATCCATCCTCATCGACGCCGGGTCGGGATTGCGGGTTGTCAACGAGGCGGATCAGCTGGCCGCCTTCGAGTACGCCGCCTGCCATACCTCCGATGGCGTTCGCAACCTCTTGTTCGGTCTACGACCGGGGATGACCGAGCAGGAGGCCGTCCGCCTCCTCGCATGGAACGGGATGCCGCTCTCGTGCCACCTGATGCTGACCGCCGGCCCCCGGGCTTCACTGGGTCTGTTGAGCCCGGCCGACCGCGTGATAGCGCGAGGGGATCCGCTCACCGTCGCCTTCGGGGTCTGGGGCGCCCTCAACTGCCGGGCCGGGTTCGTAGTGGAGGAAGCAGCTGAGCTACCGGCCGGCATCGGCGACTACGTGGAGCGGCTGGTGGCCCCTTACTTCGCAGCAGTGGCGGAGTGGTACTCGGCGCTTCACGTCGGGCAGAAGGGCGGAGCCCTCCAGGAGATCATCGACCTGCGGCTCGGGGACCCGTTCTTCGGGATCTTCCTCAATCCAGGGCATCAGATCCACCTCGACGAGTGGGTGAACTCGCCGGTCGGTCCAGGGTCGAGTGTGGAGCTGCAGTCGGGGATGGCGATGCAGGTGGACATCATCCCGGCCACAGGCACCCCTTACTTCACAACCAACATCGAGGACGGGGTTGCCCTGGCCGACGAGGGGCTTCGCTCCGAGCTCGCGTCCCGCCATCCGGAGATGTGGGAGCGGATCATGGCGCGACGGGAGTTCATGACCGGCCCCCTCGGCCTCGACCTACATCCCGATGTGCTTCCGTTCTCCAACATTCCGGCGTATCTGGCTCCGTTCCTGCTGAAACCCGACTTCGCCATGACCATGGCGGCCTGAACGTGGACGCCGACAACCCGGTCATCGGCCTCCTCGGTCGCAGGCTCCGGCTGGCGGTGATCGGAGGCGGCCCTGGCAGCTTCATCGGGGCGATGCATCGCACCGCGGCCCGGCTGGACGACCGCTACGAGCTGGTAGCGGGTGCCCTCTCATCCGACCCCGATCGCTCCCGCCAGGCGGCCCTTGGTCTCGGCCTGGCGGCCGACCGTGCCTACCCAGATGCCAGCGAGCTGCTGGACGGAGAGGCGGGCCGAGATGACGGGGCGGATGTGGTGGCGATCATGACCCCAAACGACACCCACCACGAGTACTCGGTGGGGGCGCTCGATCGGGGATTCGACGTCATCTGCGACAAGCCGATGACCAATACCGTCGAGGAGGCGGCCGACCTCGCCGGCAAGGTCGAGTCCTCGGGACTGGTCTTCTGCCTCACCCACAACTACACCGGCTACCCCATGGTCCGACAGGCGCGGGCCATGGCCGAGGACGGCCAGCTTGGGGTGGTGCGGCTGGTCCAGGTCGAGTACGTGCAGGGGGGCAAAGCGAGTGAGAACGACCCCGACCCCGCCTCCGGCCTGCCCTGGCGATATGACCCGGTAAGGGGCGGGCCTTCCCTGGTGATGGGCGACATCGGCACCCACGCCCACAACCTGGTCCGCTTCATCACCGGGCTCGAGGTGTCGGAAGTGGCGGCCGAGGTGGGGACGATCGTCCCAGGGCGGCTCGTGCATGATTACGCCGGGGCGATGCTCCGGCTCGACAACGGCGCCAGGGGGAGCTTCTGGGTGACCCAGGCGGCGGCCGGGGTCGAGAATTGCCTGCGGGTGCGGGTGTCGGGCACCAGGGGCACCATCGAGTGGATGCAAGAGCAGCCGACCACCCTCAGCTTCAAGCCGCTCGAGGGCCCGGCCGAGATCCGCACACCCAACGGCCCCGGGACCTTGCCGCTGGCCGCCAGGGCCAGCCGAATCGTGGCCGGACACCCCGAGGGGTTCCATGAGGGTTTCGCCACCATCTATGCCGATGCTGCCGAGGCCATTGCCGCTCGCCGGACCGGTGCCCAACCCGACCCTCTGAGCCTTCACTTCCCCAACGCGGTCGATGGCCTATGTGGCGTTCAGTTCGTGGCATCTGTCATACGCTCCAGCCAGAATGGCGGGGAGTGGACGGCCTGTCCGACATGAGGGCAGGTGCCACGCACAAGTCCGCGGCCATCGGCGGCTCCCCCGCCCGAAGCGACTAAACAAGGGACCCCGTGGCCAAACCGTTCATCATCGCGATCGACGACGACGACCTCGTCCTGTCTGCAGTGACCCGGGACCTACGCCGCCAGTATTCGGAGTCATACAGCATCGTCTCGGTGGCGAGCGGGAAAGAAGCGCTCGCCACCCTGGAGGAGTTGCTGACCAGGGGAGATGCCGCCGCGTTGATCCTGGCCGACCAGCGCATGCCGGAGATGACCGGGGTGGACGTGCTGGAGGCCTCGTTGCGCCTCTTCCCCGATGCCAAGCGAGTCCTGCTCACCGCCTATGCCGACACCGAGGCGGCGATCGGCGCCATCAACCGGGCCCAACTCGACCACTACATCCTCAAGCCCTGGGATCCTCCGGAGGATCGCCTCTATCCGATCCTCGACGACCTGCTGGCGGACTGGCAGGCGAGCTACCGCCCGCCGTTCCGCGGCATCAGGGTGGTGGCCGACCGCTGGTCGCGGGAAGCCCACCAGCTCAAGGAGTTCCTCGCCCGCAACCAGGTCCCCTATCAGGCGATCGACGTCGAGGAGGGGGAGGAAGGCCGCATCCTGCTGGAGGCGGTGGGAGCCGCTTTCTACGAGCTGCCTGTGGTGGTGCTGGAGGACGGAAGTCATCTGGTCCGGCCATCGCCCTCCGAGTTGGCCGAAAAGGTGGGGATGCGAGCCCATGCCGAGTTGCCCTCTTACGACCTGGCGATCGTCGGCGGAGGCCCGGCCGGGCTGGCCTCGGCGGTCTACGGGGCCTCTGAGGGTCTCTCGACGGTGTTGATCGAGTCCGATGCGCCGGGTGGGCAGGCGGGCCAGAGCGCCAGGATCGAGAATTACCTCGGGTTCCCCGTCGGCCTTTCCGGAGCCGACCTCGCCCGACGGGCAGTCACCCAAGCGCGGCGATTCGGAGCCGAGTTGCTGGTGCCACTCTCGGTCTCAGAGGTCACTCGCAACGATCCGTTCCGGATCCTGAAGCTGTCCGACGGCAGCGAGATCTCGTGCAAGGCGCTGGTGGTGGCAACGGGTGTCCAGTACCGCTTGCTGCCGGCGGATGGGGCCGACCGCCTTGCCGGTGCCGGCCTCTTCTACGGCGCCTCGGCCGTGGAAGCCAACATCTATCAGGGCCATGAGGTGGCCATCATCGGGGCAGGCAACTCTGCCGGGCAGTCGGCCGTCTACCTGTCAGGGTTCGCCCGCAAGGTGACGATGCTCGTAAAGGGCCCCTCCCTCGACGAATACATGTCGCGCTATCTGATCGATCGCATCACCGGGATCGAGAACATCGAGGTGCGCTACCAGGTTGACGCCAGGGCGATTCACGGCACCGATCGGGTCGAGGGCATCACCATCGGGGGTCCCGCAGACGACGAGACGCTGCCGGTCTCAGCCGTATTCGTCTTCATCGGACAAGCCCCCCGGACCGAATGGCTGGGCGATGTTGTGCAGAGGGACGAACAGGGCTTCATCCTCACCGGAAACGACTGCCGGGTCGACACCTGGCCCCTCACCCGGGCTCGGTTGCCGCTGGAGACCTCGGTCCCGGGCATTTTTGCCGCCGGGGACGTCCGTTCCGGCTCGATCAAGCGGGTTGCCTCCGCCACAGGGGAGGGGGCGATGGCAGTCAGGTTCGTGCACGAGCACCTCGCCTCCCTATGAACCCGAAGGAGCTGCTGCGGGGGCTCCCCTACTTCGCCGGCATCTCCGAGGAGGACCTCGACGACCTCTGCCGGTCGTCCGCGGTGGTCGAGGTCCCCAAGGGGACGGTGATCATCGAAGAAGGACAGCCGGCTGAGGCACTCTTCGTAGTGGCCGATGGCCGATTCCTGGCCACGCAACAGCGGGCCGACCGCCAGATCATCCTGGGCGACGCCGGCCCCGGTGAGCCGCTTGGAGAGCTGTCTGTCCTCCAGGGCCTGGAGGCCTCTGCCACGGTCAAGGCAGTCGAAGACAGCCAAGTGGTGTCGGTGTCACGGGAGGCGGTTGAGCGGCTCACCTCGAGCCCGGCCGCCGTCAAGGCGATCCTCGGCATCGTGGTTGCCAGGCTGAGAGAGCGTGAGGTCTCGGTGGTCCATGCCGACAAGATGGCGGCGCTCGGAACCAATGCCGCCGGGCTGGCTCACGAGTTCAACAATCCCGCTGCTGCCGTCAAGCGCACCGCGCAGGAGCTGGGGGAGGTGGTTGCCCGCCTGACCGAGGATGTGGGAGGAGGGCAGGGGCCGCTCGATCCCCCCTCCTCCGCCCTGGAGCGATCGAGCCGAGAGGAGGCGGTTGGCACCTACCTCGAGCGCCTGGCCGTGGCCGACCCATGGGAACTTGCCCCGGCCCTGGTGGCTGCGGGGTGGGACCAGCCTTCCCTGGCATCGCAGGCATCATCGCCCGATGCTGTCAGCCGAATGGCGCTGGCCCTGGAGGCGCGACGCCTGACTGACGAGATGGCCACCGCAGGCAACCGGATCTCCGAACTGGTTAACGCAGTGAAGAGATTCGTCTATCTCGACCAGGCGCCGGTGCAGGACGTCGACGTCAACCAGGGGATCAAGGAGGCGCTGCTGCTGCTCAAGCACAAGACTGCCGGTATGGATGTCTCCACCAGCCTGGGGGAGTTGCCGCACATCGAAGCCAAGGGGAGCGAGCTCAACCAGGTGTGGATGAACTTGATCGACAATGCCATCGACGCCGCCGGCCCTGGGGGCCGGGTAGAGGTGAGGAGCCGCCAAGCCGACGAGGGAATCGTGGTCGAGGTCGAGAACACCGGGCCGGCCATCCCACCCGACGTGCTCCCGCGGCTGTTCGAGACCTTCTTCACCACCAAGGAGCCTGGACGGGGAACCGGCCTGGGTCTGGCCACATCGGACAAGGTGGTGACCGAGCACTCGGGCCGGATCGAGGTCGAGTCGGTCACCGACAGCACGGTGTTCAGGGTGACACTGCCCCTGAAGCTGCCCAAGGAGTGAACAGTCGCACGGTCGCACGGTCGCACGGTCGCACAGTCACACGGTCGCACTGCGAGACTCGAGACCGTGAGACCCCGAGGCGCCGGACCTGAGACCTGATGCTGCTGCCCGGTAGTGACCCGATAGCCGACCCAATCATGGAACTGATCGGTGACTACCGCGCGTTCACAGCGCTGCAGCGTGACCGCCTGGCAACGCGCGGCATCGACATAGCGCCGTATGCGCTGAGCCACCTGGCGGTCCGCGTCCCCGAGTGGGACCAATACGTGCACCTTCGGACGCTTCTCGAGCGGCACGCGGCCGCCAGCTTCGAGAACGTTTGGAACGGTCGGCCGATCTCGTTGATCCTTCTCGCCGAGCCGCTCCGCGTCCTCGACGGCCAGGAGATCCCACTTATCGAGCTGATCCCACCCGTCCACCAGCGGGTCTACAAGATGGGCATGGAGCACTTCGGAGTGGTCGTAGGCGAGGAGGTCGACGACTTCTCCCGTCGGCACAGGGCAGCTCTGACCGGCCAGCAGTTCCAGAACCAGTGGAACGAGCCGTATTACATCCTGTTCGAGGACTTCACCCACGTGAAGTTCCACAGCCGGTCGCTGCGCGCGGTGGTCGAACTGCAGGGCGGCAAGTTCGACGGCGTCCACCATGTCGACGGCTGGGTCCCACAGCGGCTGGTCACGGCGACCGGCCCGAACCCCCTGCCGCGACCGTGACTCCCCTTCCCACCGGCAACGTCACCTTCCTCTTCACCGATATCGAAGGGTCCACTCGGCTGCTGCAGGCCGCAGGTGACGGATACCGGTCGTTGCTCGAGAGGCACGCGGAGATCATCCGGGAGGCCATCACCACACACCGGGGAGTGGAGGTCTCCACCGAGGGTGACGCCTTCTTCGCGGTGTTCCCGTCGGCAGCCGATGCGGTGATGGCGGTGGCGCGGGCCCAGGAAGGGCTGGCGGCCGAGAGCTGGTCGGACGGGTTGGCCGTGAAGGTGAGGATGGGCCTCCACACCGGGGAGGCGGTGTTGGGCGGTGACAACTACATAGGGATCGACGTCCACCGCGGAGCCCGCATCGCCGCCGCCGGGCACGGAGGCCAGGTCCTGGTCTCACAGTCGACCGAGGCCCTGGTGCGGGGCTCTCTGCCGGAAAAGCTCAGGCTCAGAGACCTCGGCTCGCACGGGCTCAAGGACCTGGCCGCGCCAGAGCACATCTTCCAACTCGACATCGCCGGGCTGCCTGCGGAGTTCCCTGCCCTCCGGAGCATCGGGTCGTCCCGCACGCGCCTCCCGGTCCAGCTGACCTCGTTCGTCGGCCGCGAGAAGGAAATCGCCGAGATCGGCGAGCGCCTGCGCCAGGGCAGGCTGGTGACCCTGACCGGCCCGGGCGGGACAGGCAAGACCCGGCTGGCACTGCAGGTGGCAGCGGCGGCGGAGAATGACTTCCCCGACGGCGTCTTTTTCGTCGATCTGGCGCCGATCGAAGATCCCATGCTGGTGGCGCCGGCGGTGTCGGCCGTTCTGGGCCTGCAATCCACCCCTGAGGATGTCGACGCTCGCCTCACCCGATATCTCGAGAACGAATCCCTGCTCCTGGTGCTCGACAACTTCGAACAATTGCTGGAGGCGGCACCGGCGGTGGCGGGATGGATGCGGGCGGCACCGGGTATCAAGGTGCTCGCCACCTCCCGCGCCGCGTTGCGGGTGTCGGGAGAGGTCGAGTACCAGGTGGCGCCGCTGCAGCTGCCAGACCCGGCCGATCTGCCGGCCGTCGAGGTCTTGGAGACGATGGAGGCCATTCGTCTGTTCGTTGATCGGGCCCGAGCCGCTCGTGCGGACTTCCGGCTCGATCCTGCCAACGCCGCCGCGGTGGCCGACATAGTCGCCCGACTGGACGGGTTGCCCCTCGCCATCGAACTAGCCGCCGCCCGGGTCAAGGTGCTTCCGCCGAAAGCCATCCTCGATCGGCTCAGCTCGACCCTCGACCTGCTCACGGCGGGCTCCCGTGACCTCCCTTCCCGCCAGCAGAGCCTGCGGGCCGCGATTCAGTGGAGCTATGACCTGCTGGATGAGGGTGACCGTGCGCTCCTGCGAAGGCTGGGGGTCTTCGTGCGCGGGGCTCCTCTTGAGGCCATCGAGGATGTGTGCTCTGGGGGTGCGGTAACGGACGTGTTCGACGCCCTCCAATCCTTGGTGGAGCACAGCCTGGTGCGGACCGTGGACGAGGGCGAGAGCAACCGATTCCACCTGCTGGAAACGATCCGGGTATTCGCCCTCGACATGCTGCGGACGGAGGGGGAGGAAGAGTCGGTCCGCCGTGACCACTTCGGCCACTACTCCGCACTCGCCGCCTCTGCTGCCGCACACGTGCTTGCGAGCTCATCACCGATGTGGCTGGACCGCCTGGAGACCGAGAATGACAACCTCCGGGCCGCCCTCAACTGGGCACTGCAGATGGGCAACTCGGTCGGTGCGTCGAACATGGTGGGCAACCTATGGCGCTTCTGGCAGCGCCGGGGCCACGTAGCGGAGGGGCGCGAGAAGGTGGCGGCCGTGCTGGCCCTTCCGGCGGCCGATCCGGCTGCTCGCTTCGCCGCCCTGGAAGCTGCCGGGGGCCTGGCTTACTGGCAGGCCGATCTCCCCACTGCGATCGAGGCGTACGAGGAGCAGGAGCAGCTCGCCAGGGAGATGGGCGACGACGGTCTGCTGATCGACGCCCTCTTCAACCTCCGCATCACCCAGTACATCGCCGATATCGACGGGGCGCGCACGCGGGGGGCGGTGCAGGAGCTGTTCGACGAGGCCAACGCCCTGGCCGAGAAGCTAGGTGACCCTGCCCGGCTGGCGAGTGTCAACTGGGGCATTGGGACCGCCCTGGCCCAGGGAGGAAGGCCGGGTGCTGTGGAGTACCTCGATCGGGCGCTCGCGGGCTATGGCGCCACCGGCAACGACTTCATGGTCGGCTGGTCGCGCCGGATGCGGTCCATCGCCCTGATCACGGAGGGCGAAGGCGACGAGGCCAGGGACGATCTGCGGGCCGCTCTGGACATCTTCCTGGCCGCCGGGGATCTCTCGGCGGTGACCGCAATCGTCCAGGACTACGCCGCCCTCGCTCTGGCAGAGCACAGGTATGACGTCACCCTGCGGCTGGTGGGAGCGGTCTCGGCCCTTGCCATGGAATCCGAGACCTCGATCATCGACTTCACCGCCAACCGGCTGCCCGACCTCAACCACGCCATCGAGGCCGTTGGCGAGGAGCGGGCCGACAAGCTGGTGGCGGAGGGACGGGCTTGGAGCCTCCCGGAGCTCATCGAGATATTGCGGTAGTCACCACACCGGCCATGGAAAGGCCGGGCGGTCGGTCGGCGGTTGGGGGTGGACGGGGTCCGTTATCAGGGCCGACATCCTGGCGGCGAGGGCCCTGGCTTCGACCCGAGACAGGAGCCGCTCAACTCGCTTGGCCAGCCCTCGCTCCATCTCCTCGGAGGCGGCGGCGATCGCCTTCTGCAGTTCCTCCGGGATCGTCGCTCCGGCCAGCCCCCACATGACCGTTCGCAACTTGTCGTGATGGTGAAAGGTGAGAGCATTGTCGATTGCCCACAAGCGTCCGCCATCCTTCTCTCTGAGCAGGTGACCGAGCTTGCGGTCGGCGTTGTTGCATATGAGGTCGAGTACTGCAATCGGCCACACCACGGGGCGGGGGGTGGGCAGGAGCAGGTCCCGGGGGTCGAATGACTCGTCCTCTTCGAGCCAGCGCTGGGCAGACCCTGGCCCGAATTGCCCGGTGGCCAGAACCGTCTCCGGGACGACCCCGATTGCCAACGCCTCGCTGAGCTCATATGCCAGCACCTCCCGGCCGGCCAGCGTGCCTGCCCGAAAGTCGTGCAACGGCCGTTCACCCTGGTTCGGCTTGTAGACCCAGAGGGTCTCCTCGCGATCCCTGGCCAGCAGGGTGAAGTTGGAGGCGTTGGCAAGCCTGCCCTCGATGGCGACCAGCTCGAGCAAGCTCACTTGGGGAAATGGCCGTTGCCCGCCGGGCAGGCATGTCCGTCAGGGTCCATGGGCAACCCGCAGTGCGGGCAGATGGAACGGCCGGACGCCACCACCCTGAGACCCACCAGGGCCATGGCCCTGAACATGGTCGGCCCCAACACGAAGTCGACCCCGCCCGGCAGGACCTCCTCGGCTTCCTCCTCCTCGGATGGGACCTCCTGCAGGGAGATCGCGACTTCCCCCTCATGGTCGACCCCTATCCCGATCGCCCCGATTCGGAAGTCAGGCTCGCCAGAGGGCTTGCGGTCGATCATTGCCGCCACCAACAACTCGGTCGCGGCCTCATCGATATCGAGCTCGATCGTGCTCAGCAGCCTCAGCCCCTGAGAGCACAGCGCTGCCACCTGTTCCTTTTCACATGCCATCACCACGGTTCGACGACCCGCCTGAACCTCCATGTAGAAGGCGCGGCGGCCCGGTCTTCCCACCGCCCCGACCACGAAAAGGTCGGCCCGCCCCAGGTGCTCGGTTGTCACAGGAGCCAGCCCGTCCAGTCGCCGCGGAGACTCCGGGTCTGCTTCACCGGGGTTTCCACGACGTCCCGTCCGGCGTCCAGTTCCAGGCGAGCAAGCGAGGCATGCCCACTTGCGGAAGCTCAAGGGCCGCCAGGCCGAGTGGAGCCGGTACCAGCCGTTGATACAAGTCGAAGCCCAGACCCAGGTAGTAGGCGACCGCCGACTTGATCAGGTCACCGTGGGCGACGGCGGCGACGGTGCGGCCGCGATGGCGGGCGGCCATCTCCTCCACGGTGATCACCGCCCGGTGTTGGGCTTCCAGCATCGTCTCGCCGTTCTTGAATGCCATGCGGGACGGCTGGAACACGACAGTTCGCCAGGCGCGCAGCTTGCGGAGGCCGGCCAGCGAGCGCCCCGTCCAGTCGCCGTAGTCGATCTCGTTGAGCCCTGCGTGCACCTCGGGCGCGAGCTTCCGCCCCTCGGCGATGGCGGCTGCAGTCTCCTGTGCCCGCTCCATGGGGGAGGTGTAGATGGCGGCCAACGGCACATCCGCCAGGGCGGCGCCCAGGCGCCTGGCCCCTTCCCGTCCGCTCTCGGTCAGAGACAGTCCCGGCATCCGCCCGTAGAGGACTTTGCCGGTGGTGGCGGTGGGGCCGTGTCGGATGAGTAAGAGCAGAGCCAAGAGTCAACGAAGGTTAGATCAGGCGCTGTTGGGCCTCGTGGGCGATGAGCTCGGGACCGTTGTTGCGCACGTCGTTGACCTTGCGGCTCACTTCGTGCTCCATCAGCAGGTCGGGGTCGATCGGCTGCAACAACTCCAGGGCCCGCTCCGGCTCTCGCATGTCGCGATCCATCCACGCCGCCCATACCTCAGAGGCGAGGGCGACCGGCATCCGATGGTGGATGGGGACGACGGCTCCCTCGGCCTTGGTGGTGATGATGGCGCAACTACGAACCCACTCACCGTCCGCCGGCCTTCGCCAGTTGGCCCACACCCCGGCGAATGCAAATGGATGGCCGTCGGCCCGACGGATGAAGTGAGGTGATCTTCCTGCCTCCTTTGGCTCCCACTCGTAGAAGCCGTCTGCCGGGATCAAGCAGCGGTGCCGGGCGAAAGAGTCGCGGAAAGTGGGGTTGGTGGCGACAGTTTCGGCCCTGGCATTGATGTGCCCTCCTTTGTCATCGGTCGCCCAGGAGGGGATCAAACCCCAGCGCATTGTTCCAAGGAGTCTCTCCCCATCGCGTTCGGCCACGGTGTAGATCCGATCGGTAGGAGCGACGTTCCACGAAGGCTCGACCACCTCCGCCACTACCCGCTCCACCCCGAAGTAGTCGGCGTAGAAGTCGATGTCACCCGTCAGGGTGAAGCGGCCGCACATGAGACCGAGTCTATGGGGGACGCGGGATGGCGGGCTCTGGCATGCTCGCCATCGAGCCCCCCAAATGGAATCACGGACTGGTGCCCCGCTCACCTAGGACGGCCACGCGCAGGGCCGACAGTTCCGCTTTGATGAGGGCTAGCTCCTGTCGCAACGCGTCTTGATCTGCCGTCCCGGCTTCCTCTTGGCCCTCCTTCGGGCTCGGTATGAGGATGCTGGCAAGGATGCTGGCAAGGGCGCCGATGATGCCTATCCCGGCGAACATCACTGCCCCTCCGGTAATCCGACCGGCAGTTGTCACCGGGAAGCGGTCTCCATAGCCGACGGTGGTAATTGTCACCAGTGCCCACCAGAGCGCATCCCGACCCGTTGTGATGTTCGCATCAACGGACTTGCTCTCGAACTGGATCACCAGGATGCTCGCCAGCACCAGCACCATGAAGGCCGTCAACACGGTGACGAACCCGGCGTACTCGCCCCGGTTCTTGACTATGTCGTTGATGAGCTGTCGCCGGTTGCTGCCGGAGAGGAGACGGCTGATGCGTATCAGGCGGCTGATGCGCGCAAGTCGGAAGAGCACTGTGAACCGGAAGAATCCGAGGGCCGGGATCGAGCCCAGAAGGTCCAGCCATCCCCGCTGTTTGAAGAAGTAGTCGCCCTTGCGCTCAGCGCGCCTCAGGTTGAGGAAGAAGTCGATCAGGAACACGACGCAAATCGTGTTGTCGTAGACCAGCAGCAAGTCGGTGGTGGCCTGGCTGACCGGGAGCAGCAGCGCCACCATGATGAACAGCGAGAAGACCGTCAGCACCAAGATGAAGATGCTGTAGGCGAACTTTGCCTGATGCTGCGAGCCCGAGTCTTCGACCATGTTTCGATCCTTTGATCGTGGGGTGCACGACTCCCGTTGGAGCGCGGGGACAGGTGTACTAGCCGGGAGTCCGTGAATCGGCGATCTTGGCGGCGCGCGTCCTCCCTCTCGACACGCACGGCTGAACCTCCGTCAGCTGAAGGAGGTTCGAATACCTCTCCCTCCACTGGGTGAGCAAGATGCAAAGCCGCTGACGGACCCCAAACCGTGGTGCGCAATTCGAGAATTCTCGCTCCTAACCTTCAGCGATGGCACAGAACGTGCTCGGGGGAGAGTTGGTCGACTGCTCGCACGATCCGATCACGGGCTTCTATCGGGACGGATGCTGCAACACCGGTCCGGAGGACGTAGGAGTCCACACCGTTTGCGTCGAGGCGACCGAGACCTTCCTCGCCTTCAGCTTCGGGGCAGGTAACGACCTCTCGACTCCGCACCCCGAGTACGGGTTTCCCGGTCTGCTGCCGGGTGACCGTTGGTGCGTGTGTGCCTCCCGCTGGCAGGAGGCGCTCGAAGCGGGAGTGGCGCCGCCGGTGGCGCTGGAGTCGACTCACATTCGCACTCTGGAGTGGGTGAACCTGTCCGACCTGCAGACCCACCAGCTGCTTTCCTGAGCCGTACGGTCGCGAGAGGAGAGAGACTTTGGATCGGCAGCCATTCATGCTTGCCCGAGGTGAGGGCGACTCGATGTGGTCGCTGGGCGGGCTGTTCACGGTCAAGCTCGACCACGCAGCGTCCCAGGGGCAGTTGGCCGTTTTGGAAGCCGTCGTATCCCGGGCTGCCGAGCCCCCGCTGCACATTCATCACCGAGAGGACGAGGCCTGGTACGTGTTGGACGGTCACATCAACTTCCATGTCGCCCAGCAGGTCATCGAGGCGAAGACAGGATCGTTCGTGTTCGCTCCCATGGGGATCCCCCACGCCTTCACGGTGGAAGCCGAGCCCACCCGTGTGCTGGTATTCGCCACACCCTCCGGATTCGAGGGGTTCGTCAGGGATCTGGGAGTGCCTGCCGACGGTGAGGACGAGCCGCCCGATTTGACGGTGCCAGGGCCTGAAATCTTGGGCCCGGTGGGGGACAGGTACGGGATCGAGGTGATCGGCCCACCGTTGAGGTTGGGTGAATGAGGGTCATGCCGCCCCGGTCGCCTCGCGCACCTTGGCCTTGAGATGCTGCACGATCGCCCCCATCCCGCGCAGGCGGAGCGGGGAAACAGCCTCCTGCAGCCCCATGTGCAGATAGAAATCGTCGGGGACGGCCAGGATCTCGGCAGGGGCGGCGCCCTCCAGCGCCTCGTGGAGGATGCCGGCGTAGCCCCGCACGGTGGGTGACTCGGGCGGGGCCTCGAAGAACAGGTGGGTCTGCCCGTCCTCGATCTCGACGGTCAGGAAGAACGGGGTCTGACACTCCGGGACCCTTTGCAGCAGCTCGGGATGGCCGGCCAGGCGCTCCGGCAGAGGAGGCAGGCGCCGGCTGTAGTCGAGCAGGGCTTCCAGCCGCAGTGGGGCCGGAGCAGTGGCGAAGAGCCTCACAACATCTTCGAGGCGCTCGAGGGCGGTCACCGGGATCGCCCCGGCGTTTTGATGAGCACCATGTCGTCTTCGAGGCGCTCGAGGGCGGTCACCGGGATCGCCCCGGCGTCTTGATGAGCACTATGACGTCTTCGAGGCGCTCGAGGGCGGTCACCGGGATCGCCCCGGCGTCTTGATAAGCACTATGCAGATAGTGTAAATAGAGG
>DATBMA010000041.1:0-49939 GCA_036555105.1 Acidimicrobiia bacterium
GGCCGAGGACCTGACCGACGAGTTGCTCCACTCCCGCTTCTACGGCCCGGCCGCCGAGTTGATGACCGTCCGCGCCTCGCGGGAGAAGGATCCCGAGCTGGCCGCCCTGGCGGCGGCGCTGGCATTGCGGGTGGGCAACCCTCTGGCAGCAGGGAGGGCCGCCCAGGCAGGGGGCCTGTGGAACGGGCCTCTGGGACCGTCGGTGGCGGAGGCGGTCAAGACGACGGAGGGTCACGTCCCCGAGGAGTGGCTGGACGAGTGGAAAGCACAGCCGTACGTCGCCTCGGCCTTCGGGATCGAAGCCACGCCCGAGGCCGAGGACGAACAACTGCTGCGCGAGGAAGTCGACGCTGCCTTCGCCGCGGCGGGTTTGAGCGGGGCCGAGGTCGCATCGCCCGCACAGCGACGGGCCTCGGGCTTGGTCAGGCGCCGGCCCGCCCCCCGTCGCTGGTTCACCACCATCGCCGCGGCACTGGGAATCGTGGTCCTGGCCGGCGGGGTGGCGTTCGGGGTCACCCAGATGAACCAGCCGGTGACGACGGTCCCGACCGTCACCACTCCTACCACCGTCCCGCTGGCGTTGGAGGAGACGCCGGTCGAGGTGCCGGAGGGAGGAATCAGTGGCACCGCCTCCTATCGGGGCGACCAGGGCAGGACCGGGATCCTGGAAGGCACCGGGGTGAGGACCGCCAGCGGCCGCTACTGGGATCCGGCAGCCCCTGGCACCGACTTCACGGCCGACATGGTCGCCTTCGGGAGGCTCCTCTACATCTCCACCACGGACGACTCGCTGTTCGCCATCAACCAGGGCAACGGGACGGTCGAATTCTCGATCGCGGCAGAGGACGAGATCACCGCGCCGCCCGCGATAGGCGCCATCGATACCGGGGAGCAATCGGGTGAGCCTTTCCTGGTATTCCCCACCGCCGATGGCTCGGTCTTCGGCTATAGCGCCCTGCGGGCCGGCGGTGCCATCTGGGAAGCTCCGGCGGTTGGAACCGTGCGAGGGGCGCCTCTCATCGTCGGCACCGCGGTCGTGGTGGCGACCGAAGAGGGAAACGTCATCAGCCTCGACCTTGGCAGCGGCACCGAGTTGTGGCGCTATCCGGCGGAAGGCCCGGCGGGCGAGTTTCGAGGGGCGGTGGCCCACGCCGATGGGGCGATCTACGCGGTAGATCGGTCGGGGAGCCTGCACGTGATCGATCTGGCCACCGGGCAGTCCAGATGCCCGGGCCCGATCGGCCTGATGTCTTCTTCACGCGTCAATCCAATCGTGGCGGACGGAGCCGTATTCGTCGGATTGGACGAGCTGCCCGGCATCCAGGTGTCCGACGCCGCCGGCTGTGGAGCCCCTTCCCCCGCCTTCGCCACCAACTACCCATCGGGCGAGCCCGTGTTGCTGCCGCCCGCCGTCAACGACGGTGTGCTCTACCTCCTCGAGGGCCCGCGGCTGCTGGCGGTGAACCTGGACCCGGCGACCTTCCCGACCCAGAACTACATGTGGGATTCACCCTTCCTCGCCGACGGCCCCATCACCACCCCGCCGGTCTTCGCCAACGGCGTGGTCTACGTCGGATCCCAGAACGGCAAGGTATACGCGGCCGACGCCACCAACGGCCAAGGGCTGTGGGGAGAGGGATTCGACGTCGGGGCCCCGGTCAAAGGCGCGGCCGTCGTGTCCAACGGAGCGGTATTCGTGTCGACCGCTCGCGGACAGATCTGGGCGATCGCCGGATCCTGAGCCGGCACCGGTGGGCGACTTCGAGGGAGACGTCCTCGCGGTGATCCGCCGGCTGCGGCGCGGCGAGGTCATGACCTACGGTGAGGTGGCGGCCGAGGCCGGCCATCCCGGTGCCGCCAGGGCGGTGGGGAACGTCGTCGCCAGGACGACAGAGGACGTGCCTTGGTGGAGAGTGGTTGGAGCGGGAGGAAAGCTGGTCTCACCGCATGCCGCCGAGCAGCGCCTCAAGCTGGTCGACGAGGGCGTGCACCTGCCCTGACCCCGCCATACTCAGGTCATGTCCAAGCTGCACCGGGCAGTCGTCGTGATGATCGACTCACTCGGAGTCGGAGCTGCTCCCGACGCATCCGCGTACGGAGACGAGGGGGCGGACACCCTGGGGCACACCGCGCTGGCGGTTGGCGGACTGGAGCTGGAGAATCTCTCAGCGGCGGGCCTCGGCAACCTCCACCCCGACACCGCCGGCGTCCCCGCCGCTCGCCAGCCCTCCATGGCCTGGGGTCGCATGGCCGAGGCATCGGCAGGCAAGGACTCCACTACCGGCCACTGGGAGATGGCGGGGCTGATAACCACAGTCCCCCAAGCCACCTTCACCGAAACGGGCTTTCCCGCTGATCTGGTGACGGCGGTCGAGAGCGAGTCAGGGCATCGCTTCATCGGCAACTACGCCGCCTCCGGCACCCGCATCATCGAAGACCTTGGGCCAGAGCACTTGAGCACCGGCGCACTGATCCTCTACACCTCCGCCGACTCCGTGTTCCAGATCGCGGCCCACAAGGACGTGGTCCCGCTGGAGGAGCTCTACCGGGTGTGCCGCATCGCCCGCAAGCACTGCGACCCCTTCCACATCGGCCGGGTCATCGCCCGACCCTTTGAGGGCAGCCCTGGTTCATTCCATCGCACATACGAGCGCCACGACTTCTCGATGGAACCGACGGGGCCCACTGTGCTCGACCACGCCAAGGCGGCCGGCCTGCGTACTTTCGGGATTGGCAAGATCGAGGATCTGTTCGCCGGGAGGGGGCTGAGCGGTTCGGTTCATACCGCAGGTGATGCCGATGGACTGCAGAAGACGATCGAGGCCCTCTCCGACTCGAGCCCCGGGATCGTGATGACCAACCTGGTCGATCTCGACATGACCTACGGGCATCGGGAGGATCCTGCGGGCTACGCCGAGGGGCTGGCGTTGATCGACCTGCATCTGCCTGACCTCGTCGCCGCCCTCGGGCCCGAGGACCTGCTCTTCCTGTCTGCCGACCATGGCAACGACCCGACCGATGGCTCAACCGACCACACCCGCGAATACGTCCCGCTGCTGGTGGCCGGGCGCGGCAGCGCCGGAGTGGAACTGGGCACACGCCAGCAGTTCAGCGACATCGCCGCCACCATTTCGGAAGGACTGGAACTCCCTGCCCCCGACCGCGGGCAGTCGTTCTGGACGGAGGTGTCGGGCTGAACGCGGTTGAGCTGATCGAGCGCAAGCGTGATGGCGGGCGGCTGGGTGAGGACGAGATCACCTGGCTGATCCGGTCCTACACCTCAGGCCAGGTTACCGACTACCAGATGGCGGCGATGGCGATGGCGGTCTTCTGGCGGGGGCTGGACGAGGCCGAGCTGTCGGCCTGGACCGGAGCCATGCTCCACAGCGGCGAGGTCCTCGACCTCTCCAAGGTCGATCGCCCCAAGATCGACAAGCACTCGACCGGAGGGGTGGGCGACAAGGTGTCGATCCCGCTCGCTCCGATGGTGGCCGCCTGCGGGGTGGCGGTCCCGATGATGTCGGGGCGAGGGCTCGGCCACACCGGAGGCACGCTCGACAAGCTCGAGTCGATCGAGGGCTTCACCACCGCCCTCGACCCTCAGCGCTTCGCATCCGTCCTCGACGAGTGCGGCCTGGTGCTGGCAGGCCAGTCCGAGACCCTGGTGCCGGCCGATCGCAAGCTCTACGCGCTCCGCGACGCCACGGGGACGGTTCCCTCAATCCCTCTGATCGCCTCCTCGATCATGTCCAAGAAACTGGCTGAGGACCTGGACGGGCTGGTGCTCGACGTGAAGGTGGGATCAGGCGCCTTCATGCAGGAGGCCGCCTCCGCCCGTCTCCTGGCCGAGACCATGTGTGGGATCGGCCGGAGTAGGGGTGTGCAGACCGTTGCCTTGGTGACCGCGATGGATGCCCCGCTCGGGCGAGAGATCGGAAACGCCTCCGAGATCAGGGAGTCGATCGACGTGCTCAGAGGTGAAGGACCATCGGATCTGGTGGAGGTGACGATGGCGCTAGGGAGCGAGATGCTCCTTCTGGCCGGGGCTGCCTCGAACCTCGAGGAGGCGCGGTCACACCTCGAGCAGACGATCAGGCAGGGCACCGCCCTCTCCTATTTCGAGCGGGTCGTCGCCGCCCAAGGAGGCGATGCGGACATTGTGGAGCACCCCGAGCGGTTGCCGGTGGCTCCCCTCGGTCACGAGGTAACGGCTTCGCATGCGGGCTACGTAACCAGGGCCGACGCCAGACGGCTGGGGGTGGCGGCCATGCGGCTCGGGGCGGGTAGGGAGAGGAAAGAGGACACCATCGACCACGGGGTGGGACTGACGGTTGACGCCAAGCCGGGTGATCGGGTGGAGGAGGGCGACGTGCTGGCCACGCTGGCGTTCCGTCACCCTGGCCGGCTTCCCGACGCCCTGCACGTCCTGGACGGGGCGTTCGAGATCGGCCAGGAGCCACCTGGGGTCACCCCTCTGGTGCTGGAGCGAATCGGCTGAGCCGTCAGGGCTTGCGGGCCAGCATGGCGAAGAACGATTGGGTCCCGGCCCCCCCGCCCATTGCCGCCGCTCCGTACATCATCCGGGCCAGCACCTTGTTGAGCGTCGACAGATGGGCTCGCTTGAACTTCGGCGTCAAGTAGAAGGTCTGCGGTGAGGCAAACCCGGCGCTGGTCATCGCGGCCGCCACCTCCCTCGGGTCGAGGAAGACCTCGTCATCCGAGTAGAGGCCGATGAACCTCCTCATCACCTTCATCGCCGGCCGGTACCAGGCCCGGCTGTTCGGCTCGAAGCAGAAGATGAACCCACCCGGCCGCAGCACCTCGAATGCCTCGGCGACGGAGCGCTGGTAGCGGGGCAGGTGGTGGAGACCGGCGAACACGAGGACGGCGTCGAAGCTGGCCGGTGGGAAGTCAAGCTCCTCGGCGTTGCCGAGCACCGGGATGACAGAGGGCAACCCGGCTTTGAGGGTCTCGAGCAGGGTCGCGCTGATATCCACCCCCGTGTAGGAGCGGTAGGTGGCCGGCACTGCCCGGGTGAAGGTGCCTGAGCCGATGCAGAGCTCCAGAGCATCTCCCTCGATCCGGGGGATGAGCGCCATTACCTCCCGCTTGCTGGCGTCGGTGATCCAGTCGAGGTCCTCGTGCTGTTCCCAATACGTCTTCTCGCGATCGACCGCTGCCGCCTCCTCCGCAGTCGCCGGTCGCCGCACGTCGGAAATCTCGCTCATCTTCTCTCCTCGGCTCGAGGTCAGGCAGCAGGCTCGACGACCTGCCGGCCCGCCAGATAGGCGGCCACTTCGTCCATCCTCCTCAGCGTCCTCCAGTAGACGTCCTCCATGAGGATGTGGGCGAACTCGCCGTTGCGCCCGACACTGAACAAGCCCTGCAGCGGCAAACCGCTCTCGAGGCTCACCCGCTCACGTTCGTAGGAGCGGAGATAGATCGGATAGCCGACCGGTGTCTTCAGCACCCGGCAGCCGCGGTAACGCTTGGCCGCAGAAGGGACGATCCGGGCCAGATGCTCGATGCAGAGCGCGGCAAGATCGTCCTCGTCCATGGTCCAGATCGGGTCATCCGTCTCACAGCCGATGTCGGCGGTGATCATCGTCATGCCGTCCGGCGCCAACCATGGCATCGAGAGAGGCGGTTCGGTCAGCCGGAAGAACGGGAAGGTCCGGTCCGGCACCCAGGTGGTCACCTCTGGCAGGAAAGGCCGGCCTTCGAACTTCAGGTTGACCAAGACGATGGGCCGGTACCTGAACCGGGCCAGATGGCTCAACGCCTCGGAGCCTTCGATCAGCTTGGGGAGGATGTGGATCGGGGCGGTGCTGATGACAGCTGCGGCCTCCTCCAACACCCCGTTCACCCTCACTCCCACCACCCTCTCATGTTCCACCACGATCGCCTGCACCGGCGATCGCAGGGATACATCGAGGCCTTCCGCCAAGGGCTCGCAGAGGGTGGACACGCCACCCTCCGGATACACATGCCACACACCGGCATGCTCTGGCATCTCCCGCGAGAAGCCGTTGGCCACCGCCCTGCCGGACATCCGGCTTGCCATCTTCAGCTTGACGACATGCCATGTCCCCCGGTCCACCTGGGGCGGGATGACGGAGGGGGCAAGTTCCTCCGCGGCTGCCCCCGACCATGCCTCCAGAAGCGGGATCGCCACCTCTTCGGCCAGGCTGGCCCCGTAGCTGGCCCGATACCACTCAGCCGCCGATGCCGGGTCCTGCCCACTGCGGGGCCGGATCCGGGCGGCGAGCCCGCTGAAGGCGAAGCGCGGGGACCGCAGCAGGCCAAGGGGGAAGCTGTAGGTCTTGCCGTCGAGCCACACGGTCTCCCCGAAGTGCTCGACCGTCCGGCAGCGTTCGAGGACGCCCACCGCCTCGGCGAACCGATTGGTGACGAAGTGAGCGCCGAAGTCGTACGTGAAGCCTTCGTCGTCACGGAAGCTCCGGCCAAGGCCGGCGATCTGCTCACCCGCCTCGAAGACCCGTACCCCGATTCCCCGCCGGTTCAAATCGTGTGCGGCCGTCAGGCCGCCAATCCCTGCGCCGACGACCGCTACCGGCGGCTCACCCAATCCCGCCATTCGTATGAAATCCTCCCACTCGCTCCAAGAGAGCGCCCCCACAGGCGCGTGCTCAACCTACGGCATGTCCTCGCGGTTGGATATGGGACTCCCTTCCCATTGCCTGGCCGGATAAGTCGACCACGAGGCCGGCGAAAGACAAGGGGGATTGTGCGAACGCATGCCCGGCGCGGGGCTCAACCCTCCGGGCCGAAGACGTAGATCGTGATGCCGGACAGATCCTGCATCTGCTCCTGGGGGCGGAGCCTTCCCAGGATGATGGGAGCCTCCCCTTCTGTGTCGTGGATCGGGGTATGGGAGCGGACCAGCAACACCCGCTCGACGCCACGGGTCAGCTCGCCGAGCCGGGGGATGTCGGCATCGGCCACGGGCAGCAGGGTGGGCCCCACCCCCTGGGGCTCGTAGTAGAGCTCGAAGGGGAGGATGCCGTCTGCGTAGATGAAGACCACAACGTCGTCCGGGCCCGCCTCCGCCTCGACGAATGCCGCCGCCTGATCCCAAGGATCGTTGTCGCCATAGATCGAGTAGTACATCCCCCCAACCGCCAGCAACCCGATCAACGAGGCGGCGATCAGCCAGCGCATGCGGCCTTCCCACGACATCGCCCCCGCAGCCAGCAGTGCCAGCGCCAGCACCCCGGCCGGCACCAGGGTCCGGCCCAGCACCAGCGGCCCGACCAGCAGTGTGAGCACGATCGGGACTCCCACCCCCAGGGCCAGCTCTCCAAGAGCGACGGCCTTCGGCTCCCTGGCCAGGCTGCCGATCCCCCGGATCCCGATGTAGAGGAGGATCAGCCCGAGGACGACGCTGAGGACTTGAGAGGCGGCGGTGGTGCGAAGGAGTGCGGAGACTCCGGTGGCCACGGTGGTGAAGAGATTCCGGGCGATGTCGAGCGGGTGCGGGTCCTCGAAGGCTGACGGCGCCAACCGCAGATAGCTGGCGAACTGGCCGGGCAGGGCCGGGATCCAGGTCGCCCACAGCGCCAGCACGACACCCTGCGCGATCCACCATCGCCGCATGAACGGAGACATGAGCTCCCGGCGATATATCCATACGGGGGCCACCACCAGTCCGGCGACGTAGAACACGCCGTAGGCATGGGTGAGCAGAGCTGCTGCGGAGCCCGCCACCAGCCCCGCCCACACCCACCACCTGCCTCCCTTGGCCCTCATCAGCTGGACGGTGCCGGCGGTGGCAACGGTGACCGCCAGCGCGAGCAGGCCGTACATGCGAGCGGTTTGAGCGTGGTCTATCTGAAGGGCCGCCAGGGCCACCAGCCCGGCAGCCAGCAAGCCAGTCGCCTTCGAGCGCAACTGGGCCCCCAGCCAGTAGGTGGCAGGGATCAGCGTCACTCCGAAGAGGACCGAGAGCGACCTGACCGCTGCCTCGGCGTCCCCGAATGCCAGGCGCCATGCGCGCAAGGCGACGAAGTAGAGCGGTGGGTCGACCGGTGCCGCCGGGTTGGTCCACGACCAAATCGATGAGATCGGCTGATCCGTGATCTGGAGCGAGTACGCCTCGTCGAGCCAGAACGGCCGTTGGCCGAGCCGGTAGAGCCTCAGAGCCAGAGCTCCCAAGGTGATGAGCAGCAGCCACCAGAGTGCGTTCCGGGGTGAATCGGCGGACTCGATGGTGGCCTCAGGCTGGGTGGTGGAGACCACTGGTAGTTCTATCGAATCACTATTGGCAGAACTGCAGTCGCTGCCTTGAAGCAGGCCGACGCCAGAGTCTAGATTGACGTCGAAACTGCGGAGAGTGGGGTATGACCGCTGAGAGAGCGGGCTGGGGCAATCATGGTTCTCCCTTGCCCAATGATCAGGATGCGACCGGTCGGAGCTTTGGGCCGGAGGAGTTGGAAGCCGTGGCGGCCGTCCTGGCCAGCGGCACCCTCACCTCCACCAAGGGCGAGGTCGTCAAGAGCTTGCAGAGCGCTTTCGCCGCGCTCATGGGAGTGGGTCATGCCCTCGCCTGCTCGTCTGGCACGTCGGCGGTGCAAGCCGCGGTGCAGGTGGTCGATCCCGAGCCTGGCGACGAGATCATCACCTCCCCCATCACCGACATGGGCGCCATCGCCCCGATTCTCTATCAAACCGCCATCCCGGTCTTCGCCGACGTTGACCCCTCCACCGGCAACGTCACCGCCGAGAGCGTGGCCGCCAGGCTGTCGCCCAGGACCAAGGCAGTGATCGTCACTCACCTATTCGGCAACCCGGTCGACACCGAGGCAGTCCGGCGAGTGACCGATGCAGCCGGCGTCACCATGATCGAAGACTGTGCCCAGGCTTTCCTCGCCAGCTCGCACGGCCGGCTGGCCGGCACCGTCGGGCACATCGGAACCTTCAGCCTCCAACAGGGGAAGCACATCACCACCGGCGAGGGCGGGCTGGTGATCACCGATGACGATGCGGCCGCCCGTCGCATCCTCCTCTGGATCAACAAGGCCTGGCCATACGGGGAGCCATCGCCCGACCACGAGTTCCTCGCCCTCAACGCCCGCATGTCGGAGTTGCAAGGGGCGGTGGCGCTGGCTCAACTGGGCCGCCTGCGGGAGACGGTCGAGCAGCGCATCTCCATGTCCGAACGACTCTCGAAGTCGCTCGACGGGCTGCCAGGCCTGATCACCCCGGCGCCGCCGGCCGACTCGGTCCACGCCTTCTGGCGCTACCCGATCCTCTTCGACCCGAGCACGGTCGAGGGCGGGCCAAATGGCGTCGCCGCGGATTTGAAAGACCTCGGCATCGGCTCGGCGCCCCGCTACATCCAGAAGCCGGCCTTCCGCTGCGCCGTCTTCACCGAACAGCGGACCTTTGGCTCGAGCCGGTTCCCGTTCACACATGCGAGCCCGGAAGCCCTCGACTACTCAGCTGATCGTTACCCGGGGACATTCGCTTTCCTCGACCATGTGCTGGTGCTCCCGTGGAATGAGAGGCTCGAAGAGGCTCACATCGACCGGCTGGCCGACGCCATCTCCGGCTCGGTCATGAAGCGGGCCGGCCTCCAGCCTTGAACAAGCCGGTCCGTGTAGGCCTGGTGGGGGCGGGTGCCATCGCCGGTGCCCACGTGGAGGCGGCCGCTCGCCTGTCCGAGGTCGTGGTCACTGCCATCGCCGACCCCCGCAGGGACGCGGCCGAGGCGATGGCTGCCCGCGCCAAGGGCAAGGCCTTCACTTCCCATGCAGATCCCGACTTCGCATCCAGGACCGACCTGGCGATCATCGCCACCCCGCCGGCGTTGCACGCGGCGATCGCTCTCGAGCTGATCGGAGCCGGGGTGGGGGTCATGGTCGAGAAGCCGTTCACCCTGTCGCCCGATGAGGCGAGGCAGGTGGTGGAAGCCGCCGCCGAACGAGGGGTGCCGGCGGTGATGGCATCGAAGTTCCGCTACAGCGCCGACGTCCAGGCCACCCGTGGTCTCATCGAGTCGGGGCGACTGGGCCACATCGAGGCGACCGAGGTCACCTTCTCCGGAGTGCTCGATCCGACCGGGACCTGGCGAGCCGACCCGGCCCAGGCGGGGGGCGGGGTGATCGCCGACAACGGACCACACGTGGCCGATCTGGTCCGCTATTTGCTCGGCCCGGTCGACGCGGTTCGTGCCACGGCTCCGTCGGCCGACCGGCGCGAGAGGTCGGCGTCTCTCGAACTGCGTTGCGGCGAGGTGACGGCGCGGGCCGCACTCAGCTGGGACGAGCGACTGGGCGACCCTTACCTCCGAGTCGTGGGGACCGAGGCCGGCCTGGAGTTGGACTGGCCGGGGGGACGGATCATCGGCCAGGGAGGCGGCCGGCCCTTCGGAGCCGGCTACGACAAGCTGGCGGCGCTTGGCGCCAACCTGATGGACGTAGCGAGGTCGTTACGCGAGGGAAGGCCGCCGCAGGCCACAGGTCTCGACGCGGTCGGTTCGGTGGACGTCCTGACCGGGCTCTACGCCTCCCTGCGGGACGGCCGATGGGTCGAGCTGCTCTCGCCGGTCGGCTCGCAGCCCTGATGGCACCCCGAATCCACCCGACTGCCATCGTCGAGGACGGTGTCGAAATCGGCGAGGGGACCTCGGTTTGGGACTCGGTGCACGTCCGCGGTCCCGGCACCGTCATCGGGCGAGACTGCATCATCGGCGAGAAGACCTACGTCGCCTACGACGTCCACATCGGCGACCGAGTCAAGGTCAACGCCTTCGTATACATCTGCGCCGGCGTGACCATCGAGGACGGTGTGATGGTCTCGGCGGGGACCGTGTTCACCAACGATCGATACCCTCGGGCGGTGACGACCGATCTCTCACGCCTTCTCCCTTCTGATCCTCCCGACGACCTGCCTCGCACCACGGTGAGGGCAGGCGCAACGATCGGGGCTGGGGCGATAATCGGCCCCGGGCTCGAGATCGGCCGGTTCGCGGTGGTGGGGATGGGGGCGGTTGCCACCCGGTCGGTGGGAGATCATCACTTGGTCATCGGCAACCCGGCCAGAGTCGCCGGCCTCGTATGCGCGTGCGGGCACCCTTGGCGCCGCGAGCTCCCGATAGAGGACGAGAAAGGCCCGTGCCAGGTCTGCGGGCTGGAACTTGTCTGGCAGGGTGGACGGTGCCAGGTGGCGGCATGAGCGATCAGCGATGGGCGGTGATCGGTGGAGGGATGCTCGGCTTGGGAGCCGCCCACCTGCTCCAGGGCGAGGGCAGACAGGTGACGGTGCTCGAGTCGGCCGATCACATGGGTGGCCTGGCGGTTCCCTGGGAGGTTGGGACCATTCGCTGGGACCGCCACTATCACGTGATCTCCCCGGCCGACCACACCCTGCTCGGGCTGCTCAACGAGTTGGGGCTCGAATCGGAGGTCAAGTGGTCGCCGACCCGGACTGGGGCTTTCATCGGAGGACGGCTCTACCCGGCTACCTCCACCTTCGACTTCCTCCGCCTGCCCGGCCTTGGCCTCATCGACAAACTTCGCATCGGGCTCACCGTCCTTCGTGCCTCCAGGGTCAAGGATGTCCGCAGCCTGGAGAGCGTCCCCATCCGCCCCTGGCTGGTGAAACGATCAGGTGAGAGGGCCTACACCAACTTCTGGGAGCCGCTGCTGAAAGCCAAGCTGGGCGAGGCCCACCGCACGGCCTCGGCCGCATTCATCGTCGCCATCATGCGCCGTCTCTACGAGGCCCGGCGGGCGGGCATGAAACAGGAGATGTTCGGCTACGTCTCCGGCGGTTACGCCACCATCCTCGACCGGCTGGTCCGCCGGTTGCGGGCGGACGGGGTGAACCTGCTCACCGCCACCGCCGTGAGGGCGGTCGAGCCGAGCGAGCGGGCGGTCACGGTGACCACTGCCGATGGAACGTCCTTCGAGTTCGACCGTGTGGTGCTCACCGTCGCTCCCCAACTCGCCGCCCGCATGCTCCCCTCCCTCGCCCCACAGGCCCGTGAGGGGCTCATGTCCATCGACTACATCGGTGTGGTGTGCGCGTCCCTGGTCGCCACGGCTCCGATCACGAATTGCTACGTGACCAACCTCATCGACCCGGCGCCCTTCACTGGCATCATCGAGATGTCGAGCTTGGTGGACGAGACCGAGCTAGATGCCAAGACGCTGGTCTACCTCCCCCGCTATGCCGTTGCCGATGACCCCATCTTCCAGATGGAAGACGACGAGATCCGCCGTCAGTTCATGGGCTCCATCGAAGCGATGTTCCCCGCCTTCGACCCGGCATCGGTCGAGGCCTTCCGAGTCTCGAAGGCGCCCTACGTGTTGCCTCGCCCCACGCTCGAATACAGCTCGAAGGTGCCAGAGGTGCGCACCTCACTGCCAGGGGTGCTGATGGCGAGCTCGGCCAACATCGTCAACGGCACCCTCAATGTCAACGAGGTGCTCGAGCTGGCCGAGTCTCTGGTCGAGAAGGCGCTGGAGGCGAAATGGGACGACATGAGCAAGGTGGCCTCGTCGTGAAGCCACTGGCTCCCCTCTCGCTCGACCTCGACAATCTGTGGGCGTACCAGATGATCGCGGGTGACCCGTCCTGGCAGGACCGGGGGTCCTACATCGAGCAGTTCGTGCCGCTCGCCCTCGACTTGCTGGCGGCTCGTGACTTGAAGATCACCTTCTTCGTGGTCGGGGTGGATGCCCGGGATCCGCGTCACCGCGAAGCCCTGACCGCCATCGCCGCCGCCGGCCATGAGATCGGCAACCATTCCGATCGCCACGAGCCATGGCTGCATCGCTACGACCCCGCAGAGCTGGCGACCGAGCTCGATCGCAGCCACCACTCCATCGGCGAGGCCACCGGGACCGCCCCGATCGGATTCCGGGGCCCCGGATACAGCATCACCGACGATGCGGTGGCCCTGCTGCTGAAGCTCGGCTACCAGTACGACGCGTCTGTCCTGCCGACCTACCTCGGGCCCCTCGCCCGCCGCTTCTACTTCCGATCCACCGGCCTCGACCGCAAGCAGCAGGAAGAGCGAAGTGCTCTATTCGGCACCTGGCGGGATGGCCGTGCGCCGATCCGGCCTCACCTGTGGCCGGTAGAGGGTGAGGCGCTGGTCGAAGTGCCGGTCACCACCCTGCCGGTGGCGAAGGTCCCGTTCCACCCCAGCTATCTGCTCTACATCGCGGCCCGATCGCCACGCTTGTCCGAGACCTACCTGGCTTCGGCTCTGTGGATGTGCAAGCTGGCCAGGATCGGGCCCTCCCTGCTGTTGCACCCGCTCGACCTGATGGGCGGCGACGAGGTCCCCGGCCTCTCGTTCTTCCCGGCCATGCAGACCCCGGGTGCGCTGAAGCGCGAGCGGATCGGCCGCTACCTCGATCAACTCCAGGCCCGCTACGAGTTGACCTCGCTTGGGACTTACGCCCGGCTGGCCCGATCCCGGCTGGCGGAGCGAGCCGCAGGCGAACCCGCCGCCCGCCCTCGTTAGCCTCCCGCTCATGGCGGACTTCGAGGCCCTCCAGGCGGCGGCGGCGGCCATTTCCGACCAGACCGAACAGGAGCGACACGACGTCGGTGTGGTTCTCGGCTCGGGCCTCGGCCAGTACCCGAAGCAAGTCGAGGGCGCGATCTCGATCGCCTATGAGTCGATCGCCGGGTTCCCGAGCTGCAGGGTCGAGGGGCACTCTGGCACTGCCTACTCAGCCGCCTTCGGGTCGAATCTGGTGTTGTTGCTATCGGGCCGGGTCCATGCCTACGAGGGCCACCCGCTGGATCGGGTCACGTTCGCGGTGCGGACAGCGGTGATGGCTGGATGCCGCACGATCGTGCTCACCAACGCCGCCGGGGCATGCGGTGAGGACCTCGCACCGGGCGATCTGGTCCTGATCAGGGATCACCTCAACCTGACCGGGCGCAACCCACTCGAGGGTGACAACGATCCCAGGCTCGGTCCCCGCTTCCCCGACATGTCAGACGTCTATTCGCTCAGGCTGCGGTCAGTAGCCAGGGAAGCGGCGGACGCGGCCGGGGTCGAGCTCAAGGACGGTGTCTACGCCTGGTTGCTCGGGCCAAGCTACGAGACCCCAGCTGAGATCCGGATGGTGCAGGCCATCGGCGGCGACATGGTCGGGATGTCGACCGTGCCGGAGGCCATCGCCGCCAGGCACATGGGGGCCGAGGTCCTCGGGATCTCCCTGATCACCAACCTCGCAGCCGGGATGTCGGGCCAGCCGCTGTCACACGAAGAAGTCAGCGCCAGCGGACAGCAGGCGGCAGGCCGGTTCGGCCAGCTGCTCTCGAGCCTGCTGCCGATGGTGTGAGCGCGCCTGGGTACGATCGCCCCCCTCGCCGAAACAGGAGCCCTTCTCGATGCGTGTGGTCGTCTGCTGCAAGCAGATCCCGGACCCGGCCACCCCATATGAGCTCGACCCGAGTGACTTCAGCCTGATCCGTCCCGAAGATCAGATCCTCGACGACACCGACCGGTACGGGATCGAGGTGGGCCTGCAACTCGCGCAGGCCGCGTCCGGCAGCGTCACTGCCATCAGCATGGGACCCGCGGGATCGATGCAGGGGATCCGCCAGGCGCTTGCCATGGGTGTGGACGGGGCGATAGTGGTAGAGGATCCTGCCCTGCACGGAGCTGATGCACTGCTCACCGCCAGAGTGCTTGCGGCAGCTGCCACCCGGGCCGGGTTCGACCTCGTGGTCGCGGGCACCGAGTCCACCGACGGCTACTCGGGCGTCATCCCCCAAATGATGGCGGAGGCCCTGGCCATCCCTTCCCTCACATACGCCACCAAGGTGGAGGCAGGAGACGGGAAGGCGGTCATCCATCGCCAGACTGCGGCCGGCTACGACGTGGTGGAGGCCGCCCTCCCGGCAGTGGTGTCGGTCACGGCCGGAGCGGTCGAGCCCCGCTACCCCACCTTCAAGGGAATCATGGATGCCAAGAAGAAGCCGGTCGAGACCCTAGGCCTCGCCGACCTTGGGATCGCCGTTTCTGTCGACCAGGAGGTGGTCGGGGTCGAGCAGTCCGCATCCCGAACCGGGGGGTCGGTGATCGAGGACGACGGACAGGCCCACCTGAGGATCATCGAGCTCTTGGAAGCCAGGAAGGTGATCTGAGAGTGCCGCGGGTGTTGGTGTTCGTGCAGGAGGTGGACGGAGCCCCCTCGAGCCTCGGGCTGGAGCTGCTGACCAAGGGGTCGAGCATCGGAGATGCCGAGGTTGTCTATCTCGGTGCCGGCTCCAATGCAGCCTGGTCGATCCTCGGCGCCCATGGGGCGCAAGTGGTTCACCACGCCGGAGCCGCCGATGTGCTGCCGGGAGCGCCATTGGCCGAGGCCATCGCCGCGCTCGCAAGCGCAGGAGGCCACGACCTGATTCTCTTCGGACAGGCCTATGACGACCGCGACATCGCCGGCCGCCTCGCCGTCCGCCTCGATCGCACCGTGCTCGCCAACGCGGTCGACATCGCGCTGGGCGAGGATGGCGTCCACACCCGTCACGAGATCCTGGGAGGGAGCAAGGTGGCATCGGCCAAGTTCACCGGCCCGGCCCCCTACATCGTCCTGATCCGGCCGAAGTCATTCCCCGCCATGGCCGGGGAACCTGCCCAACCGGAGGTGATCCCGCTCTCCATCAACCAGGGCACCTCACCTGCCATGGTCCTCGAGTCCCACGTCGAGGAGCGGGCGGGACCCAAGCTGGAGGAAGCGGCCGTGATCGTGTCCGGTGGGCGGGGGTTGGGGTCCGCGGCCGGCTACGAGCTGGTGGAGGCCCTCGCCCGCAGGCTGGGCGGCGCCACCGGCGCCACCAGGGCGATCGTCGATGCCGGCTGGGTGCCATATGCCATGCAGGTCGGACAGACCGGCAAGACCGTCAAGCCCGACATCTATATCGCTTGCGGCATCTCGGGGGCGATGCAACACCTGGTCGGCATGAAGGATGCCAAGACCATCATTGCCATCAACAAGGATCCCGACGCCCCCATCTTCTCCCTGGCCGACCTTGGGATCGTCGGGGATGTGCACAAGGTGCTGCCAAAGCTGTTGGAGGCACTGGGGAACCGGTGACCGAGGCGGGTTACTCGGGAACGCCGTTGGCGAAGAAGCTCGGCATCGGGCCGGCATCTCGGGTACGCCTTATGGCGGCTCCACCCGGATTCCGGGAGAGGATCGCCGCAAGCGGGGCCAGATTCATCCGCAGCGGCGCGGCCGACACCTTCGTGGTCTTCGCCACCTCGGCCGAGGAGATCGAGGAGAGATTCCACATGGCGGCTGCCGACCTGCCGGCGGACGGTTCCATCTGGGTCGCATGGCCGAAGAAGGCGTCCGGCATCTCCACAGACTTGACCGAGCAGACCATGCGCGACCTGTTCCTCCCCACCGGCATGGTGGACAACAAGGTGGCGGCCATCGACGGCACCTGGTCCGGCCTGCGATTCGTGGTGAGGAAGGAGAACCGGCCGGGATGGGGAGGCCCGGCGAGGACCTAGGCTCAGCACGAATGACCACGAGAGGATTCTTCCGTCGCCGCACCGAGGCCGGCGAGGGACATCGGCTCCCGCCAGGGCAATACGAGGAGCGCGGCTTCCCCGTCCTCTCTTATGAGCCCACGCCTTCCATTCCCCTCACCGAGTGGGAGTTCGTGATCAAGACCATCACCGATCGGGTGGCATGGTCGTGGGATGAGATGATGTCCCTCCCTCAGACCGACTGGACGGTCGACATCCACTGCGTCACCAAATGGTCGAAGTTCGGCACGACCTGGAGAGGGGTGACGGTCGACGACCTGATCGCGGCCGCCGGCATCGAGGTCAAGGAGCCCTTCTGCCTGGTGTACTCGCACACTCCATACACCACCAATCTGCCGACAGACGATCTGATCGGAGGGAAGGCGATGGTCGCCCACACGTTCGATGGTCGCCCGCTCGATCCTGAGCACGGGGGGCCCGCCCGCCTCCTGGTGCCCCACCTCTACTTCTGGAAGTCGGCCAAATGGGTGCGGGGCCTCAGGTTCATCGAGCAGGACATCCCAGGCTTTTGGGAGACCTACGGCTACCACAACCGGGGAGACCCCTGGCTCGAACAGCGCTACGCGGGTGACTGAAAGGGACGCACCCCGCCCCGCCCTCGCCTGGCAACGGGCCCCGATCACCAGGATCTCCAACGAGACCTATCGGGTCAGGTCCTACCGGTTCGGGCTCGATGATTGGCGCCCATTTCGGCCCGGCCAGCACGTCGACGTGAGGCTCACTGCGCCCGACGGGTATCAGGCTCTTCGCAGCTACTCGATCGCCTCACCGCCCGAGGAGAGCGGCTCCCTCGATCTGACCATCGAGCAGGTGCCGGACGGCGAGGTCTCCAGCTGGTTCCACCAGGTCGCCCAGGTGGGAGACGAGGTGGAGCTGAGAGGCCCGATCGGAGGGCCGTTCACCTGGACCGTGGACGAGGGGGGCCCCGTCCTCCTGGTCGGGGGAGGTTCCGGCGTGGTCCCGCTCATGTCGATGCTGAGGCACATACGCGCACGCGGCGGCGGCCCGCCCGCCCTGCTGCTCTTCAGCTCGCGAACGCTCGCCGACATCATCTACCGGGATGAGCTCACCGATCTCGCCTCGGTCCCGAAGGTCCAAGTCGTGCACACCCTCACCCGCGAGACGCCGGCGGGTTGGGAGGGTTATACGAGGCGGGTAGATGCCGCCATGCTCGGTGAGATGACCGACCGGGTCGGGTCGCCGGTGATGGCATTCATCTGCGGCCCCACCGCCTTCGTCGAGACGGTGGCGGTGGGACTCGTGGGGACCGGATTGGACCCCGGCCGCATCCGGACCGAGCGCTTCGGTCCCTCGGGTTGAAGGAAGGAGCACCATGTACCCCGACTCATACGACCCCATGCCGATGGCAAGCATCCGTTGTCCTCGCTGCGGCGTCGGTCTCGACATCCGCTTCCTCGAAGGGGCAGAACCGGAAGCTGCCTATGCCGGGGTGTGCACCACCCCGCTGCCGGGCGCGGGCCGGTGCGGGACCGTCTTGCAGCTGCGGGTCACGGCCCACGTGTTCACCGCCCTCGGGGAGAGCGGTCGTTGAAGTCGGGTCCGGCCGTCGTGGCCACGCTGCTGATCGCGGCCTGCGCACCGACCGGCACGGGTTCCACGACCACCGCGGCGACGCCAGGCAACAGCACGACATCGGCGGCGCCGGTGACTACCTCCTCCGCCGCCTCCGCCCCTACGACCGACGCCATCCCGACCGGGCCGGGCCTGCTGGCCGCCGGCCTCGATGACGCGCCGCTGGCGGTGCCGGCCGAAGACGGCGGTGCCTTCAGCCCCTCCTACTTGATCCCGGTCGGCCTCGTCGACGACGACCGGACCTATCTGGCGATCATGGGCTACGACGACGACCCTGCCCAGCGCGGCATGACCCTGTGGGTCGAGGAAGGTGGCACCTGGTCGAAGCTGCCCGAGCCTCTGTTCACCGACCTGGGCCTCGGGCTCGAGCCACCCGGCCCGATCGCCACCAGTCTGGTGGAGACAGCCGACGGGTCATGGCTCGCCTTCGGCTGGGGCTCACCGGCCGGAGAGCCCGACACCTCCTCGATCTGGGGGGCAACCTCTTTCGACCTCGCCGGGCCATGGGAGGCAATCTCAGACCAGGTGCTGGAGCCCGGCCCCGCCGGGTCCTGGGACGACGGCGGGGTCAATTCCCCGTCGGTGATCCGCACCGAAGACGGCTACATGATGCTCTACGACGGGTGGTCAGCCGAGCCGGGCGACCAGGTCGGCCTCGCCACCTCGAGTGATGGCCTGACCTGGACCCGTGAACCCGAGCCGGTGATGGCTCCGGGAGCGGACGGCGCCTTCGACGCGCGCAGCATCCAGATCCCCAGGCTGGCCCTCACCCCTGACGGCTGGTTCATGGCGTACATGGGCCTGGAGGCGGACATCCAGCAACCCGGACGCGTTGGCCTCGCTACCAGCCATGACCTGACCTCCTGGTCCAAGCTCGGAATCGGGCTGCAACCATCCGATGTCCCATCGGACTTGGGCGTCCACACCATCGCCTTCGACTTCCGCGATGGGGAGCTGTCGCTGTTGGCGGAGGTGCTGGGCGAGACCCGCTCCGAGGTCTGGAGGGCGACGGCCGCCCCTTCCGATTTGCTCCAGGCAGGCTGAGCCGAAGCCGCTACCTAGCCTTGGGCGCCGATGCGCCCCGGCCTGCAGGTCCTCTCCCCCGCCACGATCGCATCGGTCCTCGACGAGGCCAAGCGCGTGCTGCACGAGGTCGGCATGGAGATCCGGGGGCCGGCCATGAAGCAACTTCTGCTCGACCGAGGTTTCGAGGCAAGGGGCGACCGCATCTCGTTCCCGCCCGAAGCCGTTGACCGGGCGCTGAAAACGGCGCCGCCCTCCTTCATCTTGTATGACCGCGACGGGAACCCACACGCCGACCTTGGAGGCAACCGGGTGCACTTCGTGCCCGGCTCATCCGGGCTCAACATCGCCGACCATCGGACCGGCGAGGCCCGGGCCGCCACCTCCCGCGACTTCGTCGAATACGTGCGGGTGGCCGACGGGCTGGAGCACGTCGTCAACCTGGCCACAGCCTTCTCGACCAACGACATCGAAGCCGCGGTGTCGGACGCCTGGCGCCTCTTCATGTGCCTGACCCAGAGCAAGCGCCCGATCGTGTCCGGCGCATTCACCGAGCATGGGGTCAAGCGAATGGCGGAGATGATGCAGTTGTTCCGCCGAGATCGGGCCGACCTCATCGCCAGGCCGATGGCGATCTTCACTGTCACCGCCACCGGCAGCTTTCGCTACGGCGAGGACTCATGTCAGAACCTCATCGATTGCGTGGAGGCCGGGATCCCGGTGGAGATCGTGCCCGTCACTCTCATGGGCCTGATCGCCCCGGTCACGCTGCTCGGGGCGACCGTCTTCCATACCATCGACGTCCTGGCCGGGATCACGATGGCCCAGACCGTCCGCCCCGGTGCCCCGGTCTTGTTCGGAGGGGCACCGGCCGCGTTCCATATGCGGGCGGCGTCCTCCCCGATGGCCGCGGTGGAGGCACTCCACCTGGACGTTGCCTACGTGGCGGTGGCAAAGGCGCTCGGCCTTCCCACCCAGGCCTACATGGGGCTCTCCGATGGCAAGTTCCTCGACGCCCAGGCGGGAGCCGAGACCTTCGGGTCGGCGCTGTTGGCGGCGCTGGCCGGGGTCAACTCCGTCTCCGGCCCCGGCATGCTCGACTTCGTCCTCACTTTCAGCCTCCCCAAGCTGATCCTGGACAACGAGCTATGCGGGCAGGCGCTTCACTTCTGCCGGGCCATCACCCCCACCGACGATCTCCCTGTGGGCGGTCTGGTCGAGGAGCTACTGAACGAGAACCACCTCGTCACCTCCCCTCACACCACCGCCAACTGGCAGACCGAGATGTATCTGACCGGGTCGGTGATCGATCGCGACAATCGGGAGAACTGGGCCAGGAAGGGGGCCGTGGACCTCGAAGGCAGGGCGGCAGCCGAGGTGGAGAGGCGCCTCGACTCCTATGAGCCGGTGGAGATCGACCCGGCCGTCGCAACCGAGCTGGAGGCGATCATTCGGGCCGGTCTGGTCGAACAGTCCGAGCTGCCCGAGATACCACCTGCCCCCACCCCGACCAAGGCCGAGCCGGGCCGCCGCAACCGCCGCCGGGCCAAGCCCTGAAGCAGGAGGTGTGCCGGCGGTCTCGGCGGCCCGAAAGTCCCGAAAGTCTCGAAGGTCTTGGAAGTCTCGGAGGAACGGAAGTCTGGGTGGACTCGGCAGGCTCGGCTGGCCTTGGCGCTCTCGGCAGTCTCGGGCGCCGGCGAACTTCGAGACGGTGCGACCGTCAAGTGCCACTTAGCAACCAGGCCACGCCCCGAGGCCGAAATCCCTGCCTGGGGGCGGTTTTTGCCCCGGCCACCCCGGGAGCGGTGTGTAGTGTCACTGTTCGTTGAGCGGACCCAGAGAAGCCGGGGCGGGTAACCGGATCCTGCTGAGCGGAGGCTGCGTCTTGAGCCTCGACCGCAGGTTGGGCAACCTTCGGCGCGGCGATCTCCTCATCGAGGGCACCACCGTCAAAGAGGTGGGAGAGACGGTCTCCGCTCGGGGGGCCGAGGTCATCGACGCCGCCGATTGCATCGTCATGCCCGGCTTCGTCGATTGCCACCGCCACCTGTGGGAGACCCTCTTCCGCAATCTCGACGAGCCAAAAGGCTTCGACCGACAGCATGACAACCTGGAGGCGGACGACCTATATGCAGCCACATTGATCGGCCTGCTCGGCGCGGCCGAGGCCGGGATCACGTCGGTGGTCGACTGGTCGGGGCTGTCACTGACAGGCGTGCGGGCCGAGGCCGTGCTGCAAGCACACATCGATGCCAGGCTCCGCTCGGTGCTCGCCCTTGCCCAAGATCCACGCATGGCAGCCGGCTGGGGCGACCTCTTCCACACACTCTCCGACCGGGCCAGGGGCGAGGGCTCGAATGCCCGGCTTGCCTTCGGACCCCCGGAGCCCCAGGCGGGGACTCTGGACGAGACCGCCGATGAATGGGCTCTGGCGCGGCAGCTGGGGGCCCATGTTCATACCCATGCCGCTTCGGGCGAGAGCCAGGCGGCTGTCGAGGCGCTTGGCGCCCGCGGGCTGCTCGGTGCCGACGTCACTCTTGCAGGCTGCACCGGTGTCGACGACGAGGGGCTGGCAGCCATCGGCTCGGCCGGGGCCAATGTGGCGATCACCCCGGCAAGCGACATGGCGGTCGGGGCGGGTTTCCCGCCTCTGCAGAAGCTGATCGATCGGGGCATCCGCCCAGGCCTCGGAATCGAGTCGGAAAGATCGGCCTCCGGAGACATGTTTGCCCAGATGCGGGCGACCATCTCGATGCAGCACGCCCGTTTCTTCGACCTCAAGCTGGCAGGCAAGGCCGGACTCCCCAACCTGCTCACCACTCGGGACGTGATCCGCTACGCCACGGTCGACGGGGCGAGGGCGGCCGGTCTGGGGTCGGGGGTCGGATCTCTGCATCCGGGCAACCAGGCCGACCTGATAGTCCTTCGGGCCGACCGGCCCAACATCTTCCCCGTGAATGATCCGATCGGAGCGGTGGTGTGGGGGATGGACACCTCCAACGTCGATTGGGTGTTCGTTGCCGGGCGCGCCATCAAACGGGCGGGCGAGCTGCAATCCGACACCGCCCATGCCCGCGACCTGGCGAGGGCCTCGATGCAGCGCATCGCATCGGGCCCGGATGCAGCGCTGGAGGCGGAAGAGGTCAGGGTGAGCGCATGACGACGAGCAAACCTCCCTCGGCCGCCGTCACCTCTCTAGTAATCGCATCCCGCTATTTGCCCGTCTATGCGGCGCTCATCCTCCTGGTCGTGGTAGCCGCTGTCTGGGTGCCTGCCGCCCTCAGCAGTGTGAGCTTCAGCGCCATCGCCCCCTACGGCGCCCTCCTGGCGATCACCGCCCTCGGACAGATGCTGGTGGTGATGACCGGAGGCATCGACCTCAGCACACCAGGCACCTTCTCACTGGCGGCAATGATCATGGTGGGGGTTGGGGCCAGGACCGACGACAACATCGGCATCGCCTTCGTCACAGCGCTCGCTGCCGCCGCGGTGGTCGGGCTTGTCAACGGGATCCTCATTGGCGGGCTCAAACTCAATCCCTTGATCGTCACACTGGCAGTTGGCCAGGTCACCATCGGGCTGGTGACCCGCTACGGCCGTAGCTTTCCGGTGTCGCAGCCTGTCCCCGACGCCTGGATCAAGCTCACCAGCACCCGGATCCTGGGTATCAGTCCGGTGCTGTGGGCGGGGGCGATCCTCACTGTTTTCCTGATCGTGGTTTTTCGCTACACAACGCTCGGGCGCCGCTTTCAGGCGGTCGGTGCCAACCCGATTGCGGCAGGAGTCGCCGGGCTGCGCGTGAGCGTCAGTCAGATCTCGGCCTACGTCGGAGCCGCAATGCTCTATGCAATCGCGGGACTCGCCCTGGCCGGCCTGCTCCGAGCACCTGGGGTGGCCTCCGGTACCAATTACCTGCTGGCGCCGATCGCGGCCGTCGTGATTGGAGGGGCATCGCTGACCGGTGGCCTCGCCAGCCCCCTTTCCACCTTTGCCGCTGCCATCTTCCTGACCGGCCTCACCCAGGTGATGAAGACCATGGGGCTCCCCACCTCGCTGCAGTTCGTGGTGTTCGGCCTCGTCATCATTGGCGGCATGCTGGTTTCGGGCGACCGGATCATCAAGGGCGTGGAACAGGTGTTCCGCGAACGACGAGGATCGGGAAGCGCGAAGGGCACAAAGCCCGAGCTCCTGTCAGAAGGGAGCGGCTGAGAAGTAGGACCGACGACCGTCGGCTGACACACAGGGCCCCACCGAGCCCATGGAGGAGGACAATGAGCAAGTACAAGATACCGAGCCTGGTGGCGGCGCTGGCTCTGGTTCTGGGCGCATGTGCAACCGCGACCACTCTGCCGGCAGTGACGACCACGGCAGCCCCGGGAACGACGGCCGCCGCCCCGAGCACGACGGCGGCACCGTCCACTACTGCGGCACCAGGGACTACGGCAGCGGCCAATCCCCTTGCTGACTACGGGGAGGATCCGACCGCAGCCGACCTGGGCTTGGTCGAGAAGGCGCTCGGCCCAGTGGATCCGTCTGACGAGGCAAGCTGGAACATCATCCTGGCCTCGATCGCTCGGGCACAACAGGATGTGGGCCTCATCGACACGGCCAAGGCCCTCGAGTGCTGGTCCCAGCCGCAATGTGACACCGGCAGCGACGGTGAGTTGGTGATGGGCTACGCCGATGGCGGCGGCAACGACGTCAACGTCTGGCGTTCGGTGAGCCACATGGAAGCGGTGCTTCAGGCCCTTTCATATCCCGAGATTGGGAGGATCATCTCGACTCACGCCGACTTCTCCACCGACCTGGCGGCCCACGAGGCGACGATCAGCTTCCTGGTACAGGCAGGGGTCGACTTCATCGTCGGCTATCCGGATGCGGGCGTGGGGCTGCGCAATGTGCTCCTCGCTGCCAAGGAGGCGGGTATCCCATACACGTCGTTCTCGGCCGGGTGGGTAGGCCTTCCCGATCAAGAGGGCGCGCTAGTGCCGGGCGAGGACTACCTGACGGTGGTGGGCGAGGACCTGTGTGCTCTGGGCACCAGCTTCGCCGATGTACTGAACACCGGAATCGGCACCGGCAAAGCGGCGATGCTCGGGGGCACCCCCAACAACGCCCTGTCCTTGGGATGGCAGCGGTGCACGCAGAGCGAGCTCGCGTCAACGATCGAGTTGGTCAACCCGATGGCCAACGAGAACACGACTGCCGGCGACACATACTGGTATCCGCCGGCGATCCCGCCGGTCTTCAACTCACTGCTCACCGCCAACCCCGACATAAACGGATATGCATATGAGTACGCCGACGGCGTCTGGTACGGGCTGCCGACCTACGACGAGCTGGGAATCCCGGTCAAGAACCTGACATTGGCGCTCCGCACCGATGAGCAGAACTTGTTCTGCGACTGGGCGCAGAGGGATGAGCCGACGTACAACATCTACTACTCGGCGGGAGGCAACTTCCAGTCACGGGTGAGTGTCACCGCGGCGATCATGAACACCAAGGGAGCAACGATTCCCGGTGAGATCGTGGTGCCGCATGTGATGCGGGCCGTCACGGAAGCCGACTGCAACGAGGCCCGGCCCAACGCGGCCGTTTCCGGCACCTCGTTGGTGCCAGAAGACATCCTGGCGGCAATGTTCGCCGGATGAGCAATCCCGATCCCGCAGGAGGGTCGGAGGTCGTTCTCGAACTGGCGGGAGTTTCCCGCCAGTTCGGGGCCGTCCGAGCGCTCAGCGACGTCAGCTTCGACTGTCGTTCCGGTGAGGTTCACGCTCTGGTGGGCGAGAACGGCTCGGGCAAGTCGACCCTCCTTGGGATCGCCAGCGGTTTTGTCGATCCGGACCGCGGCACGATCAAGATCGGAGGCAAACCTCTCCGGCGCGACTCTCCGGCTTTGGCCCGCGGTCTGGGGCTGGCGATGGCGTATCAGGACACCTCTCTGGTCCAGGCCGAGCCAGTCAAGAACAACCTCTACCTGGCAGCTCCGCCCGAGAAGCGGCCGCGGTTCTGGGGCCGAAAGAAGTGGGCTCGGAAGCTGCTCGCCGATCTCGATCTCGACCTGGAGCTGTTCCCCGATGCCCCCGCTGGATTCCTGACCTTGGCCGAGCGCCAACTCTTCGAGGTCGCCAAGGCCCTCGCCACCAACCCCAAGGTCTTGCTGCTGGATGAGCCCACTACGGCCCTCGGCCCGGATGAGGTGGACTCTCTTCACCGCATCGTTGTCGCCTGTCGCAAGCGAGGAGTTGGGGTTGTGTACGTCAGCCATCGGTTACCGGAAGTGCTGGAGATAGCCGACCGGATCACTGTTCTCCGTGACGGTCGAAACCGTGGCACCTTCGATGCCCGCGCCACCACCGAGTCCGAATTGGTCGAGCTGATCGTCGGACGCCCGATCGAATCCGCCTTCCCGCCGCGCTCGCCTGCGATCACAGAGCCCCGGGAGGTTCTGGTAGTGGATGGCCTGCAGGGCCAGGCATTCGGCCCGCTCAGCTTCACCCTCACCAGCGGTGAGGTCGTAGGAATCGCCGGGGCCGAAGGCAACGGACAGCCCCAGCTCTTCGAGTGCCTGGCTGGGCGAGTCCCTCCGAAGGCGGGCCGCGTCGTCTGCGATGGCGACGAGTTGGCACTCATCTCAACTCACGGAGCGGTGGTCTCCGGCATCATGAACCTTCCCGGCGATCGCAAGCGAGAGGCATTGATGCCGGTGCTCGGTGTCAAGGCGAACACCACCGTCCAGTCGCTCCGTCTATTCCGGTTCATGGGGTTGTTCTTGAAGAGGCGAGCCGAGAGAAAAGCTGTTGCCGATCTGGTCGAGCGCCTCGAGATACGGACGCCGTCACTCGACCAGCCGGTCGAGTTTCTCTCGGGCGGCAATCAGCAGAAGGTGTCGGTCGCCCGAACCTTTCTCCGCCAGCCGCAGGTCATCCTCGCCTACGAGCCCACCCAGGGCGTCGACGTCGGATCCCGCTTCGACATCTACAAGGCTCTTCGCGCCAGAACCGACGCCGGCGCCGCGCTCCTTGTCAAGTCCAGCGACCCGATCGAGTTGTCCGGTCTGTGTGACCGGGTCCTGGTCATGTCGCGAGGGACCATCATCGAAGAAATACCCGGCGACGAGCTTGGCGAGACCCGCATCACCGAGGCGATAGTGCGGGGACCGGGACTATCCAAGGCCGGCCGGTCGCCGCTCGGAGTAGCCATGCCCAAGACGCAAGCGAAGGCGGACTCTCCATGACCACCAGCACCATCGAGTCCGCTCGCCTGGCGGTCCGCCGGGTTCTGCGTGATGCTCGTGACAAGAACAAGTGGCGCAAGATCATCAAAGTTCGGCTGTGGATGCCGGTGGCGCTTCAGATCCTGCTCGTGGGCATGGTCATCTGGTACACGAACAGCCAGTTCCCTGGATTCGTCAACTCCACCAACATCAACCAAGTCCTCGTACTGGCACTGCCTCTGATCGTCGTCACCTTCGCCCAAACCCACGCCATCCTGGTTGGGTACCTCGACTTGTCGGTCGGGGCGATGATCAGCCTTGGGGTGGTGATCGCCTCATTCCTGATCGGTGTGGAGGCCACCACCTCTCAGATCCTGGTCGGGCTCGGAGCGGTGCTTCTCTGCGGAGTGATGCTGGGACTGATCAACGCCGGGCTGATCAGGGGAGTCAAGATCCCTTCGATCATCGCAACTCTCGCCACCATGAGCATCCTCGATGGCATCGCCCTCACGATGCGCCCCACCGCCCAGGGCATCATCAGCGACAGCCTCGTATCGATCCTCACCGCCAGCTGGGGGCCAATTCCTGTCGCCTTCATCCTCATGGTCCTGGTCGGAGGGCTCCTCGATCTCTGGCTGCACGCCTCCGGGTCTGGCCTCGAAGTGCGGGCAGTCGGCTTCGACGAGCGCTCAGCCAAGCGGGGCGGGATCAGGACGAATTGGGTGCGGGTCCGTGCCCTGCTCATCTGCTCGATCCTCGCCGCGGTGGCATCGATGTTCGTAATGGCCCGCGCTCCGATAGGAAACGCCCAGATCGGGTCAACCTATGCACTCGCCAGCATCACCGCAGCCGTGCTGGGCGGAGCATCCCTGGCTGGTGGCCGGGCGACATTCGTGGGCGGCCTGGTTGCATCGGTCCTTCTCGCGTTGATCATCACGATCCTGCCCTTTCTCGGGCTTTCCCCGAGTGACGGCGGGTTGATCGTTGGCGTGTTGGTCTTGCTGGGAATCATTCTCTTCCAGTTCGGGGACCTGAAGGAGCTGGCCAAACGGAACTACAAGAAGGCCCGGCGGCTCATCGTTGGAAGCCGGCCCCCCAAGGCAGCCGTCCTCCCGGCGTTCTATCCGGCGGGGACCGATTTCGCGGTGGTGTCAAGCGGTCGCAAGCTCATCAAGGGAGGCACGGTCCTCAGCCTCGACCCCCATGTTGGCGACTTCTCGCCCGGCGACGTGCTCATCGAAGGGGACAAGATCCTGGCAGTGGGTCCCAACCTCTCCAACGGTGAGGTGGAGTTGATCGACGGATCGGGCATGATCGTCATGCCAGGGTTCGTCGACAGCCACCGCCACATCTGGGAAGGCCTGCTGCGCAACATCGGGACCGACGTCCCGCTGGAAGGCCGAACCAGCTACATCTCTTTCGTTCTCCACAAGCTGGCTCCCGCCTTCCGCCCCGAGGACTGTTACATCGGCGACCTGGTGTCAGCCCTGGGAGCGATCGATGCCGGCATCACCACCTTGCTCGACTGGTCCCACATACAGGCGTCACCTGCCCACACCGACGCGATCATTCAGGCCCTGAAAGACTCCGGTCTGCGAGCCGTGTTCGCCTACGGGTTTCCCTGGTACGGCAAGTGGGAGGAACGGCAGCCCAGCTGGTTCGTGCGAGCCGCCACCGAGCACTTCTCCACGAGCAACCAGCTGCTGACCCTGTCTCTTGCGGCCCCCGGCCCCGAGTTCACCGACTTCGAGATCACCCGCGATCACTGGAAGCTGGCGCGGGAAGCCGGCGCCCGCATCACGACGCACGTCGGCGTCGGCTCCTATGGGCAGGAGCGCAAGCTCGAGGAGTTCGGGTTCGGCGGCCTTCTCGGCCCCGACACCACCTACATCCACTGCACCACGCTCAACGACACCGAGATCCAGATGATCGTCGACACCGGGGGGACGGTGTCGCTGGCCTCGCCTGTGGAGATGATGATGGGCCACGGCATGCCGCCCATCCAGAAGTTCCTGGATCGGGGACTGAAGCCAAGCCTGAGCGTGGATGTGGAGACCAACGTGCCTGGCGACATGTTCAATCAGATGAGATCGGTGATCAGCCTGCAGCGGGCCATCGCTGCAGACCAGGAGAAGTCACCCGTTGGCGCCCGCGAGATCCTCGAATACGCCACCATCGAAGGTGCCAGGGCCAACGGGCTCGACTCGAAGGTGGGAACTCTCACTCCCGGCAAGCAGGCCGACATAGTCATGCTGCGGACCGACCGGATCAACGTCACCCCGCTCAACGACCCCGCCACCGCCGTCGTCACGGGGATGGACACCGGTAACGTCGACACAGTCTTGATTGCCGGGAGGATGATGAAGCAGGGCGGAAAGCTGCTCCACGTCGACTGGCCGGCCGTCCGCAAGCAAGCCCAGACTGCTCGCGACCACGTCATCGAGAAGTCCGGCTTCAAGCTCCCGTCGATCTGAGCCTTGGCGAGAGTGTCCCCCGAGCAGTTGCGCCGCCACTGCCTGGCGAAGCCAGGAGCCTGGGAGGACGAGCCATGGGAGGGCGACATGGTGGTCAAGGTGGCCGACAAGATCTTCGCATTCCTGGGCGATGGGAGCGCGGTGGGAGTCAAATGCGGCCGCAGCCGCGAGGAGGCTGACGAATGGCTGCGGAGGTTCCCTGACGACGCCTCGGTGATGGCCTACATCGGTCGATCAGGCTGGAACACACTCAGGCTCGGCGGCCAGATTCCGGATGGGGAGATCCTCGAGGCGGTCGACGAGTCCTACACCCTGGTGGTTTCGGGGCTGCCCAAGAAGCGCCGTCCGGCCCAGTGAAGATCAGGACGGGTGGCTGGCCGACCTGATCGCCGGCAACGCATTGGCCAGCTCGGTGCGCGAGCGGACCCCGAGCTTGCGATAGATGTTCCCGAGGTGAAACTCGATCGTCTTGGGGCTGACGAAGAGGGCCTCGGCGGTCTCCCGGTTGGTAGCCCCGGCCGCCACCATCGCGGCAACCTGCCGCTCCTGGGGCGTGAGCGCGGTGCCGTTGGCGGCGTTGCGGACCTCTCCCGAGGCCGACAGTTCCGCCTCGGCCCGCGCCGCCCAGGGCCGGGCGCCGAGATCACTGAAGATGGCGAGCGCCCTCCGCAGGTGGAGCCGAGCCTGCACTCGATCGCGGTCCCGGCGCAAACGTTCCCCCAGACACAACTCGGTACGGGCCGCCTCGAACGGGGTCGGCAGGGCCGCGTGGATCTCAAGGGCCTGGGCCAGGACCGCTTTGAAGTCGCCATTGCTCGCCGTCAGCCCCTTGATTCGCAAACCGGCGGCGAGAGCGGATGGGCGTCCCGATTCGGCTCCCTTGACCTCCAGCTCCAAGCCGATGGCGGCCGCTTGCTCGGTCCGAGAGGTGCGGGCCAGCGCCTCGGCCAGGTCGGGCTGGTACGGGAGCAGCCATGGCTCCCCCACCTTGCCGGCCTCGGCGATGCCGGCGGCCTGGGTGAGATGGGCCACTGCCTCATCCAATGCTCCCTGCCCCAGCTCCAGCAGGCCCAGCGCCGCCGCGGCCATGGCGGAGGCTCCCCGCAACCCCGCGGATGCGTCGGCGATGACCGCCTCGGCGGCATGGGAGGCGGCTCCCGCCCCGTCCCCGGTCACCGCGTCGAGCCTGGCCAAGAGCGCAGACGCGAATGCGGCCTCGGTGGGCTGGCCGAGCTCGCGGAACAGCCTCCAGGCTTCCTCCGCGCCGGATCGAGCCTCTGGCCAGCGGCCGGTCCGAAAGTCCAATTCGGCCAGCGGGAGGATGGCCTGGGGCAGATAAGCGAGAAAGCCGCCATTCCGCTGGAGCGCAATCGACCGTTCCAGGAAGGAGCGGGCCAGCCCGTACTCCTCCAACCAGACCAGCGGCCAACCGATCCCCAACGTGTGAGTGTGCCCGTTGGGGGCCTTGATGGCAGCCTCCATCGCCGACCGCACCGAGGCCCGGGCGGTCGAGGCTCCAGCCATTGTCTCAACCATGGACAACGCCCCGAGATGCAGGACGTCGCGTTCTTCCTTGGGTACCGAGGCCAGCGCAGTTCTGACCTCCGCCAATGCCCTTGCGGCCTCAAACCGATAGACCGGGACCTTGGCCGCCACCAGCAGCATGGTTGCCGCCCGGTATGGATCCAAGGGAGCCAGTCGGGCAGCCTCCTCGCGCAGAGCGCGTTCGGCCCCGGTGAAGTCACCCTGCCGCATGCGCAGGTCCGCCTCCAACAGACGCAGCGAGGGATCCTCGCCTCCGTCTTCGGCGCGGGCAGACGCGAGGAGATGGGCCGTGAGGTCGAGGTCTCCTGCCTGATGGGCGGCCCGGGCGGCGGCCGCCAACCGGCGGCGCTCCTCGGAGGCGATCGTGCTCATTGCAGCAGCTCGCTCCCATGTGCGGGCTGCGGTGGCGGCTCCGCCCCGGCTCATCGCCCTCCGGGCGGACTCCTCCAAGGCAGCTGCCACAGCTTCATCTGGACCTGCCGCTGCGGAGGCGAGATGCCAGGCCTGGCGGTCGGGATCGGAGACTGCCCCCGCCAGCTCCCGATGGACCGAGAGGAGCCTGGCTGGATCGGCGCCCGCCAGGATCACCGATCGCATCAGCGGATGCCGGAATCTCACCCGTTCCCCGGCCATGTCCACGACGCGGCTGTTGCACGCCGGGTCAAGGGCAGTCGGATCAAGTCCCAGCCCGCGCATCGCCTTGTCCACCACGGCCAGAGACTCCGAGCCTTCGGCCGCCACCACCTCCAGCGCCTGTCTGGTCTCCGCAGGGAGACCTTCGAGCATGGCTGCATAGGCACGTTCCAGAGCGGAGCGGCCGGACCGGCCGCTTGAAGTGATCGTCCCCGCGGCCAGGAGCCGGCCTTCTGCCAGCTCGACCAGAGCCAGGGGATTGCCCTGAGCGACCTCGACCAGCTGCCGCAGACGGATCGGGGATGCGTCGAGCCGTCCCCGCAGCAGCTCCGTCGACGCGTCCACACTCAGAGGGGACATGTCGATCCTCACATGGACGGGGAGCTCGGGCGCACCATCGCGACTCGCCATCACGACCCCTATCGGCACGGTCCCAGCTCGGCGAGCGACGAATCCGAGCACGTCCGCCGAGGCGCTGTCCAGCCACTGCAGGTCATCCACCAGCAGCAGGACCGGGCGATCCCTGGTTGCAACACTCAGCAGATTGAGTGCGGCCGTGTCGACTGCCAGGCGATCGGCCGCTGCACCTTGACCGGCTGAAAGCGCGGAGCCCAGAGCCGCGGCCTGGGCAGCCGGCAAACCGGCCACCCTGTCCTGAAGCGGGCGAAGCAAATCCGCCAGTGCCACGAACGGGAGGTCGGCCTCGGACTCGCGGCCGCAAGCCTCGAGCACCGTCACTCCTACCGCTTGATCCCGTACCCAACGGAGCATGGTGGTCTTGCCGATCCCGGGCTCACCAACGAGGAGGATCATCTCCCCGCGCCCGGCCCGAATCGAGTCGAGAACGGCCTGCAGCCGCTCGATCTCCGCCTGGCGCCCGAGGATCACGGCCCGAATCTAAATCGCCAAACCTGGGGATTCCCCCGGTGCGACAGATGACCGACGGCTGATACGTTCACCGAAAAGGAGCGACGATGAGGTCCAGGGTCTGGTTGGCCGCGTTTTCAGCGGTTCTGGTGGTGGTGGTGGCCGCCTGCGGTGGCGGCGGAGGCGGCGACGATGGTGGTAGCGGAGGCGACCAGGGCGGTGGCGACGATGGTGGCAGTGGCGCCGTCGAGACCACGGCCGGCGACGACGGGTCCGGCGGCGCGATCGATACCTCAGCCGGATATGCCCGTTACACGATCACCGGCGCCGACATGGACCGGGACGGCGAGCTTGGATTCATCCCTCCGGCCAGCGTCTATTCCGAGGGGAACTGGTATCTGAGCTTCGCCCAGTCGGACAGCAACACCGGCACCGTCCTCACGATCTCCCTCGACCCCGAGGTCGCCAGCGTTCTCTTCGGAGACGGCGAGGTCACGGTCACCGCGACGAAGGATCTATGCGACTTCTCCGACGTCAATCAGGACAGCAACGAGGCCTCCGGCACCATCACTTGCACGAACGTTGGCGGCATCAAGCCGTCCGGCGCTTTCGTGACCGAGGGCATCAACATCACGGTCGAGTTCGAAGCCAACGCCTGATCCCGCCGACGGAAACCGCCGCCGCTCAAGCCGGGTTGCGGAACCCGTGAGGCATGAGCTCTTCCAGCGTGTGCTGGCGCACTTCCCCTGCGTCCGATGTGACCAGGATCCGTTCGACCCCGAACTCGCTCATGATCTGACGGCAGCGCCCGCAGGGATATGACCCCTCAACGTCATCGGCGTCGAGGCACGACACCGCCAGGACCGTGAACGACCTGGCCCCGGTCGAGACCGCATGGTTGACGACGGTCGCCTCAGCGCACGACCCCACCGGATATGAGGCGTTCTCGACGTTGGCCCCTGTGTAGAGGTTGCCGTCGGAGTCGAGGAGCGCCGCCCCCACCCTGAAGCCCGAATATGGCGAATATGAGCCCAGGGCAGCCTGTCGGGCGGCTTCCACCAACTCGGCATCGTTCATGCCAGCAATACCTCCACGAACTCGCTCGGCGAGAAGGGAAGCAGATCATCGACCCCTTCGCCCACCCCGATCAGCTTGACCGGGACTCCCAACTGCTGCTCAACCGCCACCACGATCCCGCCCCTGGCGCTCCCATCCAGCTTGGCGAGCACGATCCCGGTGACGCCAACCGCCTGGGCGAACTCGGTCACCTGGCTGATGCCGTTCTGGCCTCCGCTGGCATCCAGCACGAGCAGCACCTCGCTGATGGCGGCCTCTCGCTCGAGCACCCTCCTGATCTTCCCCAGCTGGTCCATCAGGTCCCGCTTGGCCTGCAACCGCCCGGCCGTGTCCACCAGCAACACGTCCCGGCCGCGCGCCTTGGCAGCCTGCAGCGCGTCGAAGGCGACGGCAGCAGGATCCGCCCCGTCTCCTCCGTCGACGATCGGCAACTGCAGGCGGGCGGCCCACTCCTGCAATTGAAGGCCGGCGGCCGCCCTGAAGGTGTCTGCCGCAGCCAGCAATGGTGCATGCCCCTCCGACTCCAGCCGGCGGGCGAGCTTGGCGAGGGTCGTGGTCTTCCCGCTCCCGTTGACCCCGACCATGAGCACAACCGCCGGGCTCCCGTCGAGGTGGAGCCCCCGGTCCCGTCCGGCAAAGCCCGCCAACAACTCCTCCTCGAGCATGTGGTTGGCCGCTTCGGGATCTGCCGGATGCCTCCGCCTTATGCGTTCGACAATGGTTCCGGCTGTCGCCACCCCCACGTCCGCCGCCAGGAGGGCGTCCTCCATGGAAGGCCAGTCGACCTCGCTGCCCCGGAACGCCGCCCGGACCGACGACGCCAGCCCGCTTGGCCCCAGCCGGCCTTTGAGCGCGCCGGCCGGCGACGTTCGCGGCAAAGCGGCTCGCCGCCGCCAAAGAAAGATGCCGGCCACGACCAACGCCACGAGGGCGACCGCTATGAGTAAGGCGAGCCAGGGTTCCATGAGAATTGGCGCCGGAGTCAGCGCCGAGCGGGAAGGCTAGAGGGCGTCGCTGAGGAAGCCGGCCCCGAAGAGGGCGAACCCGGCCACGATCAGGCGGGAGGTGGTCCAAGAACGCGGCAAGCGCCGCCTGCCTTTGCCCGATTCGCTCAACAGGGCCAAAGCCAGGGTCACCCCGGCCGTGAGATAGAGGGTTATCACCCTGGCCCTGATCAAGCCGAACAGCACCAGGAGGCCCAGGGCCGTGATCCCGAGGGACCGGGCGACGTTGGCCAACGTGACGTGGTCCTCGACCCAGTCGAGGAGGTCTGCCCAGAAGTCGGCGGTGCGGGAGGCGGGGGCGGCGGTATGGCGACCTGTGCCTGGCTTGCGCTGAGCCTCCGTCCGCCGCTGATCCGCCAGGGCCTGGGAGAAGAGCCCGGTAAAGGGGCTCTTGAATACGACCTGCTCGTCACCCAGGTCGATGGTGAGTGTGTCGCCGGCCCGGGCGTATTCGAATTGGTCTATCCCCCAACGCCCGAGCTCCTCACCGACCGCGGTGAGGACCAACACGTCGTTGCCCAACATGAGTTTTGAGTCAACCGGCTGCTTGTCGCCGTTGACGAATATCGATCCCGGATAGACCGGCACCGTCCTGCCTCCCTGAACGCCCGCCCGCAACTCCCGCCCCACAAGCTACCAAGCCGGCCGCGCTTGTAAACGGGCCGCTGGGCTCAAGTCCGCGCCGGCTCCTTCTTCCGTTGCGGAGCCGGGGGGTCGGGCACCGCCGGCCGGGCCGGCTCCCTCCGAGCTGGGTCGACCGGGGCCGGGCGCCTTCGCTCCGGTTCGATTCGGATCTTGCGGAGAGGCTTGCCTATCTCACTCATCTCGACCTCGCTTGTATCCCACTTCGCCCTCGGTCAGATCGGTACGCACGTGAATCACCACGTCTGGGTATCGGGCTCTGACCACCGCCTCGGGGACATAGAAGGGAAGCCAGAGCTCGGTGATCGTCGCCCGCTCCGCCCGGTAGCCCGCCTCGTGCTCGAGGACCAATCCGCTCAGCTCGACTCTTCCGATCACGCCCATCCCCGGCAGGGATGACCTCTCCTTGCGGGCGTAGACACCACAGGTGTGATCCCATCCTGGTACCTGAGGGCAGGCGTCGCAGGTCGCGGTCAACTCCGAGTGCGGCCAGGCCACCCACACCCCGTGGAGCATCCCGTCCTCCCAATGCCACTGCCTCCAGGCCACCACCGGCTCGTGGGACCAGAACTCGTCGGCCGGCTCCTCGTTGCCCCGGGTCGGCCAAGGCAGCACCCTTCGGCTGCGAGCAGGCTCAGGTCGGCGATACCCGAGTAGCCGAGCCACTCCCCTGATCGTCCCCCAGCCGATACGACAGAGGCTCGACACCACCATCAGGGCGGAGACGAACACGAAGCTGACAAGTGCGACGATGATCACCACCGTGGCGACACCCGTGAGCAGGTAGTTGAGAGGGGGCGGGCCGCCGAACTTGAGGACCTCGGCCATGCCCCATCTCTCGAGCGCCACCCATCCGATTCCGTAGATGAGCACAGTGACCGCTGAGGCAGCGACGCCGCCGATCACGAAGCGACGACGGCGGCCCTCACGAAGATACAAGGCGGCAGCAGGTCCCCCTGAGATGGCCCCCCTGACGTCGGGCTCCCTCACCATGGCCTCCTCTTCGTTCAACCTTATCCGCCGGCGCGCCGGATGTCTGGTAATGGCTAGTCAGCCGGCCATCACTCCGGCCAGCGCCTTGGTGACCACCTGCGAGGAGCCCCCTGGCTCGAGCGTCACCCCGTAGAGCACATCCGCCGCCTCCATCGTCTGTTGCTGATGCGTGACGATCACCAGCTGTGCCTCCCGCCGGAATGCCTCGATCAGGCGAAGGAATCGCCGCAGGTTGGAGTCGTCGAGCGCGGCCTCCACCTCATCGAGGACGTAGAAGGGTGAGGGACGGGCCCGGAAGACGGCGAAGAGAAAGGCGAGAGCCGCCAACGATCGCTCGCCACCCGAGAGCAGGCTCAGCTTCGACACCTTCTTCCCGAGCGGTTGGGCTTCGATCTCTACGCCTGAGGCGAGGCCTTGGTCAGGGTCGAGCACCCGCAGCCTTCCCCGCCCCCCAGGGAAGAGGACTGTGAACAGGTCTTGGTAGGCGAGGGCGATCTCCTCGAAGGCAGAGTTGAAGCGCAGTTCGATCTCGTCATCGAGGGCGGAGATCACCTTGCGGAGCTCGCGACGTGAGCCTTCGAGGTCCTCCATCTGAGACGAAATGAACTCGTGGCGCTCCGCCAGCGCTGCGTACTCCTCGGCCGCCAGGGGGTTGACCGCACCCATGCGGCGCAGCTCCGCCTGGCGGGTGGCCAGGCGATCGGCCGGATCCCCTTCCCCCTCCGGGGCCGAAGCTGCCAGGGCGGTCCCCTCGTCGGCGTCGAAGTCGCGGCGCAGCCCCTCTGCCACCGACTCTCGCCTGACTCGCAGTTCGACGAGCTCGAGGGCCAGCGCCGCCTTGCGCTCACGGCCAACGGCCAGTTCGGCGCTGCGCTGATGGTGTCTGGCGCGGAGTGACTCAGACCGCGCTTCGAGCTCGGCTGCCTCGGCTCGACCGGCCTCCTGGCGGGCCCGCAGCTCGGCGAGGTGGCGCTTCACAACTTCGGCTGCTTGCCGTGCCGTCTCCTCTACAACCTCAAGCCTCTGCAGACGGGCCGGCCCCACCGAGGTGGCCGCCGAACCGCCCAAACCTGCTTCGACGATCTGGCGACGAGCCTCCAGCAGGTGGTGCCGCTCCGCGGCCGCGACCGCACGTCCCGCCTCAGCCTGCCATGCGGCCCGAGCTTCCTCCTTGGCAGATGCCAGGCGGGCTCGACGGGCTGCCGCGTCCTCCCATGCCTGTCTGGCAGCCGCCTCGTCTCCCTCGAGGCTCTCCAAGCGGGGCTTGAGACCGGCCTCCTGTTCGAGGCGCCGGGACATCTCCTCTTCCAGGCCCGCCCGGCGACGTTCGAGGATCTCCGCCTCTGACACGATCGCCGCTTCCGCCCGACGGCTGCGGGTGAGCGCTTCGGTGGCTCCGGCGAGGCGAGCCTCGAGCACCTCCAACGCCTCGAGCGCCTTCCGCTCGTCGGCGCGGGTGGCCTCGAATGCCCGCCTGGTCGAGTTGACCCTGCTCTCGGCCCTGGCGAGGTCGACCTCGGCGGCTTTCACCGACTCTCCTGCCGCCGCCAAGGCGGCGGGGCTTGCCCCCTCCGGATCGCCAGGGCGGATTCCGGCCGCTGTGACCAGATCCCCTTCGGGTGTGACCGCCCGAACCTCGGGATGGCGCCTGACCACATCCCAGCCTGAGGCCCATCCCTCGGCCAGCAATACGTCGCCGAGCAATGCCGCGCCGAGCTCGAGATCTGCTGCCGGCCCCAGCCGTGACACCAAAGGTTCGAGCCCGGTCACGGCCGCCAACTCCGTGGCCGGGCCGGCCGATCCGGGCCGGCTGATCACCCCGGCCACCCCACCCCTCCCGTCGCCTTTGAGCATGCGCATCGCCTGCGCGAGGTCATCGGCTCCGGCAAAGACCACTGCCCTGGCGAATGGTCCGAGGGCGGCCTCCACCGCCAGGGACAGGTCCGCAGGCACATCGAGTCTGGCGGCAATCGCCCCCACCATGCCCGGGGCGCTCTCCATCAGCGACCGGCCGGCTGGTTCCTCGCCATCAACTGCGGCGGCCAGGGCTTCGTGGCGGCCCTGGGCGGCTGCCAGGTGCAGCCTGGCCTCGGCCATGGCAGCTTCGGCTCCCTCCCAGTGCTCCTGCTCCGTGGCCCTGACCGTGGCTTGCTCGTCGAAAAGCCGCTGGGCAGTTGAAGAGTCGGTGTCGAGAGCGCGAATCTCCTCGTCCAGCCGCCCGATCTCTTCCCGCTCTGCCAGCAGCTGGGCATCGAGCACGGCCATGCGCGACCGCAGACCGTCGAGTTCATTGCCGTCGCGCTCGCGGGCAGCCTCGAGGGCGGCCAACTCTCCACGGAGGCGGGCGGCGGCTCCCTCGGGGGCCAGCCCCTCCTCATCGGCGAGCAGCCGCTCCTCCGCCTCGATCGAGCGGAAGGCTTGTTCTGATCTGGCGGCGGCAGTAGCGGCCTCGGCCTCCTCGGCGGCGGCTGCCGTCATCTGGGCGGTCAGCTCCTCGAGCTCGGAGGCGAGGTCGCGGCTGCGCTCCTCCGACCCTTCCAGCGCCGCCCGGGCCGCCCGCAGGCGCTCATGAGCGACCTGTCCGATACGGCGCAGCCGCTCGAACGTGGTCTCCAACCGAGCCGCGGCCGCGCCGGTCCGGTCGAGGTGCCGACCGACCACAGCCGCCTGCTCCGAAACCAATCTCAAAAGGTTGCCGAGCTCAGAAGCCTCGGTCTCGGCCTCGCGAGCGTCGGTCTCTAGCGCCGCTTCCTCTTCTTCGGCCGCGCCCAACCTGCCATCGAGGCGCCGCAACTGCTCGCCACCGAGATACAGGCCGATGGCCCTTACCTCCTCGGCCGCCTGCCGCTGACGGTCCGCCGCCTCCGCCTGGCGGCGCAGGGGACGCATCTGGCGGGTGAGCTCACCGATGATGTCTTTGAGCCGGAGGACGTCGGCGTCGGTTCGCTCGAGCCTCCGCTCGGCCTTCTCCCTCCGCAACTTGTGCTTGAGGATCCCGGCCGCCTCCTCTATCACCGCCCGGTGCTCGTCAGGGCCGGCATTGAGGATGTCATCGACATGACCCTGGCCGATGATCACGTGCTGGTGGCGGCCCACCCCGGAATCGGACAGGAGCTCCTGGACATCCAGCAGGCGGCATGCCATGCCGTTGATCTCGTAGTCGGATGACCCGTCCCGATAGAGGCGGCGGGTGATCGACACTTCGGGCAAGTCGAGGCCGATCGCCCGATCGGCGTTGTCGAGCACCACCGTGACCTCGGCCCGACCGAGCTGGGGGCGGGCGGTGGTGCCAGCGAACACCACATCTTCCATCTTCGAGGTCCTCAGCGCCTTGGGGGCCTGGGTACCCAAGGCCCAGGCGACGGCGTCGACGAGGTTCGACTTACCCGAGCCGTTGGGGCCGACGATCACCGACACCCCGGGCCTGAACTCGAGCCGCGTGCGGTCGGCGAACGACTTGAAGCCGACGATCTTGACCGTCTTCAGATACAAGCAACCACCTGGGGAATCACAGGACTGTGATTAGCGAGGGTAGCGGCCATCCGGCCTGCTCCTGCGTCTCTAGGGCCGCCCGCGGCCGCCCCGTTCAGGAGGCGATGGCCAAATCAGCCGGCGATTGAGCGGGCAGTCGCCTCGTCGGGGGCGATGCCGAGCCTCACCTGGTCACCCGAGCAGACCAGGATCGCCGAACGGCCGTTCCCGTCATGCACCAGCCTCTCGTCGCCGATGGCCTGGCCCGACCGGGCCGTCGGGAATGCCGCCTCCTCCCAGGCCGCCATCGACTCACACATCGTGGCGGAGCCCTCCCCCGAGTCGACCAGGCCGATGCCGACCGCCGTGTCCGCACCCCGGGCCCAGAGGGTGACCTCTCCGCCTGCCCACGCCGCCGACCGCAGGCGGGGATCCGATAGGGAGGAGGAGGTGTCGTCACCGGGCGCCGACCACAAAAACAGGAGGTCCTCGGCCCCGAACCCGGTCGACCTCAGCTGCTCCCAACCGCTACCCGGACCGCCAACGGCGTCAGGGTCGAGAGGTGCCACCGACTGCAGGTACCGCTCGGGGAAGAGGATCTCGGCAGTGGAGGTGGGAGGCCGGGCATATGCCTGGTCGAGCGCCTCCGTCCCTCCCTGGGAAGAGACTGCGCAGGCGAAGCTCATGCCGTCGAAGTACGCGAACTGGGTCGAGGCGCTCAACACATACGGGACGTCGGCCACGGCTCCTTGGGCACCGAGCACGCGGGGGTTGAGCAGCATGCCGAGCTGATCCCCGAGATCGAGTGCACCCACCGAGAACTGCTGCATGGTGAGTGTGGCATCGCCCTCGATGAGCGCCTGGGCGGCGCGGAAGGGCTCCGGGTCGGCGCGTGGATCATCCATCAGCCCGGGGAAGCCCAGCTGTTCATCGGTGACGGCGTGAGTGATCTCGTGGGCAAGGGTGACCAGGTCGAGCGGCTCAAGGGCCCCGCCACCAGCGGGAGTGGCGACGACCAACTCGTGGGTCTCAGGGTCGTAATAGCCGGCCACTGCCCCTCCCAGCATCTCGATCTGGCCCTCGGTCAGGTCGTAGTCGGCAGGTATCGCGCCCAGGGCGACCAGCAGCCGCCGGTCGGCGTCCGCCACGTCATCCGGATATGAATCGCGAGCAAGCTCCTGCACCCGTGCGGTCATTTCCTCCGGTGTCACCAGGACCGGGTCGATGGCCCCCTCGACCTCCAGATGCCTGAGCTGTTCCACCGCCTCGGTCACTTGTTCGACCTGGCGGTCGACGTCGGTCGCGTCGACCTGAATGCTCCCGGGAGAAGTGGTGACACATGCCGCCAGCGCCGACGGGTCGAGCCCGCCTTCCGGGCCGCCTCCGAGCAAGCCGCCCAACAAGTCGCCGAGGTCGCCCGAGCCCTCTCCACCGAGCAGGCCTCCGAGCAGGTCCCCGAGGCCGCCGAGGCCGGAGCCGCCACCTTCGGTGCCTCCGAAGAGCCCGCCCAGCGGGTTCTGGTTCTCGACCTGCTGCTCCAGCGCGGTGATGCGGGCCTGGGCACTGGCCAGTTGGGCGGCGGTGGTGTCGAGCTGATCCTGGAGCCTGGCGTTGCGCTGGTAAAGAGCGATGGCGATGCCGCCACTCACCCCCGCCAACAGGGCGACGATGGTCACGATCGCCACCGCCGAGCGCGGCCAGCGGGATGCGGGTGAATTGCTCACGCCGGGGAACGTACCGAAGGCCGGGTGCTACCGGAAGCCGCCTGGATCAGCCAGTTATCTCGAAGCTGGAAGGCGGTGGATCGAGAGGTTCCTGGTCCACCACCTCCACCGCCAGCACCATCGCATCCGGCGGGCCCAACTCCAGCCAGTGCACGTACCGGTCGACGGATTCATCCAATCCCTGGGCTTGGGTCTCCACACGGCCGTCGGCGGTGTTGCGAACCCAGCCCACCAGGCCAAGCATCCGCGCCTCCCGTCGGGCGGAGTCACGGAAATACACGCCTTGGACCCTGCCCGAGACTGTGGCACGCACCGACTTCATGCCTGGCAGCCGCCGCAGAAGTAGGAGGACCGGCCACCGATCACCACCCGCTGGATCTCACCCCCGCAGCGCTTGCATCGCTCACCTTCCCGTCCGTACACACGGAGCCGCTCGCTGAACTCGCCCGCTGTCCCATCCGGCAGCAGGTAGGCGAGGTCGGTGAGGGAGGTGCCGCCTGCTTCGATCCCGGCCTCGAGGATGGGGGGGATCGCCTTGCGCAGCCTTCCCACCTCCTCCCTGGTCAGGGTGCCTCCCGGCCGGTCGGGGCGGATCCGCGCCCGGTGCAGCACCTCGTCCGCGTAGATGTTGCCGAGCCCGGCCAGGATTCGCTGGTCGAGCAACAACGACTTGATTGGTGCGGTTCGCCCCGTCAGCACCTCTGCCAACCTGGCGGCGGAGGGCAGGGTCTCGAAGGCATCTGGCCCGATGTGGGCCAGAGTTCCCAGCTCATCCGGCTCGAGCACCGCCACGAATCCGAAGGTGCGAGGGTCGACCAGCCGGACCTCGTCCCCCGCCTCGGTCCTCGCCACGAAATGTGTGTGGCGCGCCTCGGGATCGCCAGGCCGAGCCACCTCGACGTGGCCGGACATCCCGAGATGTATGACCAGCACCGATCCCGAGTCGAGTGGTGCCAGCAGGAACTTCCCCTGGCGGCCAACCGCCAACACCCGCCGCCCCTGTAAGCGGTCGACCACGTCCCCAGGGCGGAGATTGCGCCGCCCGGTCCGCTGGTGGCGAAGCTCCACCTCTACGATTCTGACCCCCTCCAGCACCGGGATCAGGGCCCTGCGCACCGACTCGACCTCAGGCAGCTCGGGCAACGCGCTTCCCCGCCTAGACGGGGGCCCCGGCGCCGGAACCGAGGGCTGCCTTGGCGGCCTCCTGCTCGGCCTCCTTCTTGGAGCGGCCCTCCCCGGCTCCCCGCACTTTGCCGTCGACCAGCACCCTCGCCACGAACACCCTGGCATGGTCGGGCCCCGCCCCTTCCACCTCGTACACCGGCCGCAGCCCGGCGGCGGCCAGCACCTCCTGGAGCCTGGTCTTGAAGTCGGCTCCGCCAGGGCGGCGGGCCGAGGATGGGATCCGGCCGGCCCAGTGGCGCATCACGACAGTTCTCGCCACCCCGAAGCCGGCGTCGAGGTACACCGCCGCGATCACCGCCTCCATGGCATCGGCCAGGATCGAGTCCTTCTCCCTCCCGCCCGAAGCTTCCTCTCCCCTTCCGATCAACAGCCCGTCGCCCAGCCCTATCTCACGGGCCACCGACGCCAGCACCGTTCGGTTGACCGAGGCCGCCCGCACTTTCGCCAGCTGCCCCTCGCTCAACCTGGGGTATGTACTGAAGAGATGGTCGGTGATGGCGAGCTGGAGGACCGCATCCCCGAGGAACTCGTGCCGCTCGTTGTTGGCGGCCTCGGGGTTCTCGGCGGTGTACGAGCGATGGGTGAGGGCCGCGGAAAGCAGCTGCGGCCGTCGGAACTCGTGACCGAGGGCTTCCTCGAGGGAGGTCATGCCCCTGCCAGCCGGGAGGCCACCTTTCCGACGAGGTCGCGGGCCACACCGTCGTGGGCGATCCGGATTCCGTTGGCGATGGCGACATGCGAAGACGAGCCATGGGCGATCACCACGACCCCGTTCACTCCGAGCAGGTGAGCCCCCCCATACGTCTCGTAATCCATCCGCCTGCGGATCTCGCCGAGGGCCGGCAGCACCGCCGCCTGGGCCTCCGGCTCGAGCTGGGAGAACGCCTCCATCATCAGGATCGCCATCGTCTGGGCGGCGCCCTCGGTGGTCTTCAGGAACACATTGCCCGTGAAGCCGTCGCTGACGATGACATCTGCTCGGTCGGTGGCGAGGTCGCGCCCCTCCACGTTGCCGACGAAATTGAGAGAAGTGGCGGCCAGGAGGTCGAAGGCATCCTTGTCGAGCTGGCGGCCCTTGCCGGGCTCCTCGCCGATGTTGAGCAGCCCGACCCGCGGCTTCTCAAGGCCGAACAGGACCTCGCTCAGGACCGCGCCCATCACCGCGAATTGAACGAGATGCTCCGGCTTCACCTCGATGTTGGCCCCGCTGTCGAGCACCACGGTCGGGCTGCCAGGGGTGGGGAACACCGAAGCGATGGTGGGCCTGGCCACACCCTGGCTACGCCCGATGATGATGGCGGCGGCGGCCATGGCGGCGCCGGTGGATCCGGCGCTGATCATCGCCCCCGCCTGGCCTTCGGCCACCATGCGGGCACAGACACTGATCGAGGAGTCGGGCTTGTCGCGCAGTCCCTGCCCTGGGTCCTCGCCCATCTCGATCACCTGGGAGGCGTGGACCACCGGGAGATCGGCCTCCAGTCGAGCGAGCTCGTTGGCGATGGCCGACTGATCCCCCACCAGGATCGGCTCCAGGCCCATTGATGACGCGGCCACCGCTCCCCTCACGGTTTCGGCCGGGGCCAGGTCCCCGCCCATCGCGTCGACCGCGATCCGGTTCATCAGTCGGTCTGGATGACCGTGCGCCCGTTGTAGCTGCCGCAATTGAGGCAGACTCGGTGGGGCAGCTTCACGGCCTTGCACTGCGGGCAGATGGAAGTGCTCGGCTTGGCCACCTTCCAGGCCGACTTGCGCTGATGGGTGCGCATTCGCGAGCTCTTCTTCTTCGGCACCGCCATGGTGCGCTCCTTCAACTAGTGGAGTCGAACAGGTCTTTGAGGACGGCGAAGGGCGAAGACGATTGCTCGGAATGCCCCTCGCAGGGGGCTGTATTCAAGTCCGCTCCGCACACTGAGCAAAGTCCCAGGCAACCCGGCCGGCAGAGAGGGTCGTCGGGTAGCGACACCGACACCTCGTCTCGCACCCAGGGGGCCAGGTCCAGGCGGTCGTCCGGACCGATCGCGTAGCCGTCCTCATCCGGGACGCGGGTGAAGAGGCGCCGGGCCGACACCTCCACCCCCTCGTCCCACTCGGTCAGACAGCGGGAGCAGGCCAAGGAGGCGGGCACCTTCACAATGATCTCGGAGACCACTCCTTCCCCCGATGGGAGGAGAGTCGCCTGCACCCGTGCGGTCGCGCGGACCTGGGACTCGCCCGCCCGCAGGTCGAGAGGCACCTCACCTTCCACCATGCGGGCGTGCCCGCTCGGGCGCAGGAGATCGGTCACCACCACCGGCCGCAGGATGGGCGAAGCCATCAGATCGGAGGGGCCGGCTCCTTGGGACGTGCCTTGTGCAGCTCGTCACGGGTGGCGCCGATGCGCTCACGCACGTCACCCAGGACCAGATCGATCCGCTCGAGGCCGCGCTCGAGATCGTCCTCGGCCTCCAGGCGGATGCGGCGAGCATCGCCCTCGGCCCGGCGAACCAGGATGTTCGCCTCCTCCACGGCCTCGGCGATGATGTGGGAATCGGACACCATGCGCCGCGACTCGTTCTTGGCCTTGTCGATGATCTCCCTGGCCCGCTCATTGGTCCTGGCCATGAAGGCCTCCCGCTCCCGCACCATCCAGCGGGCGGCCCTCATCTCATCGGGCAGCTCGTCGCGCAACCGCTCCAAGAGCTCGAGCAGGTGATCGCGGTCAACGATCACCCCACTTCCCAAGGGGACCCGCTTGGCCTCGGTCAGCTCGACGACGATGTCGTCGATGACGTCCAGCAGGTCGCCCACCGAATGCCGGGGGCCGCGGTCATCTATCTCGATCGGATCGAGGGTCAGCTCGGTCATCGCAGTTTCTCCTTCACCGCCACCGCTACGTTCGCGGGAACCAGCGCCTCCACCGATCCACCCATCCTCGCCACCTCACGCACCAACGAAGAAGACAGGTACCCCCACGCCGGGTTGGTGGCCATGAAGACGGTCTCCACCCCGCTCAGGGTTCGATTCATCTGTGCCATCTGCAACTCGTAGTCGAAGTCGGAGACCGCCCGCAGTCCCTTGACGATCACGTCGACCTCCTCGGCCCTGGCGAATTCGACCAGCAGCCCCGAGAAGCTCTTGACCTCGGCCTGCTCTCCAATCATGTCTTCCAGCAACACCACCCGCTCCTGAGCTGTGAACAAGGGCTGTTTGGAAGGATTGTCGACGACGGCCACGACCACGCGATCGAAGACCTCGCACGCCCGGTTGATCACGTCTAGGTGACCAAAGGTCGGGGGGTCGAAGCTCCCGGGGCAGAGGGCTGCGGTCAGGTCGTCTCCTTCGAGTACATCCATATCTTGCCGTCTCCGTAGCGCTTAGCCGCGGCAAGCCACAGCCCGGCCGGGGTTTCGAGCTCCCCGGAGCTGGCCCGGCGGTTTACCGCCACGGTCCCGTGTGGGCGGACCGCGGGCGCCACCAGGTCGAGGTCCTGCTGCTGCTCGGGGTCGGACATGGTCCAAGGCGGGTCGAAGAAGACGAGGTCGAAGGCCTCGGTCGGGGCGCTGCGCAGGTAGCGCATCACCGGCTGCACCACCACCTCCGACTCAGGGGCAAAGCCGCAGGCACGGATGTTCTGGCGCAGCGCCGCCACCGCCTCCTTGCCGAGATCGACGAACACCACCGACTTCGCCCCCCGCGACATCGCCTCGATGCCGAGGCTGCCGGACCCGGCGAACAGGTCGAGGACCACCGCCCCCTCCACCAGGTCGCCCAGCGAGGAGAACAAGCCTTCCTTGGCACGGTCGGTCATCGGCCGCGTCTCCCGGGTGGCGGGGGCGTGGAGGTGCCGCCCCTTGGCGATGCCGGCAATGACTCTCATCGAGAACTCATGACTTGAACAGCCATTCCACGTTCTCCCCCAGCAGCAGTCGCATTTCCTCCCGCAGGTCCGGATGGCCGGTCAGGTCGGGATCGCCGGCCACCAGATCGAACGCCTCGCGTCTGGCATCGACCAGCTCACGTTTGTCCCTGAGCACGTCGGCCAGGCGGAGGTCGGGCATCCCGGACTGCCTGGCCCCGAACACCGTTCCTTGCCCACGGATGCGAAGATCCTCTTCGGCCAGGCGGCGGCCGTCGTTGGTGGCCACCATCGCTCCGATGCGGGCAGCCCCCTCGGACTCCTCAGGAGGGTCGGACAGCAGGTAGCAGCGGGCAGGTTGGTCGCCGCGGCCAACCCTTCCACGCAACTGATGCAGCTGTGAGAGGCCGAAGCGATCGGCGTCCTCCACCACCATCACAGTGGCGTTGGGAACGTCGATTCCCACCTCGATGACGGTGGTGGCCACCAGCACGTCGATCTCGCCGGCCCTGAACGCCCGCATCACCGCGTCCTTCTCAGCAGTCGTGAGTTGGCCATGAACCAGCCCGAGACGGAGATCGGGGAACACGTGCTGGAGGCGTTGAAACTCGGCGGTGGCCGAGGCGGCTTCGATCTTCTCGCTGTCCTCGACCAGGGGGCATACGACGAAGGCCTGCCGCCCGGCCGCCACCTCTGAGCGCACTGCATCCCACGCCATGTCTTCCATCGCGGGCGGCAAGGCGATCGTTTCGATCGGCTGGCGCCCGGGCGGCAGCTCATCGATCACCGAGACATCCAGGTCCCCGTACAGGGTGAAGGCGAGCGTGCGGGGGATGGGGGTGGCGGTCATGATCATCAAGTCGGGCTCTTCCTCCTTGCCCTTCTCCTTGAGCAGGACCCGCTGGCCCACCCCGAAGCGATGCTGCTCATCGACCACCGCTGCCCCCAGGCTACGGAACTCCACCCCCTCCTGGATGAGGGCGTGGGTGCCGACCACAAGGTCGATCTCGCCGTTTGCCACTCCCTGCAAGACCTCGTCGCGTTTGATGCCAGGATCGTGCCCGGAGGCCGCCTGCGAGGAGGTGAGGAGAGCCAGCCTCACCTTGCGGCCCTCGGAGTCGAAGAGGCTGCCGGACCCGTAGTCTCCCGCCACTCCCGCCCCCTCCAGCAGGCTCTGGATCGCCAGGAAATGCTGTTGGGCCAGTACCTCGGTCGGAGCCATCACTGCCCCCTGGTAGCCGCCCTGCACCGCCGACAGCAGGGCCGCCACCGCCACCACCGTCTTACCGGAGCCGACCTCGCCTTCGAGCAGCCTGTGCATGGGATGAGACGAACGAAGATCGGCCTCGATCTCGGCCAGCACCCGCTTCTGGGCCTCGGTCAAGGAGTAGGGCAGGCCGGCCAGGAACCTCTCGACCAGGTCTCCCTCCAACACGTGGGCAATGCCGGTGGCCTCCTCGACCTGACGGCGCTTGCGCAAGGCCAGCGCCAATTCGAGGCGGAAGAACTCATCGAAGATCAATCGGCGCCGGGCCCCCGCCAACAGACCATCGCTCTCGGGGAAGTGAATCGTGGCGAACGCCGTGTCGCGATCGACCAGGTCGAGCGCGTCGATGATCGGTTGCGGTATGGAGTCCTCGATCGGCCGGCTGCGCCTGAGAGCGTTGTGGATGCCGCGCCGCACCATCCCTGGCTTGATCGTCCCCACCTTCGGGTAGAGGGGGACCAGCCGGCCGGTTGTGAGGCCTTCGATGTTGCCGAAGACGTCGGCGGCCGGGCTCGACATCTGGCGGGTGCCTCGGAACCACTCGATCTTGCCCGAGAGGGCTACCTCGGTGCCGGGAGGCAATTGCTTCGCGCGGAACTTCTGGTTGAACCAGATGACTCTGAGCCGGCCCGACTCGTCCTCGACAATTGCTTCGGTGAGCAGCAGCCCCTTCTTGGGGCGACGTTCATCGATGGAGGTGACCGTGCCGGCCACGGTCACCTCGACCCCTACCGGGACCGACATGATCGGCGCCATCGTGGTTCGGTCCAGATAGCGCCGAGGCACGAAGAGGAGGAGGTCGGCGACCGTGTCGAGGCCCGTCTCCCGGAGGGATTTGGCGTTGTTCCCTCCGAAACCCTTCACCTGCTCGACGCCGATCGTGGCCAGGCGGGCGAGGGAGGCCATGGTTCCGAGGGTAGAGGCTGATTCCTGCTCGGACTGACCGCCCGCTAATCTTGCCTCCCCCATGTCCTACCGCTGCGAGATCTGCGGCAAAGAGCCTGCCTATGGGAAGAGCGTCAGCTTCTCCCACAAGCGCAACAACCGACGCTGGCTGCCCAACATCCAGCGGGTGCGCGTGCGCCACGGCTCCAACACCCGGCGCGCCCGGGTGTGCACGTCCTGTATTCGGGCCGGCAAGGTCGAAAAGGCCTGAGAGCGCAGAGGCCAGAGCCTTGCAAGGTGTCGTCAAGGTCTACGACCCCACCACCGGAGTGGGAATCGTTGTCAACGACGAGGACCGCTCCGAGATCTACCTACGGCCGGGCTCGCTGACCGGCTCCATCTTCCGCACTCTCCGCCAGGGTCAGCGTGTCATCTTCGATGTCGTCGAGGAGGAAGGCACGAGCTACGTGGGGTCTGTGCGGGTCGGGTCGGACGGCTACTGAGCGGCGCCCTGGCCCGATCGGTATAGTTCGCGGTCGACCAGGCACGACGATCCAGAGGGAGGTCCCGTGGTCCAGGCATACGTGCTCATCCAGACCGAGGTAGGCAAGGCCGCGTACGTGGCCGACGAGGTCCGCAACATCCAAGGGGTCGAGGCCGCCGACGATGTCACCGGGCCATACGACGTGATCGTCAAAGCGACGGCAGACGATGTCGACGCCCTCGGCCGTTTGGTGGTGGCACGGATCCAGGCTATCGAGGGGATCACGCGAACCCTGACCTGCCCCGTAGTGCATCTGTAAAGCCCTCTCCTTCGTAGGAGTGGCAGCCACCTTGGGGGAGGTGCACGAGGTGCCGGAGGGGGATGGCAAAAACGAGAGGGTGTCTTCACACCGGCAAAGCATCGATGAAAGATGCCGAGCTCAGGTTGGCGGCCTACGCCGAATTTTCCTCGGTTCTGGCTGTGGACTGTCTGGTTTCTGTCTCGGCCGGGTTGTATAACGAACATATGTTCACGACAACCGATACGAGGCAACCCGACCCTTCTGTGTGGGCACCCGACCCCGAATGGGACGAAGCAGAAGCCAAACTGGCCCGCCTCCAACAGCTGGAAAAGGTCATCTCACGCTGCCGGGCCGAACAAGCCGGACTGGCCGCCGACTTGGACCGCTTCCAAGTCGACCTGGCCGACGGCTACCCCCGGATGGGCGACTGGCTAGCCGCCACCTTGGACCTCGGATCCCAAACCGCCGACCGGCTCTGGCAGCTAGCCCGCACCGATGAAGACATCCGCCAACACTTAGCCGACGGCCGCTGGGGCCTCGACCGGTCAGCCGCATTGGCCAAACTCCGCCAAGCCGGCGCCACCCCCCAACAGTTCCAAGAAGCCGCCGACAACTACACCCTCGGCCGGATCCACGCCCTCACCGACCGGCTCCGCCACCTCCACCCCGAACAAGAACAGGCCCTGGCCTCCGACCGGTACCTGGTGGTCCAACCCGACCTCGCAGCCCAAATGATGAAACTGTGGGGGATCCTCCCCGCCGCCGACGGCGAAACCGTCCTCACCGCCCTCGACCGCAAAGAGTCCACCTTCCCCAACCTCCCCGACCAGAACCGTGGCCAACGCCGAGCCGACGCCCTGGTAGCCATCTGCACCGACTCCCTAAATGGTGATGGAGGTGGAGGCTCCGGGGGTGGGGGCCTGGTAGCCGACATCTTCATCGACGCCGCCCAAGCCGCCGAAACCGGGGCAGAAACCGGAGCTGTCACCCGCCGGGGACTCAAAGCCGGACCCGGCCTCCTCGAAGAGATCCTCTGCGGCGGCAAGATAAGAGCCATCGCCACCGACGGGCTCCGACCAGTCGCCGTCACCGACGCCACCACCCCCATCCCACCATCGGTTCGGGCCTTCGTGTGGTGGCGGGACATGGGCCAATGCGCCATCGACGGCTG
>DATBMA010000043.1:0-6181 GCA_036555105.1 Acidimicrobiia bacterium
CGAGGCTGGTGCGGCGTGCGATGCGTGGGGAGGACGGGCATCGTTACCCCCGGGCGCTGCGATCCTCACCCCACCGTTATACAAAGCACCGTTATAGATCGTCAATGAGCACTTTTCGCGCTCCCCCGGAGGGGGGAATGCCACGCAGTGGCAAGGGGGCGGTCCGACCGACCCACCACCACGCCGTATCCTTCCCAGACCTGGTTCCGGAACAATCGCAACCACGGGACCCACCTGGCCACGCATTAGCTGACCGCCCCTTCCGTCACTCCGTGAGACGTGAGGCGTGAGACCTGAGACGTGCGACCGTGCGACCGTGAGACGTGAGGCTTCTCAGGGGCCGGCGATTCCGATCTGGAGGACCACTTGGTCGCCGTAGCTCATCGAAGTTCCGGGCGGCGGCAGGGTCCCCACCACCGTGCCGATCTGGTTGGGGTCAGTGACCACGACCTCCTGTTTGATCGGGATGAGGCGCAGCCCGGTCTCGAACAGGAAGTCGTTGATCACGCTCTCGGCGTCCTCCAGCACGAGTCCCCGCAGGTCGGGCAGCTTGCCGGCCGGCACCTTGCCGTTGGAGACGTAGATGGTGAGCGGGCTGCCGGTCGCCACGGACTGTCCGGGGTCGAGTGACTGCAGGACCACAGTGCCCTTGGCTTCCAGCGCGGGGATCTCCACTACTTCGATGGCAAAGCCTGCGCCGGCCGTCATCGCGGTCTCCTGGTCGAGGCCCACCAGGACGGGCACGACGATCTTGGGCGGGATGACGTACTTGTCGACCCCAGGCGGATCCGGCGGGAACTCGACTGGCTCGATCCCTTCGAGCATCTGGCTCATGTACTCGGCCCATATCGGGCCGGCCACCCGTCCACCGAAGGCGTTGCCTGCGGTGACCTTGTTGCCGTGGATGGAGGCTCCGACCAGTGAGAGCTGCTCCCTCTCATAGCCGACCCACACCGCGGTCGTGTACTGCGGCACGAAGCCGACGTACCAGAGGTCGGCGTTGTTCTCATGGGTACCGGTCTTGCCGCCCTGGGGCCGGCCGATGGCGGCGGCAGGAGCCGTGCCAGAAGAACTCGGCACCTTCTCCAAGGGCCGGCGGGCGGCCGCGGCCACCGCCGGGTCGATCGTCTGCACCTGGGTCGGCTTCTGCTCGAATATCACCTTGCCGTTCGAGTCGGTGATCCGGCTGATGATGTATGGCTCGGCCCACAGGCCGTTGGTGGCGAAGTTGCTGTAGGCGGATGCCATCTCGAGGGTGGAGACGGAGCCGGTCCCCAGCACCAGGGAGAGCACTGCCGGGATGGACGACCTGATCCCCATGCGGTGGGCAACTTCGACGATTCGCTCAGGACCGACTTCGGCCGACACCTGCGCGAACACCGCGTTGATCGACGAGGAGGTCGCACGGTCGAGGGTCACGAAGCCTCCTCCCCGGCTCCCTCCCACCTGCCAGTAGTCCTTGTCGCCATCGCACTTGGTGGCGCATGGGATCTTCACGGTGCCGGTCGAGTAGATGTGGCCCAGGGTCTTGCCGCTCTCGAGCGCGGCCACCAGTCCGAATGGCTTGAAGGCGGAGCCTGGGTTGCGCTTGCCCTGGATGGCGAGGTCGAACTGGGCGACGTCGAAGGGGAGCCCGCTGGCCATGGCCAGCACCGCTCCGGTGTAGTTGTCGACCGTGGTGATGGCGCCCGTCGGGGCGCAGGAGTGGTTCTCGGCGTAGGCGGCCAGCTCGTCCTCGGGGGTGGTGCTGAAGACCTTCTTGCAGAGCTCGAGGTTCTCGGCGAACGGAGGGATCGGGAGCCACTCGTCCAGGACCTCGTGTGCCATCTCCTGGACCCGCAAGTCGACCGTGGTCTCGATCCGGAGGCCGCCGCCTCCGGTGCATGCGGTGTCGTCCGCCGGGCAGCCGAAGATGGTCCGCTTGCGCTCCTCCTTGTTGGCGCCGAGGAAGGCGAATTTGGGGTCGTTGAGCAGCTGCCGCTTCACCTCAGCCACGACGTGATCTGCTTCGCCCTTGAACACGGTGTGGGGGATGACGCCGAGCGGCCTCTGCTTGGCCGCGTCGACCTGGGCGGCAGTGGCCCATCCTTCTTCCACCATCTCCTCCATGACGTCGTCTCGGCGCTCGAGGACGAACGTCGGACGGCTGCGCGGGTTGTAGAGGGTGGGGTTGCGGACCAGCACCGCCAGCGTGGCCGCCTCGTCGACGGTCAGATTGTCGAGGTCCTTGCCGTAGAACTCGCGGGCAGCGGCCTTGATGCCATATGCCCCGGCCCCGAAATACACCGAGTTGACGTAGAACTCGAGGATCTGGTCCTTGGGGAAGCGCCGCTCGAGCTCGGCGGCGACGAAGGCCTCGTTGATCTTGCGGCGGATCGACACTTCCTTGCCGACGAAGTAGTTCTTCACGACCTGTTGGGTAATGGTGGAGCCACCGCGTCGGGTGCCGGCCGCGATGTTGTCGACCACGGCGGAGGCGATGGCGTCGAAGTCCACCCCACGGTGGTGGTAGAAGTCCTTGTCCTCGGCCGCCAGGACCGCATGGACCACGACATCCGGAACCTCGCCGATCGCTACCGGCTCGGAGTTGCGGCCGTCGTGAAGCTCGGCCAAGAGCTCGCCCGAACCTGCGTATACGAGGGAGACGCGTGAGAGGTCGGGGAGGCTCAGCTGCATGGCGTCGGTGTCCGGGATGTATTCCGCCTGAAGGTCGGCGAACACCCCGTATGCGGCGTTGGCGCTCATGAACGAGAACAGGCCGATCCAGGTGGCGGCGAAGATCGAGATCACGAGCAGGGAGGCGAGCGCGGGGAACCAACGGCCGCGTCGTTCGCGGGCCTCCATCTCGTGGATCAGGGATCGTCGGGCCATGGGCAGTCTCTTACCTTGGGCGGAGCGAAAAGCCGCCTCGATAGCATGGGCTGGACTTTGAGCAGCCTACCCGGTGTCCTCCGCTAAACCCGTTCGAACCTCGAGCGGGCTCGAGGTCGAGGTCGTGTACGACACCCCGGCGGAGCCCGACGCCGTCGGACGCCCTGGCGAGTTCCCTTTCACCCGCGGGCCATATCCCGACATGTACCGCGAGAAGCTGTGGACATTCCGGCAGTACGCGGGTTTTGGCGATGCCGCCGCCACCAACCGGCGGTTTCAAGACCTCCTGGCAGCGGGACAGACAGGGTTGTCGGTCGCATTCGACCTTCCCACCCAGATGGGCCTCGACTCCGACCACGACCTTGCCAGGGGAGAGGTGGGGAGGGTCGGTGTCGCCATCGACACCCTCGACGACATGCGAAGGCTGCTCGACGGGATCGACCTGGGGGCTGTCTCGACCTCGATGACCATCAACTCGACGGCGGCCATCCTTCTCCTGCTGTACGGGCTGGTGGCCGATGAGCGTGGCGTCCCCGTCGGCTCGCTCCGGGGCACGGTCCAAAACGACATCCTCAAGGAGTACGTGGCCAGGGGGACCTTCATCTATCCCCCGCGGCCCTCGATGCGCATCGTCACGGACCTGTTCGCCTACGCGGCCGCGGAGATGCCGGCGTGGAACACCATCTCCATCTCCGGTTATCACATCCGCGAGGCCGGCGCCACTGCGGTCCAGGAGATGGGCTTCACCATGGCCAACGGCATTGCCTACGTCGAGGCGGCGATTGCGGCCGGGCTAGATCCCGACTCTTTCGTCCCACGCCTCTCCTTCTTCTGGAACGCCCAGCTCGGCCTGTTCGAGGAGGTCGCCAAGTATCGAGCGGCCAGGCGACTTTGGGCTCGCCTGATGTCGGAGCGGTACGGGCTCAGAGAGCACCCGATGCGGTTCCACACCCAGACCGCCGGTTCCAGCCTCACCGCCCAGCAACCAGAGGTGAACATCGTCCGGACGACGGTGGAAGCGCTGGCGGCTGTGTTGGGGGGGACCCAGTCGCTCCACACCAATGCCTACGACGAGGCGCTCGGGCTCCCATCCGAGCAGGCGGCCCGATTGGCCCTGCGCACCCAGCAGGTGCTCGCCTATGAGACCGGGATCGCCGACACCGTCGATCCGCTCGCCGGTTCCTACTTCGTCGAAGACCTCACGACCCGGTTGGAGGAAGCCGCGGCGGGCCTCATCGGGGAGGTCGACCGCCTGGGGGGAGCGGTTGCTGCGATCGAGGCGGGATGGATGCAGGCGCAGATCGAGGAGTCCGCATATGCAGAAGCCAGACGCCGGGAAGCCGGGACGACAGTGGTGGTCGGGGTCAACCGCTTCGTCGAAGAAGCCGAGGTGGAGATCCGCCCGCTGACCATGGATCCGGGGATCGAGACGGAGCAAGTTCGGAGGCTGGCCCAGCACAAAGCTGCTCGCTCCCAATCGGAGGTCGACCAATCCCTGGCCGGAGTCGAGTTGGCCGCCGGATCCGGTGACAACCTGCTCTATCCGATGCGGGAGGCACTTGCGGCCGGAGCGACAGTGGGGGAAGTATCAGACGCCCTCCGTCGGGTGTTCGGGACCCACAAGTAGAGGTCTCGAAGTCTCGAAGTGAGACCGTGAGACGGTGAGACTGTGAGACCGTGAGACCCTTCCTATCGTTGGCCGATGACCACCGGCCAGGCGTCCGACCCGGATCTGCTGGTCATCGGCGCGGGACCGGCCGGCACCGCCGCCGCCACTTCCGCGGCAGCCTTGGGGGCCAAGGTCATGCTGGTGGAGCAGTCTTTGATCGGTGGAGTCGCCCACCTGCTCGACTGCATCCCATCGAAGACCATGACCGCCACCGCGATACGGATCGACTCGATCCACAACGCCGCCAAGCTCGGGTTGGTGGCCGAGCCCAGCATGGTCGATCCCAAGCAGCTGGCTGAGAGAATCCGCTCGATAACCGGCGACATCAACCGCGGGTGGGTCGACCTGCTGTCATCCCAGGGTGTTGAGCTCGTTCAGGGCACCGGTGCCCTGAACGGGCCCCATCGGGCGGTGTTGACGAGAGAGGGTCTGGAGCGTCATGTCACATTCCGGTCGGCTCTGATCTCGACCGGCTCCTCGCCCCGGGTTCCGGCGTGGGCTGAACTCGACGGCGAGAGGGTGCTCACGACTCGGGACTGTTACGACCTGCCAGAGATACCGCAGCACCTAGTGGTGATCGGGTCGGGTGTCACCGGGGTCGAGATGGTGCACATCTTCTCCAGCCTCGGCTCGCAAGTAACCCTGGTGGTGAGCCGCCAGCAGGTGCTTCCACATCGCGACCCTGAGGTGGCGGCGGTGCTGGAGAAGGCCTTTCTGGAAGTCGGCGTCCGGCTGCTGATCGGGGCCCGCGCCGCCTCGATAGAGAGGGACGGAGACGCGGTCACCGTCGTCTGCGATGACGGGCGGCGGGTGTCAGGGTCCCATGCCCTGCTTGCGATCGGGGCGATCCCCAATACTGAAGGCCTCGGGCTGAGGGAAGCGGGGGTCGACGTCGATGGAAGCGGCTTCATCCCGGTCGATGAGCACCAGCGAACCTCGCTGGCGCACGTCTACGCGGCCGGGGACTGCACCGGGCAGATGCTCCTTTCTTCCGTTGCCGCCGCCCAAGGCCGCAAGATCGCTCGCCACGTCCTCGGCCTGCCGGTCAGTTCCCTCGACCTGACCAAGGCCGCCCAAGCCGTGTTCACCGAGCCTGAGATCGCGTGGGTGGGGTTGGAGGAGGCGGATGCAGCCGCCCTCGGCCGAAAGGTCCGCACCACCAAGGTGCCCTTTGCAGCCAACGCCCGCTCCGTGCTCCAGGGCAACCCCGAGGGTTTCGTGAAGGTGATTTCCGACCCGGCCACCGGAGTGGTCCTGGGCGGAACCATCGTGGGCCACCGCGCCTCGGAGCTGATCGGGATCCTTGCCCTCGCCGTTCAGGCCAGAGTGACGGTGGGAACCCTGGTAGAGACTGTGATGGTGCACCCCTCGCTATCGGAGAGCATCACCGACGCCGCCGAGTGACGCCGGAGGCGTCACTCGGACTACACGTCTCACGGTCTCACGGTCTCACGGTCGCACGTCTCGGTCTGATTGCTGACTCGGTGACGTCAGTTGTTGCCCCGGCCGCCGCCGCCGTTGCCGCCGCCGCCGTTGCCGCCGCCGTTGTTGCCGCCGCCGTTGTTGCCGCCGCCGTTGTTGCCGCCGCCGTTGTTGCCGCCGCCGCCATTGTTGTTGCCGCCGCCGTTGTTGTTGCCGCCG
>DATBMA010000055.1:0-7885 GCA_036555105.1 Acidimicrobiia bacterium
GAGCCGGTGGGCTGAGAGGCCTCAAACCACCGTTCTGGCGCGGGGATATGCCGCTATAGCTTCACAATCCCGCGCCAGAAGGGTGGAAGCGGGTTGTCGCGAGAGGGTTCCAGCGCCGCCGTCCATCCGGCAGGCTCCCGGGTGTGGGACCTGATGGGCTCATCTTTTCGCTCGCGGAGCGTCAGTTCGGCTTGGTGGGCAGGCGCCAGCTCCTCGGCATGGGAGTGAGCACCAAGCAAGCCCAGCACCGCGTACTGCGCGATCGGCTAGTCCCATTGTCGCCCGAGGTCCTGCGCGTAGCCGGCTCGCCGCGCACCGACCATCAGGCGGCGATGGCAGGCGTGCTCGACGCCCCTCCGGGAGCTCACCTCTCCCACCGATCGGCGGCAGCCTGGTGGGGGATTCCGGGGTTCCGCCTGTCCAACCCGATCGAGGTGGTTATTCCTTGGCAGGGGGCGGAGAAGCGAACCAGGCTTGCCCGCGTCCACTATCACCGCGATCTGCCCGCTGACCATCTTCTCCAGCGCGGGACCCTCCCAATCGTCTCGCCGGCGCTGACCATCTTCCTACTGGCCGGTACTGAAAGACCTGCCCGCGTCGAACGAGCACTCGACAACGCCTGGGCTCGCCGCCTGATCACATATCGCCAACTGCATCAGCTGTTAGCCCGACTTGCCAAGCGGGGCCGGAACGGGATTCGGTTGATGCGGAGCCTGCTGGCCGCGCGGCCACCGGACTACCGACCCCCGGAGAGTGGGCTGGAGGCGCGGGTGCAGAAGCTGGCATCAGACGTCGGAGTAGCACTCCGCCGGCAGGTGGACGTAGGCGACAACGAGTGGATCGGACGAGTGGACTTCATTGTCGCCTGCACGCCGGATGTGATCGAGGTGCTCTCCCAGCGCTACCACGGCTCGGTGCTTGATCGGGACGCCGATGCCCTGCGCTTCACCCGGTTGCGGCAGTCGGGTCGGCGAGTTCTCGCGGTTTGGGACACGGATGTCTGGGAGCGCCCCGAAGCGGTCAGTGAGGCCATTCAAACGTTCTGGCGCGGGGATATGCCGCGATAGCTTCACAATCCCGCGCCAGAACGGGTCTAGTCGGCCTGGCGCTCGGCCATGCCGTTGAGGGCCTCGAGTACCACCCGGTTGGCCAGGTAGGAAGTGATCTCACCAGGGCCGTCGTATGGGGGCGACACCTCGACCACGTCGAGCCCGAGCACCTCGAGCTGCCTGCCGAGCCGGCGGACCGTGTCGAGCAGCTGGCGGGAGGTGAGCCCGCCGGGCTCCGGGGTGCCGGTAGCGGGGGCGAATCCCGGGTCAACCACGTCGATATCGACTGAGATGAAGATTCCCTTGGTACCGCCCTGCGAGGCGTAGTCCACCGCCTCGTCGACCACGGCCTCGAGGCCGCGGTCAACTATCTCGTTCATCATGTAGCTGCGCATCCGCTGTTCGCGCATCCATGCGATCACGTCGGGCTCCGGCCAGTAACCGCGCAGCCCGATCTGCACGAAGCGATGGCCCGGCACTGCCCCCGACTCGATCAGCCTCCGCATCGGGGTCCCGTGCCCGTAGAGCTGGCCGGACTGGGAGGCGCCGGTGTCGGCATGGGCATCAAAGTGGATGAGCCCGATCTGGCCGAATCCATGAACCCTGGCCACCCCGGTGGCATTGGGATAGGTGATGGTGTGGTCGCCCCCGAGGATGAAAGGGACCTTGCCCGCCTTCGTCACCAGTTCGACGACATCGGCGATGCGCTCGAGGGAGAGGTCGACCTGGCCGGGTACGACATAGACGTCGCCGATGTCGACCACCCCCAGGGCACCCAGGGCGTCGATGCCGGTAGGGAGGTGGGGCCGGTACCCATCCATCGCCCCGTAGTCGGCTTCTCTGATCGCTCGCGGCCCGAAGCGGGCGCCCGGCCGATAGGTGGTACCCCAGTCGAACGGCGCCCCCAGGATGACCACCCGTCCGTCTCCCAGGTCGTCGAGCTTGCGGGCCGGCACCCCGAGGTACGAGCTGCGGGAGGCGAACGAGAGGTACTCGGCGGTTGCGAAGGGAATCTCCGCCGCTCGCTGTTCGTAGGGAACCGAATAGGAGTCGTGGGGCATGGGCCTACGGTACCGAGCGGCCTCTCCGATTCAGGGCAAGTACGCCGCCTCCGAGCTCAATCCTGGCGAAGGTTGAAGACGACCGTCTGCAGATCGGTGAATTCCTCGATTCGTTGCCTTCCCCAGCCGGTGTCGGTCCCTGCTGCACCCCCGAACGGCTGGAACGTCTCCCAGAAGTCGGTCGTGTCGTTGATCACGACCGTGCCGGAGCGAATCCGGTCGGCGTACCAGAAGGCCTTGGAGAGGTCGTTGGTGAACACCGCCGCCTGCAGCCCGAGGTTGGTCCGGTTGGCCAGGGCGGCCGCCTCCTCATCGTCCGCCACGGTCAGAATCGGCACCACCGGCCCGAACGACTCCTCACGCGAAACCAGCGAGTCCTCTGGCACCCGGTCGAGGATCGTGAACTGGTAGTAGAGATCGGTCGGGTACCCCTCGGCCCGCCCGCCTCCGATCAGGACCTCGGCCCCGCGTTCGGCGGCGTCGGCCAGATGACGGTCCATCTTCGCCGCCACCGGCTCGTTGTTTAGGGGGCCCATGTTGGTGGCGTCGTCAAACGGGTCACCCAACTGCACCGCGGCGGCGGCTTTGAGGGCTGCCTCGACGAAGCGGTCGTGCACCGACTCGAGGACGATGGTTCGCTCGGTGGCTGTGCAGACCTGGCCGGCGTTGTAGTAGGCGCCGTACACCGCGGCCTCGGCTGCCTTCTCCACCTCACCGTCGTCGCTGACGATGAGGGGCCCGTTGCCCGACATCTCCATGATCGAGCGCTTGAGCCCCATCCGCGAGACAATCTTCCGCCCCGTGTCCGATGAGCCGGTGAAGCTGACCCCGTCGACTCCTGGATGGGTGACCAGCCAGTCGCCGACATCACCGCCACCGGGGAGCACCGAGATGGCCCCTTCGGGGAATCCGGCCTCGGTGAGGATCCTGGCCGCCTCCAGCATGGCCCAACTGGTGTTCTCGGGCGGCTTGACGATGACGGCATTGCCGGTGGCGAGCCCCGGTCCCACCGTCTCCATCGGAATCATCACCGGGAAGTTCCATGGCGTTACTGCGGCCCAGACACCCACCGGGCGACGCACCGTGAACATCCGCCGGTTGCGCTCGGTGGTCGGGATGAGGTCGCCCTTCAGCCGCTTCACGTCCTCGGCGGCGATCTGGAGGTAGTCGGCCGACTCGGCAATGTCGTCGACGGCCTCGGCCCTAAAGGGCTTGCCCTGCTCGAGGGTGAGGATCCGAGCGATGCGGTCTACCTCCTCCTCCCAGAGCTCATAAGCCCGCATGCATGCGGCCGCCCGCTCGAAAGGTGACCAGTACCGCATCTCCTCGGTCGCCGACCGAGCGGCCCTGACCGCCTCGTCTACGTCGGCCTGCGAGGGAATGGGCACGTTGGCAATGTGCTCGCCGGTGGCAGGGGAAATCAACTCGTGATGGCGGTCTCCGGTGCCGTCCGTCCACTTGCCCCCCACCAGTATCTGCAGGTCCTTGGCCATTCCCTCTCCGATCCGGGTCCGGCCCAACCTACCAAACCTCGCCAGAACCGGTCCGGGCCGGTGGCTACCATGGCAACAGGAGAGATGATGCTCTACCAAGGCGCCCTGTGGGCGTGCCCTCGCTGGGGGTGATAGATGGAGAAACGTTCCGTCCCCACCCACCGGTGAGCTTCTTCCAGGTCCGGCGGGCACGAGTAGCCGAGAGTGCCGTTCTCGGCGTCACGAGCGGGATGGGATAGCAGCGGCCAACAGGCCGCCGAACACCCACAGAAGCAAACGGACGAGCGGCGCGAAACGCGCCGAGGCACGCAGGGAGGTTTCCCCATGGGGCTGCAAGGCACCCAGACCGCGCAATGGTTCGAGCGGGCACGCAATGTTCTTGTCAATGGCGTGTCCAGCGGATATCGGTATTCGGGCGATGACGACACCTTGGTGATCAGCCACGGTGAGGGTGGCTACATCTGGGACATGGACGGACGGCGCTACCTCGACTTTCAGTGCGGCTGGGGGACCAACATCCTCGGGCACGGCGATCCCGATGTCGCTGCTGCAGTGGCCGAGGCAGTGACCTCATGCACCTCATTCGCCATGACTCAGCAACGCGAGGTGGAGGCAGCCGAGAAGGTGGTTTCCTGCCTCAGGTGGCCCGAGCGGATGCGGTTCACCAACACGGGGGCAGAGGCGACGATGCACGCCATCCGCCTGGCCCGGGGCGTCACCGGTCGCGACCTGATCCTCAAATTCGAGGGGACCTATCACGGCGCCCATGACTACGTGCTCTTCACCACCCCCGGTGCCCCGCCCGGTGACCTGGGATCTCGCCGCCGGCCGATTCCCCACCAGGCCTCGTCTGGCATCCCCGAGGCCATCCGCACCTACATCCGCACCCTTCCGTTCAACGACGTCGAGCAGGTCGAGGCGTTCTTCGAGGACCACGGGCACGAGGTGGCGGCGATCCTGGCCGAGCCGATGTTGGGCAACTCCTTCGGGATCCTGCCCGAGCCCGGGTTCCTGGAGACACTGCGGCGCCTGTGCGACGAGTACTCCAGCGTCTTGATCTTCGACGAGGTCAAGACCGGATTCCGGATCGGGTTGGGCGGTGCTGTCGAGGCGTTTGGTGTGATCCCCGACATCGGGACCTATGCCAAGGCCATCGGCAACGGGCTTCCCGTCGCCGCGATCGCCATGAACGCCAGGATGGCAGCCGGCTTGCAGGCAGGCGGCATCTTCCAGGGCGGCACTTACAGCGGCAACGGGGTCAGCGCCGCCGCCGTCCATGCCACCCTCAGCAAGCTGGAAACGGGCGAGCCGTTTCGGCGAATCGAGGAGACCGGCACTGCGCTCATGGAAGGCCTGCAGAAGATCCTCGACGCCAAGGGGGTCGAATCGAAGGTGGTGGGCAAGCCCGCCATGTTCTCGATCTTCATGGGAGAGGGGACCCCGCGCGAATTCCGCGATGCTGCTCGCCACGATCATCGGCTGCACGCGGCGACGGTGCTGGGAATGATCGAACGAGGGGTGATGCCCTGTTACGACGCCCTCGAGCCGTGGTTCTTGTGCGCGGCCCACAATGCCGAGGATGTCGCCATCACGCTGGCCGCCTTCGAAGAATCACTCGAGGAGACCTTGGCCCGGGCCGGCGACATTCCTGCTCTGTTCGACGAAGCGTGAGCTACCGCTCGCTCAGCCTCTGGCACGACACACTGCCGGAAGGGGAGCCGGTGCCGCGTGTCGGTTTGGAGGGCCCCGCCGATGCCGACGTGGTGATCGTCGGCGCCGGCTACACCGGGCTGTGGACCGCCTACTACCTGGCTGAGAAGCAGCCCGACCTCCGCATCGTGGTCCTGGAGGCAGAGGTTGCCGGGTTCGGGGCATCCGGCCGCAATGGTGGGTGGTGCGCCGGTGAGATCGCCGGGTCCCGCCGCCGCATCGCTGAACGGCATGGGCGGGGTGCGGTCACCGCCATCTGGCGGGAGATGTTCAAGACGGTCGACGAGGTCGGCCGGGCGATCGAGGCGGAGGCGATCGACTGCGGCTTCGTCAAGTCCGGGATCCTCACTTTCGCTTCGATCCCAGCCCACGTGCCGCGGCTTCGGGCCCAGATCGAGGAGGAGCGAGAGTGGGGATTCGGGGAGGAGGACTTTCGCTGGCTCGACCAGCCCGAAGCCGAGGCCAGGCTGCGGGCTCAAGGCATTGGGGGAGCCGTGTTCACGCCCCACGCCGCCGCCATCCACCCTGCCCGGCTGGCGCGAGGTCTGGCTGAGGCAGTTGAGCGGCACGGAGTGAAGCTTTACGAGCAGACCCCGGTCCTGTTGATCAGGCCGGGGGAGGCGGTGACCGGTGCCGGGACCGTGAGCGCGCCGGTGGTGCTCAGGTGCACGGAGGCATTCACGGTCGACATGCCCGGAGAGCGCCGGCGGTTCGTCCCGGTCTACTCGCTGATGGTCGCCACCGAACCTCTTTCGGAGGCGACATGGGACTCCATCGGCCTGGCCGGCAGGGAGGTGTTCAACGACGCCCGTCATCTGATCATCTACGGCCAGCGCACAGAGGACGGGCGTTTCGCTTTCGGGGGGCGGGGGGCGCCATATCACCTCGGATCGACCATCCGGCCAGAGTGGGAGCGGAGCCCATCAACCCATCAGCAGGTGGCGGCCAGCCTCAGGGCACTGTTCCCGCAAATCGGGGACGCCGCCATCACTCACGAGTGGGGGGGAGCCGTGGCTGTCCCCCGCGACTGGCGACCCACGGTGCGCTTCGACCCGCTCACGGGTCTCGGAACCGCCGGCGGGTATGTAGGCGAAGGTGTGGCTGCCGCCAACCTGGCCGGGCGGACGCTGTCCGATCTCGTACTGGGGCGCTCCACCGAGCTGACCCGGCTTCCGTGGGTGGGCCATCGCTCCCGGAGATGGGAGATCGAGCCACTGCGATGGACCGGGGTCAACCTCGGGCGCATCGTGGCGGGGGCCGCAGACCGGGCCGAGCTGCGCAGTGGCAAGCCGTCGAAAGTGATGGCGGGGATGCTCGATACGCTGCTGGGCAGGTAGTGGCGAAGATCCACGGCGGCCAGGTCCTGGCCCGCGCCTTGCGGGCCATCGGCGTCGATACCGCGTTCACGTTGACCGGCGGCCATGTCGTTGCGGTACTCGACGGGCTGGTCCAAGAGGGCATCAGGGTGGTGGACCTCCGCCACGAACAAGCGGTGGTCCATGCGGCCGAGGCCTATGCCCGTCTCACCGGCCAACTCGGGTTGGCTGTGGTCACCGCCGGGCCGGGCGTGACCGACTCGGTGACGGGGGTTGCCAACGCGCTGCACTCCGATACTCCGTTGTTGGTCATCGGGGGGCGTCATTTCGTGCGCCAGGAGCTCAAAGGCGGGCTCCAGGAGATGGACCATCCGCGGCTGATGTCTTCGGTGACCAAGTGGGCGGCCACTGCCTGGCAGACCGATCGACTGGCCGACTACGTGTCCACCGCCGCTCGTCATGCCTTTGCCGGCCGCGGGGGCCCGGTCTTCATCGACGTCCCGATGGAGGTCCAGTTCGACATGGTCGAAGAGTCCGGGATCACCTGGCCGCCGCCGCCGGACCGCGGCCAGATCGGCGGACTGGAGGAGAAGGTCCTCGAGCGAGCGCTCGAGCTGATGCAGAACTCCGCCCGGCCGGTGATCTTCGCTTCCGCCGTCGGTCCCGGCCCGAACCGCCTGCATGATTTGGCCGAGGCCTGGCAGGCGCCGGCCTTCCTCAGCGGCCGGGCGCGGGGATCGATACCCAGCGGACACCCGCTGTTGGGAGTGCACACCCGCAGCCGCACGATGGCCGACGCCGATCTCGTTCTTGCCTTGGGGGTGGATTGGGACTTCCGGGCCGGATACGGAGAGCACCTTGCGCCAGAGGCGGTGGTCATCCAGGTCGACCGTGATCAGGCCAAGATCGGATGGAATCGCCCGGCCACCCTGGGGATGGTGGCCGATCCCAGCCGCGTGGTCGAACAGCTGACCGGCCAGGCTGGGCGACTGCGCCCCGGACGGGAGAGAACCTGGGCGGATAATTTCTCCGCCGCGGAGAGCGCCACTGCAGCCGCGCTCCGGACGGAGGCGATGGCCGCCGCCGACAGCCCGGTCGATCCCACCAGGTTCTCCATCGAGGTGGGCGAGTTCTTCGGCAAGGAGTCGATCGTTGCGGTGGACGGCGGCGACATCGTCTCAACCGCCGCACGCTGGATCCAGGTCTCGTCACCGGGACACCTCCTCGACCCCGGGCCGTTTGGCACTCTCGGGACC
>DATBMA010000072.1:0-26049 GCA_036555105.1 Acidimicrobiia bacterium
GGCATGAACCCCGACATCCTCCAGCCGGGTGAGCGATGTGCCTCCACCTCCAATCGCAACTTCGAGGGCAGGCAGGGCACCGGCGGACGCACCCACCTGGTGTCGCCGGTGATGGCCGCCGCTGCAGCCATCGCCGGCCACTTCGTTGACGTCAGGGAGTGGAATTGATGGAGCCGGTAAACGTCGTCAGCGGGCGCATGGCCCCCCTCCCCCGCGCCAATGTCGACACCGACCAGATCATGCCCAAACAGTTCCTCAAGCGGGTCGAAAGGACCGGGTACGGCCAGTTCCTCTTCCATGACTGGTGTGCCGCCGACCCCGATTTCGTCATCCTCAAGCCCGAGTACCAGGGTGCCCGCATCCTGGTGACAGGGGCCAACTTCGGCTGCGGCTCATCGCGAGAGCATGCCCCCTGGGGACTCCAGGATTGGGGATTCCGGGCGGTGGTCGCCTCCTCGTTTGGCGACATCTTCCGCAGCAACTGCACCAAGATCGGCCTCCTCCCGGTCGAGCTCCCTGAAGGCGAAGTCCAGCAATTGCTGGCGCTGGCGGCGGCCACTCCGGAGGCGACCGGTGTCATCGATCTGGCGGCCGGCACCATCACCGCGTCCGACCCCGATCGGGGGGTCGTCCTCGAGTCGAGCTTCGACTTCGACGAGCACACCCGCTGGCGGCTTCTCAACGGCCTTGACGACATCGGACTGACCCTCGCCCACGAGGACGGAATCGCCGCCTACGAGGCCCGCCGCAGCCGGTGGCTCCCCACCGTCGTCTGACCAGGCCCCGACCAAAGGCCAGATCCAGGCCGACCAGCTGCGCCTGACTTGAGTAGGTTGGGGTCGCTGCTCACAGGGAGGTTCGATGTTCACGCCGGTCACCGCGGACGACCTTGCCGCCATCCCTCTGTTTGCCGGGTTGGGGCGCAACAACCTCGATGTGATCGCGCATCACACGATCAAGGTGCTTGCCAGGGAGGGAATACACCTCGTCCGCCAGGGCGAGCCGGGATTCGACTTCTTCATCGTCCTCAACGGGGACGCCAACGTGCTGGTCGACGGACAGGTGGTAGCCAGCCTCAAGACCGGCGACGTATTCGGGGAGATGGCCCTGTTGGGCTCGCATCGGAGGATGGCCGACGTCGTCGCAACATCTCAGATGACGCTCGCCACGATGATGGTCTGGGATTTCCGCCGGCTCACCGCCGACTATCCGCAGGTGGCTGATCGCCTGATGGCCCTCGTACAGACCCGCCAGGCCGAGGACTAGGAAGCCCCCCGGTCGAAGCGGGCCTACTCGTCAGGCGGCTGACAGGGGCGGGCTTCCAGCGTGACCCGATTTGGCGTCCGGTAGCGATATTTCTGGCCCAGGTACTCGTACTCGACCGCGAAGCCCTCGGTCGTAGCCGAGTCGACACTCTCGTCCAGGGCCAGCCCAACCACCAGATTCCAGACCGGGACATCGCCGGCTGGGATTCGGGCTTGCCCGGCCGGGACCCCGCGCCCCCAAAGCACCCCATCTGGCAGCTCGTCCGCAGCAGGCGGATAGCCAAGGTGCACTCCCACCAGGTCTGAGCCGACGGGAACGATCATGGCATCGGTGAGGGCGAGGCCCGAGGTGGGGCTCACCAGCTCTACGTCGTCGATGCGCACGTCCCCCGATCCGGAGTTGGTGAGCGTGTCCAGGCCGACCGTCACTTGTCGGGTCGGCCCGACAGGGGTGCACAGCCATCCTGGCTCCTGCTCGACATCGAGAGGGCCGGCTCCATTGCATGAGGTGAGAACGACCAGCAGGCCGATGGTCCATGCCAGCGGACGGCGTTGATGGCGCGGCCTCACAGGCATTGTTCGCCAACCTAGACGCCGACGTCGACCACCACCGCCGGGGGCCCCTCCTCCAGCAGGGCCGCCACCAGCCGTGGCAGCTTTCTTGGGCTGAACAGGGCCTCGGAACCCATCAGCTCCTCGATGGTCCACCATCGGCTGGCGACCATGTACTCCGCCTTCAGCTGCTCATCGGTCAAACGCGGGCGGATCTCGAATTCCGTGGTGTGCAGCAGGTAGATCACCTCGGACTGTCCGTCGTAGGAGCCGTCGATGAACGGGAACACATGGGTCCGGCGCCAGATCGGGCCATCGCTGACCGTCGTCTCGAGCCCCACCTCTTCCAGCAGCTCGCGCTCGAGGGCGGCCTCGGCCGACTCACCCTCCTGAATCCCCCCGCCCGGCAGGGCCCAGACCACTCCATCGGGGAAGTCGAAGGCCACCAGGAGCACTCGCAGCTTCGGGTCGATGATCAGCCCACGCACCGCCTCGCGAATACGCATGGATGTCAGGCAGCGGGGACGGCGGGACCGGAGGGGGCCACGACTCCGGACATCAGGTCGGGCCGGTCCGTGATCAACCCGTCGACCCCGAGCGCCAGCAGTCGCTTTGCCTCCTCCGGCTCGTTGATCGTCCAAGCATGGACCAGCAGTCCTATGCGGTGAGCCGTCTCCACGAACCGAGGAGTGATCACGGGAGCCCCGTACCAGGACACCGGCACTTGCATCGCCTGCACGTCGATCGACGGCTCGATTCCGAGGCGGGATGCACCCATCAACCCGGTGATCTCACTCGGCCCACCGGAAACCGCCACCGATCCGCCGCTGATGATGCGGAACCGCTGAACCCGCGCACTCGAGAAGCTGCCGACGATCAGACGCGAGTGGGCTTCCAGTCGCTCGATCAGCTGCCACAGCGGCGCCTCCAGGCCCTCCTCCTTGAGATCCACGATCACACCGTGGTCGGGGAAGGTGGTAAGCAACTCCTCGAGGGTTGGGATGCCGACTCCCTCCCCGCGGAACGGATAGGACCCGTTGATGCGGTGCCTGTAGCCGGCGTCGACCTCTTGCAGCTCGGACCTCGTGCGCGATCGGACCGGCCCGCTGCCGTTGGTGGTGCGATCGAGAGTGGAGTCGTGGTGGCACATGACGACCCCGTCGGCAGTCAGGCGAAGGTCAGTTTCGAAGAACCGCGCCCCCAACCCGGCTGCCGCGCTGAAGGCAGGGAGGGTGTTCTCTGGCCAGAGCAGCCGGCTGCCGCGATGGGCGATGACTATCGGATGCCCGGTATCGAATATCACGATCTGTCGAGAGGCCCCCGTCGTCGGGGGCCCCTCATCAGGTGTTGGTGCCGATCAGACCGCTACCCGGTCCTTCAGCCCCTTGGCCGGGGTGAAGTGGGCGTATTTGCGGGCCGGGATCTGGATGGTGGCGCCGGTGGCGGGGTTGCGGCCGGTCCGTGCGGAACGACTCTTGACAGCAAATGTCCCGAAACCGCTGATCGTGACCTTGTCGCCAGCGTCCAGCTCCACGGCGATGATGCCCTCGCCCGATTCGGACGAGAAGATGCAGTCCACCACTTCGGCCGCTTTGGCCTGGGGCAGACCGGTCTTCTTGGCGAGCTTCTGCGCCATCTCCGTCTTGTTCACGGTGCCTCCTATTGGTCGGCGTCGGCGACCCAGCAGTCGCCGGTGTTACCGAGTCACCTTAAAGGAATTGCTAGGTAGAACGGGGTCTTTCGAGCTCCGGGGCCCCTCTGAGGCCGGCGGCCTCGAGACCGTGAGACCTTGAGACTCGAGACCGTGCGACCGTCATCCCACCGGGTCGCCGTCCTTGATCACTACCGCAGCCAGGTTCTGGTCGGGGCGATAGCCCAGGTGGCGGTAGCTGTCGGCTTCCAGCACCACCAGGTCGGCAATCGCCCCGGGAGCGACCAGCCCCTTGTCGTCTTCCTCCAGGGCGAGGGCGCCTCCCCTGGTGGCCGACCAGAGTGCCCGCTCCAAAGCCAGCCCGGCGTCGGCCACGGCCACCGCCAGCACCAGTTGCATGGAGAGGACGTAGGAGGTTCCAGGGTTGCAATCGGTCCCCAAGGCGACGGTCACCCTTTCGTCCCAGAGCATGCGGGCAGGAGCGGCGGGCGAGCGGGTGCCCCAGGACGCGGTCGGGAGGAGGACGGCCGCGACTCCGGCCTCTCGCAGTCCTCTGGCCTGCTCTCTGGTCACGTGTTCCAGGTGATCGGCACTGACCGCCCCAAGGCGCGCAGCGAGATCCGCACCCCCGCTGTCGGCCAGTTGATTGGCATGGATGCGTGGCTTGAGCCCGGCGGTCATCCCGGCCCTGAGAATCTGCTCGGACTCGTCGACGGTAAAAGCCCCCTCGTCGCAGAACACGTCGCAGTAGGAAGCAAGCCCGGCGCAGGCCGGAATCATGCTGGTCTCCACCAATTCCACATACCGCCGACGATCGTCGGCGAACTCGGGCGGTACTGAGTGGGCCCCAAGGAAGGTGGTGACCACATCCACCGGAAGGGACTCGCCTATCTGGCGGCCCACTTCGAGCAACACCACCTCGGTCCTTGTGTCGAGCCCATAACCCGACTTGACCTCAACGGTGGTCGTCCCGTGCTCGAGCATGGAGCCGACCCGATCCAAAGCAGACTCGAGCAGCTCCGCCGGGGACGCTGATCGGGTGGCTGCCACGGTCGAGGCGATGCCGCCCCCCGCGCGTCGGAGATCCTGATAGCTCGCCCCGGCGGCCCGCATCTCGTATTCGGCCGACCGGTCACCGGCAAAGACGAGGTGGGTGTGCGGATCGACGAAGCCAGGGATCACAGCCCTGCCCTCGCATTGCAGTTCAGGGAGGTCCCCGTACCGAGAAGGCGGAGATCCGCTCCCAACCCAGTCGATCAGCCCACCGGTGATTGCCACCGCTGCTTCTTCGACCAGGCCCAGGCGGCCGGGAAAACGGGGGTCGTTGGTGACAAGCTCCGAGATGCCTGTGAGCACCAGGTCGCCACCGCTCGGTCGCATCGTCGGCCCGGCGACGTCGGCGGCCAGGGCGACACAGTCGGGACAGATGGCGACCCCGCCGGGCCCGGCGAATAGGTGATCGACTTCCGACTCGTCCCTACCGCAGAACGAGCAACGCGCCCTGGCCACCACGGCAGGGTAGGTGAAGGCCTCGGTCTGACTCCGGACTCCTCAGCCCGGCAGGTGGACATCTGCTCCGCGTTCAACCCGGTGTGGCGTCGCCCCCCATCGGGATGCGGACGCCCCGTTCATTCGCCACCTGGCGGGCGCGTTCGTAGCCGGCGTCGGCGTGACGGAGCACTCCCATCCCCGGGTCATTGGTCAGCACCCGCTCCAGCCGCATCGCCCCTTCGGCGGTCCCGTCCGCCACCACCTGGGCGCCGGCGTGAATCGACTTGCCCATGCCAACTCCGCCCCCGTGATGGACCGCCACCCAGGCGGCACCAGAGGCGGTGTTGACCAGTGCGTTGAGGATCGGCCAGTCGGCGATCGCGTCGCTTCCATCCGCCATCGACTCCGTCTCCCGATAAGGCGAGGCCACCGAGCCGCTGTCGAGGTGATCGCGTCCGATGACGATCGGCGCCTTCACCTTCCCCGAGGCGACCAGCTCGTTGAAAGCCAGTCCGGCCTGGTCCCGCTCCCCGTAGCCGAGCCAGCAGATGCGGGCGGGCAGGCCCTGGAACGGGACTCGGGTACGGGCCAGTTCCAGCCACCGCTGAAGCGGCCGGTTTTCGGGGAACAGCCCTGCCACTGCCTGGTCGGTGGCGGCGATGTCAGCCGGATCACCTGACAGGGCCACCCAGCGGAACGGACCCAGCCCTTCGCAGAACAGGGGCCGGATGTAGGCAGGCACGAACCCCGGGTAGTCGAAGGCGTGTTCAAAGCCACCCTGCACGGCCTCCCCTCGCAGGTTGTTCCCGTAGTCGAAGACCTCGGCTCCGGCCTCCTTGAATCCGACCATGGAGGCGCAATGCTCGGCCATCGCCCGGCGCGCCTCGCCGATGTATCGGGCGGGGTCGGCTCCACGCAGCTCAGCCGCCGCTTCCAAGGTGAACCCGTTGGGTACATACCCGTTCAGAGGGTCGTGGGCCGAGGTCTGATCGGTGACGATGTCGACCTCGACGCCTCTTCGCAGGATCTCGGGGAATGTGTCGGCGGCGTTGCCCAGGACGCCGACGGAGACCGCCGTCCCCTCCTGTCTGGCCTGTTCACATCGATGGAGGGCGTCGTCGAGGCTGGGGGCGACCTCGTCGAGATAGCCGATCTCGAGGCGCCGCTGCAGCCTGGCCGGGTCGATCTCCACCACCAAGGCGACCCCCTCGTTCATCGTCACCGCCAGCGGTTGGGCACCGCCCATTCCGCCCAGGCCTGCAGTGAGGGTGAGAGTGCCCCGCAGCGAGCCACCAAAACGGAGGTCGCCGATCGCCACGAACGTCTGATAGGTGCCCTGCAGGATCCCCTGGGTGCCGATGTAGATCCACGAGCCCGCCGTCATCTGCCCGTACATGGTCAAGCCGGCCGCCTCCAACTCCCAGAAGCTCTCCCAGGTCGCCCAATCCGGCACCAGCAGCGAGTTTGCGATGAGGACCCGGGGCGAAAGCGGATGGGTCTTGACCACCCCCACCGGCTTGCCCGATTGGACCAGGAGCGTCTCGTCGTTCTCGAGATCAAGCAGGCAGCGGACGATGGCGTGATAGGCGTCCCAGTTGCGGGCAGCCTTGCCGGTGCCGCCGTAGACCACCAGGTCCTCGGGCCTCTCGGCCACTTCGGGGTCGAGATTGTTCTGCAGGCATCTGAGAGCGGCCTCCTGCAGCCACCCCTTGGCGTTGAGCTCAGGCCCTCGAAAGGCGCGAATGGTCACCGGCGGAGCGTAGGTCACCGTGAGACCGTGAGACCTCGGCCGCACTTGGTACTTTGTGGTGATGGAGGACTACCGGCCGGAGACGTACGGGGAGAAGATGGCGTCCAGCTACGACGACTTCGCTCTAATGCGAGTCGGCGAGCTCCCGGACGCCGCAGTCGACACCCTCGCTCGGCTGGCAGCCGGCGGGCGTGCCCTGGAGCTTGGCATCGGCACCGGCCGGGTGGCCTTGCCGCTGGCCGCGCGGGGGGTGGAGGTGTTTGGACTCGATGTCTCCGCCCCCATGGTGGCGAAGATGCGGGAGAAGCCGGGCGGGGATCGCATCCCGGTGACGATGGGCGACATGGTCGACGTGGCGGTCGAAGGCGAGTTCACCTTGATCTTCGTCGTGTTCAACACATTCTTCGTACTCCTCACCCAGGAGGACCAAATCGCGTGCTTCCGCAATGTCGCATCCCGGCTCGAGCGGGGTGGCTGCTTCCTCATCGACGCGTTCTTCCCGGACGTCTCCAGGTACGACCGCAACCAGAGGGTGGACGCCCTCGACGTGAGCGTCGACGGCGTTGTGATCAGCGTGGCGATGCACGACCGGGCCTCACAGCGCATCGACGCGGCCAACCTCACCCTTGGGGGAGACGGCATCGGAGTGATGCCGGTGGCCCTGCGCTATGTCTGGCCCTCGGAGCTCGACCTAATGGCGCGGCTGGCCGGCATGGAGCTGGAGAGCAGGTGGGCCGACTGGTCCGGCGCCCCCTTCACCTCATCCAGCGATCGACACATCAGCGTCTATCGCAAGCCCTAGCGGCGGGTCGCCTCCATCAGGGCGGTCACGCTCTGGATCAGGTCGTTTATCCGGTCAAGGTGCTGAGGCGGGAACTTCTTCTGCTCGACGGCTTCGAGCAGGCGGGTGAGGGCCAAATGGAGCCGCTCGGTTGGCTCCGGCTCCTGGGGGGCTGAAGGCTTCGGGGCGGCAACTTGCTCCGGCTCGGCAATGCCGTCGGTCTCAGCCACGTGCTCTGGGACCGGCTCCGGCTCGGACGGTGCCACGACGAGCGGCTCGGGGTCGAGAGCAGCAGGCGAGAGATCCAAAGCCTCCGGTTCGAATTGCTCGTCGACCTGAGCTACCGAGAGCTCGAGCGCCGCGATCTCTGCATCCAAGGAGACCTGTTCAGTGTCCACCGCCACATCGGCCGGCTCGGCCGCGGCAACACCCTGGTCATCCCAGTCCTCGGCCGTCGCCATGACGTCTCGTAGAGTGAAGGTGAAGACCTCCCCGTCGCCATTGCTGGTCTCCTCGGCGGGAGCCGCCTCGGCGCCGCCCTCCGAGTCCTTCTTGGCGGCGAACAGCTTTCCGATGCTCCCGAGCATGCTCTTCTTGTTGAGACGCGGAAGCGCCTCGTACGAGAAGCCGAGCGCGTCGTCGGCGGCGAACACGGCCGTCTCCTCCCCCAACGTCAGCTGAAAACGATCGCCCTCCAGGCGGCTGGCAGCCACCTGGCTGAGCGGCCATGAGCCCAGGCTCTGATCCCCACTGGTGAGGTCGATCTTGCTCGGATGCAGCACCATGACGGCGCGAATCCAATTCCTCGGATCGTCCTGGACCTGGAGATTCCCCTGGAAGCGAACAGTCGACTCCGCCACCATCGGTGGTCACACTCCCACCCCTGGCGTCCGAGGTCAAGGGGAAATGGCCTGAGCCATGCGTTTTGGCGCGGGGATCTCGACCTATAGGTCGATTTTCCCGCGCCAGAACGGGGGGGTCGAGGTCAGAATCGCCGCCACCGCTTCGATCTCGCCGGCCAGGACGCGGTCCTCGGCCAGCGGAGGCACCAGCTTCCGAATCGACGCGCACAACTCGGCCGTGACCGGGGCCGGCCGGAGCGGGGCTCGGTACTCGATGCCCTGCACCGCGCAGATGATCTCGATGGCCAGCACCCGCGAGGTGTTGGCGACCACCGAGACCAGCTTGCGAGCAGCCCCCCAGCCCATCGACACATGGTCCTCCTGGCTGCCTGACGTGGGGATCGACTCCACCGAGGCTGGATGGCTCAGGACCCGGTTCTCAGCCACCAGAGAGGCGGCGGTGTACTGGGCCAGCATGTAGCCCGAGTTGAGCCCGGGACGGGGCGAGAGAAAGGCGGGCAGCCCGGCGGAATGCTGGGGGTCGAGTAAGCGGTCGGTGCGGCGCTCGGAGATGGAAGAGAGCTCGGTCAGGGCAATGGCGAGGAAGTCGAGGGCCATCGCCAGGGGTTGGCCGTGGAAGTTGCCGGCCGACACCACTTCACCGGTTTCCGGCAGGACGATTGGATTGTCGACCACCGCTCCCAACTCGCGCTCGCATACCTCGCGTGCAAAGGCGATGGCGTCCCGACACGCGCCATGGACTTGTGGAGCACAGCGCAGTGAGTAGGCGTCCTGAACTGCGTGGGCGAAGTCGTCGACATGGCTGCTGCCGATCTGGGACCCGGCCAGAGTCCCACCGATGTTGGCCGCCGAGCGGGCCTGACCGGGATGGGGGCGAAGGGCGTGGATCTCCGGCCGGAATGGTCGAGCACTACCGAGCAGGGCTTCGACCGACAGGGCGCAGGCGGCATCGGCCGCGTCGGCGAGCTTCTCGGCGGCGTCCACCGCAAGCGCAAGCTGGGCGAGCATCCCTTCGGTCCCGTTGAGCAGCGAGAGCCCTTCCTTGGCCTCGAGCCGAAGCGGCTCCAGGTGATGTCGTGAGAGCACCTGGGATGCCTCCATCACCTCGCCAGAGTCCTGCAGCCAACCCTCGCCTATCACGGGCAGGGCCAGGTGGGCAAAAGGGGCCAGATCCCCGGAGGCACCGACCGAGCCCTGCGACGGGACCACAGGCAGAAGATCGAGGGCGAGGAACTCGAGATATCGCTCCACCAGGGCCGGCCTCACCCCGCTGTAGCCCTGAGACAGGGTCCGGGCCCGTAAGAGCAGCATCGCTCGCACCGTCAGGTCATCGAGCGGCGGGCCGACCCCGGCCGCATGGGATCGGATGAGGTGCACCTGCAGGTCGGCCGCCTCCTGGGGATCCACCCTGGTGGCGGCGAGAGCCCCGAAGCCGGTGGTCACTCCGTATACGACGAGGTCGGAGGCAAGGGCCTCTTCGACCACCCGACGGGAAGGCGCCATCCGCTCCGCCAGGCGAGGCCCTGCCACCACGTTCGCCCGTCGGTTGGCCACCTCCACCACGTCTTCGACGTGGAGGGGCTCGCCGTCGATCACCACCTCCCTCATCGCGCTGCCACTCCGGAGGCGAAGGCCAGGAACACATTGGCCATGTTCATCACCGTGATCCCGGTGGGGTCCTGGCTGGGGTCCACCTCGACGAAGTCGGCAGACCTGACTTTGGCATTGGATCCGCAGGCGAAGGCGGCCCTGGCCAGCTGCCTCGAGGTCATCCCCCCGGGACGGGCCCCCGGACATCCGGGAGCGAAGGCAGCATCGAGCACATCGATGTCGAAGTCGACATGGATCCACTCTGCCAGCTTCCCGAGTTCGTCGAGCGCCGAGCCGACCACGTCTTCGATCCCCCAGCGATCGACCATCTCCATCGTGTAGACGCGGATGCCGTTGCTCTCGCAATACGCCCGATACTCAGACGAGTTGGCAAAGGAGTGGATTCCGACCTGGGCGATGTGGGTTCCTTCGAGACCGTCTTCGATCAGCCCACGGACCGGGGTGCCGTTGGTCGGGCCCCGATCGAGGGTGCGGACGTCGTGATGGGCGTCGAAGGTGAGAAGAGCACTCGCCGTCAGCCGGCCAGCGCGCAATCCATTGAGGAGAGGACGGGTGATGGCGTTGTCGCCCCCCAGGAAGCAGAAGACTGGGCCGGGACCCGAATGGGATTCGACCAGGCCGGCGGCGCGCTCCGCAATCCCCTGCTGAGACGCCGGGGTGTCGAGCCACTGCAGGTCCCAGTCCCCCCGATCGAGCACCGCCAGCTGATCGAGCCTTTGCCCACTCTCCGAGTCGAAGACGCTGAACCTGCCCAACGCCTCCCGCATCTCACCCGGCGCCAGATCGGCCCGGCTCGGAGTGAGAGACGCCACCGAGCATGGCACGCCCGCCACGACCAGGGTCGGAGATGGGGATGCCGAAGCCAGCCATTCGTCAGCCCGTGGCCAATGTGGATCGGCGATCGCCACGAGCGGCGAGCCTAGGACGGATCACAGGGTGCACGCCGGTCTCATAGGCTGGCAGCCCGACACCGGAGGGCAGATGGCGATCGAGTTCGACCTCGACGGTCCGGTGGCCGTGGTCACCCTGGCCCGGCCCGACAAGTTCAACGCCGTCACCCAGGAGCTGAGTGACGGCTTGGTGGAGGCAATATCGAGGGCAGGAGATGAGGCTCGTGCACTCGTCATCACCGGTGCCGGAAAGGCCTTCTGCGCCGGAGCCGACCTGGGTGATCTCATGGATGACTATGCGACGGGCGGGCCCGACTTGGCACGGGTCATCGCCGCCCGCTTCAACCCCATGGTCTACGCGCTCGAAGAGGCGCCGGTCCCGACCATCGCCGCCATCAACGGGGTAGCGGCGGGAGCAGGGCTGGGGCTTGCCCTTGCCTGCGACCTCCGGGTGATGTCCAGCAGCGCATATCTCGTGTCGGCGTTCATCGGCTTGGCCCTCATCCCCGATACCGGCACGACCTGGGCGCTGGTGCAGCACCTCGGCCTGTCGCGGGCGATGGAGCTGACGATGACCAACCGGCGTCTGGATGCCGAGGAGTCGGCTCAGCTCGGGCTGGCCCGGCTGGTGCCCCCGGACCAGGTGAAGGAAAGCGCCGTCGCCTGGGCCAGGGAGCTGGCTGAGGGGCCGACCGCGGCCTTCGTCAGCAATCGCAGACTGCTGCGGGCGGCGGCCGCTTCCAACCTGGCAGAGGCCCTAAGTCGGGAAGCCAGGGCCCAGGGCGAGCTCGGTCGATCGAGCCTCCATCTCGAGGGGATGCAGGCCTTCCTCGAGAAACGGCCTCCCGACTTCCGCCGGGCCGCCGAATTGGATCAGGGAGAGACCAAGTAGATGGTCAGTCCCAGCTGTCCGCCCTCGCCGGCGCCGATCCCCACCCCTATCGAGGTGTTGAGAAACGCCAGATCCTCATTGCCGGTCTGGAAGGTGATTAGCTCGTGCGGTCGAGCCTGGGTCGGGCTGTCGACGATGCTCACACCGATCGCCCGGTAGGCGACGGTCTCGCGCTTCTCACCGATCGTCCCTCTGATCTCCAGGTCCATGTTTCCGTCGCCCCGCACGGTCACATAGTCGACTCCGCGCACGGGCCGCTCGCCCTCCCACCGGGAGCTGGTGGCCGTTCCCTCGAATGGGAAATCGATTCGAGTCCCCCCCGGCATGTTGCCGAGCATGCGGGGGGTGAGGGTGGCCTTCACGACACAGAGTTCTTCGAGTGACGCCATGCGGGCTCCTATCGGTAGTCACCCGAAGATAACGAGGCGGGATGGCCGCGGTCAGCCGACCTGGCCCAAAATCGCTATCACCTCTCGGTCGGAGGTCTGCCCGAAGTGGTCGTACCACTCGCCGACCGCCAAGAACCAGTCAGGTACGTGCAGGCAGATCACTTCGAGCCCGTCGGATCGCATCTCTCGGACCGTCTCAGCGGCTCCGACCGGGACCGCCACCAGGGCCCGCTTGGCTCCGGCCCCCTCAGCCGATTCCACCGCCGCCCTGGCCGTGTAGCCCGTGGCGAGCCCGTCGTCGACTATCACCGCGGTGGCGCCGCTCAGGTCGAGGCGGGCCCGTCCCTCCCGATACGCGGTGGCCCGTCGCTCGAGCTCGATCTCCTCATCGCGTCTCACCTGGTCGATCTGCTCCGGAGTGACGTGGGCCTGCTCGATGATGCTGGAGTTCAGGACGACGACGCCGCCTTCGGCGATCGCCCCCATCCCCAACTCCGGCTGCCAAGGCACTCCGAGCTTCCGCACGACGAGCACGTCCAACGGTGCCCGCATTCGATCGGCAACGGCTGCGGCAACCACCACCCCACCCCGCGGCAGGCCCAACACCACAGGCCGAACCACAGGGAACTCGGAGATGCAATTGCCCAGAGCCTCCCCTGCTTGGGCGCGACTCCGAAACGTTCTACGTTCAGTGTCCGCCTGTTCCACCAAAGATCACGCAGTACAGGGATCAGCGGCGAGCCTCATCGGCGACCCCCTCATCTAGGAACTACTCGTCGCCCGGCGACACGAGTTCAAGCATGCCGGACTCCTCCAGCGCTTCCCAATGCTCCACCCGATCATCGATCTTCTCGATGGGAATCGACTCCAGCAAAGTGACGCGCCCGGACATGACTGGCTCGCCAGGTTGGATGCCTGCGGTATCGATCGCAACCAGCAGAGCGATATCTTGCGACCTACCTGCCGAGTCTGAACCAACAATTGAACCGAGCAGGCCGAGGGGGTGCGCCAGATCCGCGTCCCCGTTCATCAGCCAGAACTCAAGCACTCCATCGTCTCCCAAGTACGCGTCAACAACGTACCCGATGTCCGCAGCGCGGCCGTCTGCGGGGAAGCAGTCATTCCAGCCCGCGGACGACTTCGAACAGATAACGAGGTCACCTAGCGGGGTCGAAATCGTTGCATCGACCAAAGAAAACTGCAGGCTATCTAACAGAGTAGCACTGGCAGTTTCGGGGTTCAGAACAACGATGTCGGTAGACGCTGTTGTGTCTGTGCTCGCCTCACCAAGGAGGGTTGACAACTCGTCCGGACTACTTCCGGGCATGGCGCGAACCACGGAATCCACGTCTTCACCGAACCTACTCTCAAGCGGCGAATAGAGGGCCAAGGCCTGACACTCGCCAGGGAAGAACGTTCTCCCGTCCTTCATCACAGCCACGACATAGAGAACCAAGTTTTGTATTTCGTAAACGGCCGGATCAGCGATCGCCGCCCAAGCCGACCCCCCATTTGCCAACACCCAGTTCACGCCCGGCCAGAACGAGCTGTGCCCGGTGATGTCGATGTACTCAATTCCATCCTCGCCCAAGACTCCAATCCTCGATGGGACCATCGATGGACTCGTTTGGTCTTCGTCCGCATCGCTTACATCCATGAGCTGCTGCCAGCCCGCCGCCGATTCCATGTACTCGAAGGCTGGGGCGCGATCTGCATCTGGATATGCACACGGGGAGAACACATCGTTGATCGTCGATATTGGAGCGTCGGTGGGGGTTTCCTCTGGACTCAGCGCGACCTGATAACCCCCACACGCGGTTAGGAAGACCGTCAACAGAGTGCCGGTAAGCCTTGGAGGGCTGCAACGTACGCGGCCAAGCTCGTGGGAACTCATTGTCCCTCTCCCCGCACATTGTCGAAGAGAATTGGTGTATTGATACCTGAACTGTTGGTAGACCGACCGTACGCACGAATCTGAAGTTGCAATCCGTCCGTGTTCGCCGGGTTCACCCAAGACCCAGTCAGAGCCGTCCATGTTGTACCTATCGTGGCGACAGACGTCTCAGACAGAATGACATAGCCGCCAACGGTTGTCGCGTCGTTGGGGTTACTCAGCCCATTGGCGTATGAACACTCGTTATCCCCCGACTCAGCGAGTGTTTGACGATAGAGACGAGCCATTGCTTTGGTGGTATAGGTCGAGGACGGGCTTTTGACATTGATTCGGGAGCGATAAGAGGCGTTGTCGCCCCCAGTCCATAGCCTTACCGTCTGATAGATGTACGAGTTGAGCTCAGTTCCACTCGCAAGGAACGAAACGTTGCCGGGGCCGGTCGCGCCACCCGTGCCCAGGACCGTAGCTGTACCATTTGTTTGGCCCCAGTAGGTAAACCCGCGCTCGAAGCCGATATTTGCGTGAAGTTGTCTATCCGCGATGGAGCTGTGAAGCCAGGTCAGGTAAGCAGCATCGTCCTGCTTGAGCAGATTGGTAGCCGAAAAGTTGCCCCAGTCGATACAGGTCGCCATGGTGGCTGGGTTATCACCATTTCGAGAATCCTCCAGCCCACTGTGTGATCCCCCAAGCAGATGGAACATCTCATGGCGCCCCACGTGGTAATAGAACTTTGCAGCTGAAAAGTTGGAGTTCACCCAAGCTTGAGGAGTGGCGAAACAGTCTGAACCCCCGTATTCAGCCATCGGCTGATTGAGAATCCGAACAAGAGTTGCTGTGGACGAAGTCGACTCTGTGATGCTTACGAGTCCGGTCCCGTCGTAGTCCAGTTCGTTGTCCAGGGTGTTGATCGCAGCCCGGACCCACCCCTTCTTGGCGTCGGTCCACCCCCCATCCGTCGAGAATTTCCACTGAATCGTCTGCGCGTTACAAATGTGAGGCTCCTGCATGTATGCGTTGGCCGCGGGTTGGATCCCGACCATCGACAAGACCTGAGCCAGTGCGAGCGCCCAACAGTACTTTGCGGTCCTCACGGGTTCCCTCGGCGTGAGTGAATCAGCGAAATCCTAGCGGTCTCATCTCCAGGCTGAGGTGGTAGCTACCTGATGGCGAGAGACGGGACCAGCTACAAGCCGTAACGCAAGCCGGTCAGACCGAGGGCTGATGATCGACGATGTCGTCGAGCGCCGCGAGCAGCTTTGAGTCCTCCTCTTCGGTCCCAACCGTCACCCGCAGCCACCCATCCTCGAACGGGCGCACGATCACACCGCGTTGCAGGAACTCTCGGAAGGCAGCCTCGCTGTCCCTACCGATGCGGAAGTAGACGAAGTTGGCCTGGCTGTCACTGCGCTCAATGCCCCGCGCGGTCAACTCCTTCTCGATCAGATCTCGGCCGCTGGTGATCATGCGGCTGCGCTCGGCCACCCTTCCGGGATGGCGGAGGGCTTCGATCGCTCCGACCTGAGCCAGAGAGTTGACCGTGAAGGGGTTCTGGGCCCGGCGAAAGCCTTTGATCAGCTCGGGATCGGCCACCGCGTAGCCGAGTCGCAGCGCCGCGAGCCCGTAGACCTTGCTGAAAGTGCGGGTGACTACCAGGTTGGGATGCTGCAGGACCTGAGGCACAGCCGTCGCATAGTCGGAGGCAGTCACGAACTCGTGATAAGCCTCGTCGATCACCACCACCACGTCTTCGGGAATCGAGCCGAGGAAGTAGGACACTGCCTCTGCGGCGACATGGGTCCCGGTCGGGTTGTTGGGATTGCAGATGAAGACCACCGACGTATCGTCGGCAACAGCCGCGGCCATGGCCTCGAGGTCATGACGGTGCCCCTCGGCCAGCGGCACCTCGATCTGCCTGCTCCCGGCCTGGAGCGAAGCGAGCCGGTAGATGATGAACGCCGGCCAGGCGTAGACCGCCGAAGTGTCGGGTCCTCCCAAGGCGTTGGCCATCACCGACAGCAACTCGGTCGATCCGCCCCCGAACCAGAGATGGTCTGGCTCTACGCCCACCCGGGCGGCCACCGCCTCTGCCAGGTCGTGCTCGTCGTTGTCCGGGTACCGGTTCAGCTCGAAGGTGGCGGCGCTGATGGCTTCCTGCACCTCGGGGAAGGGCGGCAGCGGCGACTCGTTGGAGGCCAGCTTGACGATGTCTTCGGGAGCGATCCCGAGCTCTCTCGCCACTGCCGAGATAGGCCTGCCGGGCCGGTATGGGTCGATGTGCTGCAAGGCAGGCCGAAGCCGGGGCACGATAAGAGGGTAGCGGGGCGGACGCATTGGCCTCTCCGCCAGTCCCTCACGATCCAGTACTCAGTACTCAGACGGGAGCCTCAGCCCTTGAAGCGGAGGTGAGCAACGGCTCCCCAAAATGGCGTGGAGCCGTCGGTCACTGCTCGGCGCAGCCGCCGGGCTCCAGTCTTGGTACTTGGTACTTGGTACTTGGTACTTCCTCATGTGGCAGACTCGCGCTCGTGGCGGCGCCCGTCGCGGACGAGCCTGGCTTCGAAACCCTTCGCATCCTCGACCCGTCCGGGAGGCTGGTCGGGGATGACCCGATGATCCCCTCCCATCTCCTGGCAGAGATGTACCGCCTGATGGTCCTCTCCCGCGAGTTCGACCGCCGCATGCTCGCCTTGCAGCGGCAGGGTCGGATCGGCACCTACGCCATGCTCGAGGGGCAGGAGGCCACCCAGATCGGATCGGCCCTCGCCCTCGCCCCCGGCGACTTCGTCTTCCCCTCCTACCGAGAGCACGGAGTCCAACTGGCAAGGGGGATGCCTGCCGAGGTGGTGATGTCCTACTGGCGGGGCTTGCCCAACTCGTCATGGGATGTCAAGAAGTACGGGATGGCGGTCGTGACCGTGCCCATCGCCACCCAGCTCCCCCACGCGGTCGGTCACTCGTATGTGACCAAGCTGGAGGGGCGCGAGTCGGTCACCGCCGTCTACTTCGGAGACGGGGCTACCAGTGAGATCGACTTCCACTCCGGGATGAACTTCGCGGGCGTGTGGAAGACCCCGACGGTCTTCTTCTGTGCCAACAACCTCTATGCGATCTCGGTGCCGTACGACCTGCAGACGGCGTCACCGACCATCGCCCAAAAAGCCGAGGCCTATGGGTTCGAAGGCGTGAGGGTCGACGGCATGGACGTGGTGGCGGTCTATCAGGCCACCGCGGCGGCAGTGGCCAAGGCCAGGTCAGGTGGCGGGCCCACTCTGATCGAGGCGGTGTGCTACCGGTTCGGGCCTCACGCCACGGCCGACGATGCCCACCTTTACAGGGACGAGGCTGAGGAGACAGAGTGGCGTCTGCGGGACCCGATCGACCGACTGCGGGCATATCTGGCCGAGCGGGGTGAGCTCGACGACCAGGTGGCCGAGAAGGTGGCCATGGAGGTAGGCGACCTGGTCGAGGCCGCCATCACCGAGATCGAGGCGAAGCCGCTGCCGAGTCGCGACGAGGCGATCCGGCATGCGTATCAACGCATCCCCGCCTTGCTGGTGGAGGAGCTCCACGAGGTCCAAGTGGCCGCCGGGGAGCAACTGACGGAATTCGCCGCCGACGAGATCTGGTCGATCGGGACCGACCCGGAGCCCTCGGGCCCTCGCCGCCCGATGACGATGGCCGACGCCTTGAACACGGCACTTCACCAAGGGATGGGGCTCCGTCCAGAGACGATCCTGCTCGGTGAGGACGTGGGCAAGGTCGGAGGAGTGTTCCGCATCACCGAAGGCCTGCAGGAACGGTTCGGGGCCGGACGGGTCATCGACACCCCGCTGAACGAGTCGGGGATCGTCGGAACCGCGGTCGGCATGGCGGTGGCCGGAGCCAGGCCGATAGCCGAGGTTCAGTTCGACGGCTTCGTCTATCCGGCCTTCGACCAGATCGTCAGCCATCTCGGTCGCTTCCGATACCGGACGAGAGGCCAGGTGGGGATGCCGGTCGTGGTTCGGTTCCCCAGCGGGGCGGGGATCGGAGCGCACGAGCACCATTGCGACTCCCCCGAGGCCTATTTCGTGCATGCCCCTGGCCTCGTGGTGGTGTGCCCGTCCTCGCCATACGACGCCAAGGGGCTGCTCGCCGCCGCACTGGAGAGTGAGGACCCGGTGATTTTCCTCGAGCCGAAGGTGCTGTACCGGGCGGGGCGGGAGGAGGTGCCGGCGGAGCACTACCTCATACCGATCGGGCGCGCCAGGGTGCGGCGGAGCGGGGACGATCTCACCATCGTCACCTACGGGGGAATGGTGCCGGTCTGCCTGGAGGCGGCGGAGAGGTCAGAGGCTTCCATCGAGGTGATCGACCTACGCACCCTGTTCCCCTGGGATCGGGAGACGGTGATCGGATCGGTGGAGCGCACGGGCAGGCTCCTCGTCGTCCAAGAGCCGCAGGGTGCCGCCGGTGTCGGCGCGGACGTCTCGGCTGTCGTCGCCGAGCGGGCGATGTACGCGCTGCAGGGGCCCATCGTCCGGATCAGCGGGTTCGACGCACCCTGGCCGCAGTTCGCCATCGAGAAGCACGCGCTGGTGACGGTCCCCCGCGTGCTGGCTGGAATCAATCAGGCCCTGGCCGGATGAGCAGGCGTCGCTCACCGGCACGCGATTCGCGAATTTCTCGCCTCCAACCCACAGCCCAGGGAGTAGGTTCCGAGGAGCCGCGGCATTGTCCAATACGAATGTGGACCAGGTTCACGACAAGTCCTACAACCAAGGGTCACAGAAGGCCTGGGGGAATGTTGGAGCACATGAGTGGACCGAGGACGGGATCCTCTGGGCCTACGGGCAGAACGGAGAGAGCGATCTCTGTAAGACCTTCTGACATCGGCCTCGATCCGGGGCCATGATCCCTCGTAGACATTCGCTGTCGGAAGCGGTGCCTATTCTCCTCTTCTTCGCCCTGTCATCCTGTCGTCTGCCCGCTTCGACGACCTCCTCGCCAGACACGACAACTTCTGCGATAGGTGGGTTCACTCAAGCCTTGGGCATCGCCATAGATGAAGACACGACGCTGTCTGACCAAGACCTTGTCGTTGTGACATCAGCGATGCGGCGCGCAGCAGTGGTCTGCGAGTCTTCTTCGACTTGCGCAGATGAGCTGCACTACGACCTGTCCACATCACTTCTCGTCGACTTTCAACGTGTACTCACTGCTCCGGCAGTGGACCTGGCTGTAGCCAATAGGCCGGGGACCGAAGCGCGCCGATTCGCTGAGTTTGATGTCGGAGCTTCGGAAGCTCGATGTCTCTTTGCGGTAACCGAGTTCCTACCGGCAGCGGGTACCCCTCCAGAGGAACTTGACGGAGTCGTTGCGGCCCTCAAGGTTTTCCCACCGGAGAACGAGGAATGCGACATCGCTCAGGTCCAGACAATTGCGACGGCATTCCATGTTGATAACCAGATCGCTTGCGATGGTGGCCCAACAGTCACGTTGGTAGACGACGGGCAATTGGTCCCAGACGATCGGGCCGACTTGATCGTGCCAGCCTGTCCGTTCGACCTCATTCTTGTCCGAATGCTCGACGGCTCGATCCAGTCGGCCGAGATTCGGCGGATCCGGGCCACGACCTCGAGTGGGTATCACACAATCGAGGTAGACCGGCCTGCTAGCGGCAGATATCGGCTCGTGTTGGCGCCGGCAGACGGGGGCAACGACCTCATGCCGTGGCCGCTGGTCTCTCCTCCATACTCGTTCCCTGTTTCACCCGCGGCTGGTTAGGCCCTGGCCGGCTGAGCAGTCTCAGGCGGTAGCCGCCCTGCGGAAGAACGCGACCGTGACTCCCCTCCGGTCATCCGCCTTGAAGATCTTCCCCACCACGTTGACCTCGGCGATCTGGAACAGCTCCCAGCCGTCGGTAGCCAATTGGTTGAACCTCGAGGCGAGGGCGTTGATCGCCTCCGTGCTGTGGGCCCCGGTCCGCATGAACATCTTCTCCTCCAGGAACACCGCCTCCGTGTGGTACTGGTAGGCCATCGCCCTCCTCATCTTCTGGAATGAGGGGACCGTACCGAGCCGACCGCTCAGACGGCGCGGGCCCGCTGGCGGGTGATCAGCCAGACCCCGCCGACCAGCGCCAGTCCCCCGACCGCCAATCCGACCCCCTGCCAATCGACCCGGGTAGGACGCTCGATATCGGGCGGGACCCCGATGGTCCCGGTGGCAGATGGTGGTGCCCCTGATCCGAGCTGGGAGGTGGTCTGATCGACGTCGGCAATCGAACAGAGATTGCTCTCGAGGTCGGACCCGTTGAGCGAGGCGAAGACCGCCAGCCGCTGGCCCACCGGAGATGAGAGACCGCAGGCGGCGCTGTCGCCGGCCGAGTAGACGGCCACCTCGCGGCCGATGTCCCCCGCATATACGGCCTCCACGTCGAACAAGAAGACGGAGCGGCCCTGGACGTTGGTAGTCCGCTGGGCGGTGAGGGTCCCGATGAAGGCGGCCGGGCTTCCCTTGAGAAGTTCCTGCGGCTCGGCCAACGCACAGCTGCAGGCACGGGCGGGGCCTGCCCAACCCATCATCGCCAGTACCAGCAGAGAGAGAGTCACGAACCGCTTCATGGTGTTTCGACGAGCGACGAGCCCAGTCGGTTCCTCGCCGGCCGAAATCGTAGGCAAGGCCGCCTCCCAAGCCGTCGTACCCCACCTCTGGCCATACTGACCGAAACATGGTTGACCGGACACCGATCGTGGCTGTATTCGGATCGTCACAGACCAGGGACTCCGAGCCTGGATACGCGGAGGCGACGCGCTTGGGCCACCGCCTCGGGGAGATGGGATTCGCCGTGGCGAACGGCGGTTACGGCGGGACAATGGAGGCGGTGTCGGCCGGGGCTCGAGCGGCAGGAGCCAGAGTGCTTGGGGTCACTGCCCCTTCGCTCTTCCCGATGCGCGGGGGCGGCAACCCCCATCTAACCGAAGAGACTCACGCCGAGACGCTCGGTGAGCGCATCGCCACCCTCGTCAACATGGCAGACGCCACCATCGCTCTCCCCGGGAGCCTGGGCACCGCGGCCGAACTGATCGTTGCCTGGAACGACAACTTCGTGGCGAGCCGGGCAGGGGGGCGGCATCGTCCCCAGTTCGCGGTCGGCCCCGCGTGGCAGGAGCTGGTCGAATTGCTTGGAGCCCGGGTCGACGCCGACAGCTCCTTGGTCGAGTGCGTCGCCGATGTCGATCAGGCAGCGGATCGGCTGGGCGTAATTCTCTCTGGACGCCGCGAAATGCGGGCGTAGCCTGTCTTTCGATGCCCGCCGCCCGTAGGAGGCCGAGCCGTCGGGCCCGTTCCGACTGTCGCGCCGGCCGACACAGATATGGATCCCCCCGCGAGGTGGGAGGAGGAATCGTTCGGCGTCGGTGCCGCATTTGCGGCGCGGTCTCGATCGATCTGACCACTGCCTCCGAGCCCTCGTCCACAGCATTTGCCTCCCGGCGCGCGAGCAATAACCTCGATTCCCGTTGAGTGAGGACAACCCGCCTCTGATCCTTGCCGCCGGAGGAGTCGTGTTTCGCAAGCTCTCCGGAGCGGACGAGGTGCTGCTGGTCCATCGGCCCCGCTACGACGACTGGAGCCTGCCCAAGGGGAAGTACAACCCCGATGAGGGCGCCCCCGAGGCAGCGTTGCGTGAGGTCCTCGAGGAGACCGGCCAGGAAGCGACGATCACCCGTGCCCTGGGGCCGACCGAGTACCTGGTCAACGAGTCGCCCAAGCGGGTCGAGTGGTTCGCGATGCGGTCCGAAGGCAACGGTCGGTTCGCGCCGAACCCTGAGGTCGACGAGACGAGGTGGATGAAGCTGGCGGAGGCCCGCTCGTTTCTCACCTATGACCGTGATCGCGAGGTGCTCGGGCGCTATGAGGCGACCGTGCCCGGAACCGTGTACCTGCTCAGGCACGTGGCAGCGGGCAACCGGAGTGCTTGGAAAGGCGACGACCGGCTCCGCCCAGCCAGTCCGAAGGGGAAGAAGCAGGCGGCAGCGATCGTCGCGGCCATGGAGGGCAAGCCGCTTGAACGGATCATCTCGAGCCCCTACGTGCGTTGTGTCATGAGCGTCGAGCAGCTGGCGGAACAACGGGGGCTGGAGGTCGAGATCTCAGAGGCGCTGGCCGAAGGTGAGGACCAGGCACCACTGGACCTGGTCGAGGGCCTGATCGGGGTGAATGCGCTTCTGTGCAGTCACGGAGACGTCATCCCCTACATCATCGGCATATTGGAGGGCCGGGGGCTCAGGATCCCGCCCCATCACGACTATCGGAAGTCGTCGACGTTCGTGCTCGAGCGCGAGGGGGCCTTCTTCTCGACCGCCACCTACATCCCCCCGCCCCAGGTCTGACAGGCCGAGGCCGCCGGGTCAGAGCCCCAGGGCCTGGTCCACCAGACGCGCTTGCTCGTCCTGATGGACCTTGAGCGATCCGGTGGCGGGCGAGGCAGCGGGCCGGCGGCCAGCGTAGATCGGTTCCCTGGCGAAGATCCTTCGCAGGTGATGCCAGAGGAATCGGTTGGCTCCCATGTTCTCCGGCTCCTCCTGGCACCAGACCAGCTCCGCCTGAGGATGTCGGAACGCCAGCGCGGCCAGCCGTTGCTCAGGAATCGGATAGAGCTGCGCCACCCTGACCAGGGCGACGTCTTCCAATTCGGCTGCTTCCCGGCGGCGAGCCAGGTCGAAGTAGACCTTGCCCGAACAGAGCACCAGACGCCTCGCACCCTCCGGCAGATCGTCGTCGTCGAAGACAGGCTCGAAACGCCCTTCCGACAGCACCGTCACGGGTGAGAACGACTCCCTCGCTCTCAGCGACGACTTCGGGGTAAAGACGATGAGAGGCTTGCGCGGCCTGAGCAGGGCTTGTCGGCGGAGCAAGTGGAAGTACTGGCCGGTACTGGAGGGATTGACGACCCTCAGGTTGTCGTCTGCGCAGAGTTCCAGGAAGCGCTCTATCCGGGCCGAGGAGTGTTCGGGGCCTTGGCCCTCGAACCCATGCGGCAGCAGCATCACCAGGCCGGACTGCTGGCCCCATTTCGCCTCCCCGGCGGCAATGAACTGATCGATCACCACCTGGGCACCGTTGGCGAAGTCTCCGAACTGCGCCTCCCACAACACCAAGGCCTCCGGCCACTCGACCGAGTAGCCGTACTCGAATCCCACCGCCGCGTATTCGGAGAGAAGCGAGTCGACGATGCGCACCCTGGTGTTGGGGGCGAGAACTTCGAGCGGTGCCCAGTCCTCCCCGGTCCGGTAGTCGGTGAGCTCGGCGTGGCGATGGCTGAAGGTCCCGCGGCGGGAGTCCTCGCCTGCCAACCGAACCGGCACGCCTTCCATGGCCAGCGAGCCGAGGGCGAGGGCCTCGGCGGTGGCCCAATCAAAGTAACCGGTGCCGTAGGCCTCGGCCCGCTCGTCGAGGGCTTTGGTGAGCTTGGGATGAATGGTGAATCGGCCCCCCGGACTGGTGCAGAAGAGCAGGATCTCCTGCAACTTCCGACGATCCACCGCAGTGTCGGGCTCCTCGGATGGAGCTGCTGCCGGCTTGTCCACTCGCGGCACCGGCTCCGAGTGCCGGGTCTCCTGGAAGGCCCGGTCCATGATCTCGTGGAAGTCCGAGAGGGCGGCGTCTCCCTCCTCGACGGTGATGGCGCCTGTATTGACCAGACGTTCCATGTAGAGCTTGCGCGCCGACCGGTGCTGGTCGATCAACCTGTACATCAGCGGCTGGGTGTAGGAGGGCTCGTCACCCTCGTTGTGACCGCGCCGTCGATAGCAGACGAGGTCGATCACAACGTCCTTGTTGAACGCCTGCCTGAACTCGAAGGCGAGGCGGGCGACCCGCACCACGGCCTCGGGGTCGTCCCCGTTGACGTGGATGATGGGTGCCTGCACCGTCTTGGCGACATCGGTGGCATAGAACGACGAGCGGGCATCGAGGGTCGAGGTGGTGAACCCGACCTGATTGTTGATCACGATGTGGACGGTGCCACCGGTCCGGTAGCCCCGCAGCCCAGAGAGGTTGAACGTCTCCACGACGACTCCCTGGCCGGCGAAGGCGGCGTCACCGTGCATCAGGACCGGCATCACCTGCAGGTATCCCTCCTTGCCGCGCTTCTCCTGCTTGGCGCGCACCACCCCTTCCAGCACGGGATCCACAGCCTCCAGATGGCTGGGGTTGGCCACGACCTGGACTCCGATCATCCCGGCGGTGGAGTCGTATTTGCCGGTGAATCCGAGGTGGTACTTGACGTCGCCGGAGCCTCCGGTGGTGTCGGGGTCGAGATCCCCCTCGAACTCCCGGAAGATCTTCTCGTAGCTCTTCCCGATGATGTTGGCGAGGACGTTGAGCCTTCCCCGATGGGACATCCCCATGACCACTTCGTCCATGCCCGCTTCGGCTGCCGAGCCGAGCAGCGCATCGAGCAGGGGGATCAGGGACTCTGCGCCTTCGAGCCCGAAGCGCTTGTGCCCGACGTACTTGGTGTGGAGGAAGCGCTCGAAGGCCTCGGCCTGGTTCAGCTTGTGGAGGATGCGCGACTGCTCGTCCCGCGTCAGATCGGTCCGCGGGATCTCAACCCGCTCCTGCAGCCATTGTTTCTCCAGCGTGTCCTGCATGTGCATGTACTCGATGCCGACGGTGCGGCAGTAGGCGTTGCGCAGCCTGGCGAGGATGTCGCCGAGGGGCAGGACAGGGACACCTCCAATGCCTGCGCAGGCGAACTCACGGTCGAGGTCCCAGATGGTGAGCCCGTAGGTGCGAGGGTCGAGCTCGGAGTGCATGGTCGGCTTCTTCTGGCGCAGAGGATCGAGATCGGCGATGAGATGCCCCCGCACCCGGTAGGCGTCGATCAGCCGGAAGACATTCGCCTGCTTCTCGGCCCAGCGGGCACTGCCAATGGGCGGGTTGTCGTCGACCGCCCACTGCGCCGGCGTGTACGGGACCTCGAGCGCCTCGAAGATCTCCTCGTAGAAGCCTTCCTCACCCAGCAGCAGCCGGTGGATGAACGCCAGCAACTCACCTGACTGGGCGCCTTGGATCACACGGTGGTCGTATGTCGAGGTGAGGGTCACCACCCTTCCCATCCCCTGGCGAGCGAGAAAGGCCGGGTCGGACCCCTGGTACTCGGGGGGGTAGGCGATCGCCCCAACCCCGATGATCACCCCCTGGTCCGGCATCAGGCGAGGCACCGACTGGACAGTCCCGATGGTGCCTGGGTTGGTGAGGGTGGCGGTGGTGCCGGCGAACTCTGCCAGCTCCAGCCGGTTTGTGCGGGCTCGATGCACCAGATCTTCGTAGGCGATCCAGAACTGCTTGAAGTCAAAGGTGTCGGCCTGCTTGATGTTGGGAACGAGTAGCCCGCGGGTCCCGTCCTTCCGCTCCACATCGATGGCGAGGCCAAGGTTCACGTGCGGGAACCGCGTCAAATGTGGCTGGCCATCGATCTCGGCGTAGGCAACGTTGAGAGCCGGATATTCCTTCAGGGCCTTCACCACCGCCCAGCCGATCAGGTGGGTGAAGCTCACCTTGGCCCGCTCGGTGAGACGGCGCAGCTGGTTGTTGATGATCAGCCGGTTGACCTCGAGCAGCTTGGCCGGAATGGAGCGAACAGAAGTGGCCGTGGGGACCTCGAGGCTGGCCTCCATCCGGTCGGCAACCACCGCGGCCGCTCCTCGCAACGGCTCCGGCTCGGCCCCGTCCGCGCCGGCCGGTGTCGCGGCCGCGCCATCTGGACTTGGCACCTCCACTACCGAGGTGGGAGCGGCAGTCGTCGGCGCAAGCGGCTCGATCACGGGCTGAGCCGCCGGGACCGGTACCGCGTTGAGCACCGGGCTCTGGGGGCGATAGTCCTCGAAGAACTCCTGCCAGGCCTCGCTCACCGACTCAGGGTCTTCGAGGTACTGGCGGTAGACCTCGTCAACCAGCCAGATGTTTGGCCCGAAGTCGACTTGGGCTGTTTCGGGGTCGGCCACCCGCCAATGCTATCGGGCAGTCCTACG